>SVCL01000084.1 GCA_015058405.1 Clostridium sp.
ACTCATAAAAAGAATTGCTGGTTCTTAACTTATTTATATCTGTTCAATTTTCAAAGACCATTTTGTGTGTCGCCCTCAAGCGACTCATTTAGTATATCATCTGATTCAACATCTGTCAACAAGTTTTTCAAAACTTTTTTTCAAGTTTGTTGTTTCTTGTTTTTGTTTGTTGCCTCAGCGACGAGATTTATCTTATCATGACATTAACTAACTATACCAGTACAATTTTATAATTATATAAATTTATCCTTACAATACTCAGTTTTTCTATATTATTCTCTCTTTCTTATATAATGATACGCCCGGAAGTGATTACGTTTTTATTTTTCTATTCTTATATTTAATTATTATTTTTCTCTATAAAATTTATATATATATTATTTACTACAACATAAAAAAAGATTCAAAATCTATTGATTTTGAATCTTTTTTTATTAATAATTTTTATTAAATTACATGTCAGTATCTTCTTGATTAATTTTTTCTTCTTCGATACTTTCTTCTACTTCTTCAGTACTAGCAATTTTAGTTATAGCAACAACCTTTTCTTCCTTAGTTGTTCTCATTAGAGTAACTCCCATTGCCGATCTATTAGTAATAGATATATCACTAACATTGATTCTGATAGCAACACCACTTGTATTTATAAGCATAAGCTCATCATCTTCTTTACACATTGTTGCTCCAACTACTTTTCCTGTCTTTGGACTTATTTTGTAAGTTATTAAACCTACTCCCCCTCTATTTTGAACCTTGTATTCGCTTATAGGGGTTCTCTTTCCAAATCCATTTTCACTTATAACTAATAATTCTTCATCCTCTACTGCTATATCCATACATACAGCTATATCATCATTTTTTAGATTAATTGCTTTTACACCTGATGCAGTTCTACCCATAGCTCTAACATCTGTTTCATTAAACTTAACAGCGTATCCATTTTGAGTAACCATAATTAAGTTTGCATCTCCACGAGTAATCTTAACTTTTAAAAGTTCGTCTCCTTCTCTTAAAGATATAGCTATTAATCCATTCTTACGTAAATTCTTAAAGTCGTCTAATGGAGTCTTCTTTACTATACCATGTTTTGTTCCCATGAATAAGAAGCCTTCTTTATTAGAATCTTTAACATTAAGAACAGCCTGAATCTTTTCATTAGGTTCAATTGCTATAAGGTTTATTATATTAGTTCCCTTAGCAGATCTACCTGCCTCTGGAATTTCATATGCACGTAATTTATATACTCTTCCTCTATTAGTAAAGAATAATACATCAGAATGAGTTGAAGTAATAATAACTTGATCTACAAAGTCATCTTCTCTTGTACTCATAGCTTGAATACCCTTTCCACCTCTTCTTTGAGCAGAATAAGTATCAGCAGATATTCTCTTTATATAACCATTTCTAGTAAGAGTTATAACAACTTCTTCTTCTTGTATTAAATCTTCTATATCTATCTCATTAACTACTTTTTCTATTTGAGTTCTTCTTTCATCACCATATTTATTTCTGATTTCAGTTAACTCATCTTTTATTACTGAAAGTAACTTTTCTTCACTTGCTAATATTGAATTTAAGTATTCTATTTGCTTCATAAGTTCAGCATATTCTGCTTCTATCTTATCTCTTTCTAATCCAGTTAATCTTCTAAGTCTCATTTCTAATATAGCAACTGCTTGCTTTTCAGATAAATCAAACTTTTCTATTAATGTATTTTTAGCAATTTCTGAAGTTGCAGAATGTCTTATTATATTAATAACTTCATCAATGTTATCTAAAGCTATTCTTAATCCTTCTAGAATATGAGCTCTAGCTTGAGCCTTTTCTAATTCAAATATAGTTCTTCTAATTATAACATCTTTTTGATAATCTATATAATGTGTTAAAACTTGTTTTAAATTTAAAACTTGAGGTTCATTATCTACTAATGCAAGCATTATTACACCAAAAGTATCTTGCATCTTAGTATGCTTATAAAGAAGGTTTAAAATAACATTAGGATTTGCATCTCTCTTAAGTTCTATAACTATTCTCATACCTTCTCTATCTGATTCATCTCTTAAATCAGATATACCTACAATTTTCTTATCTTTAACAAGATCAGCTATACTTTCAATTAGTTTTGCCTTATTAACTTGATATGGTATTTCAGTTACAATAATTCTATGTCTTGAATTTTCCTCTTCAATTTCTGCTTTAGCTCTAACAATTATCTTGCCTTTACCAGTTTCATAAGCAGCTCTTATTCCTGCTTTACCCATAATTGTAGCTGCAGTTGGGAAATCTGGTCCCTTTATTACAGACATAAGTTCTAAAACTGTTGTTTCAGGATTGTCAATTAACATTATAGTTCCGTCTATAACTTCTTTTAAATTGTGTGGTGGTATGTTAGTTGCCATACCTACAGCTATACCCGATGAACCATTTACTAAAAGATTTGGAAATCTTGAAGGTAATACTGAAGGTTCTTTTTCTTCACCATCAAAGTTAGGAACAAAATCAACAGTATTTTTATTTATATCCCTTAACATTTCAACAGCTATCTTGTTCATCTTTGCTTCTGTATATCTCATGGCTGCTGGACTATCACCATCTACAGAACCAAAGTTTCCGTGTCCATCTACTAACATATATCTCATTGAAAAATCTTGAGCTAATCTAACTAAAGCATCATAAACTGATGTATCACCATGTGGATGGTATTTACCTAAAACGTCCCCTACTATTCTGGCACATTTTCTATATCCTTTATCAGTTGTTAAACCCAATTCTTGTAAAGAATATAAGATTCTTCTATGAACTGGTTTTAACCCATCTCTTACATCTGGTAATGCACGACCAACTATAACACTCATAGCATAGTCGATGTAGCATCTTTTCATCTCATGATTAATATCAACAGGTATAACTTTTCCCTCATTAAAATTCATGTACTTCACCTCGTATTAGTACTATATATCTAAGTTACTTACTTTCTTAGCATTTTGTTGTATAAATTCTCTTCTAGGTTCTACTTTATCTCCCATAAGAATAGTGAATATTTCATCTGCTTCCATAGCATCTTCTACAGTAGCTTTTAATAATATTCTCTTTTCAGGGTCCATTGTAGTATCCCATAATTGTTCAGCATTCATTTCTCCAAGACCTTTGTATCTTTGAATACTTGTTGAGCTATCTTTACCGCCAAACTCTTCTAAAATCTTTTCAAGTTCTTCATCGCTATAAGCATAAGCTTCTTTTTTATTTTTATTAACTTTGTATAATGGTGGTTGTGCTATATAAACGTGACCTCCATCTATTAAGTCTCTCATATATCTATAGAAGAATGTTAATAATAAAGTTCTGATGTGAGCTCCATCAACATCGGCATCTGTCATGATGATTATTCTATGATATCTTATCTTTTCTATGTCAAAATCTGCACCAATTCCAGCACCAAAAGCTGTAATCATAGATCTTATAGTATCTGCATTTAATATTCTGTCTAATCTTTGTTTTTCTACGTTTAGTATCTTACCTCTTAACGGTAATATAGCTTGGAATTTTCTATTTCTTCCTTGTTTAGCTGAACCTCCCGCAGAATCCCCTTCGACTATATATATTTCACATTCTCTAGGGTCTTTAGAAGAACAATCTGCTAATTTACCTGGTAGTGATGAACGTTCTAATACTGACTTTCTAGTTAACTCCCTAGCTTTTCTAGCTGCATCTCTAGCTCTAGCTGCCATTAAAGCTTTATCTATAATTGTTTTAGATATTGCTGGGTTTTCTTCTAAGAATACTCCAACACCTTCTCCAACAATTGAATCAACTATACCTCTAACTTCACTATTTCCTAATTTAGTCTTTGTTTGACCTTCAAATTGAGGTTCACTTATTTTAACTGATATTACTGAAGTTAATCCTTCTCTTATATCATCTCCAGATAAATTTTTATCATTTTCTTTTAAATGACCAAACTTCTTAGCATAATCATTAAGTACTCTAGTTAAAGCAGTCTTAAATCCTACTAAGTGAGTTCCACCTTCAATTGTATCTATATTATTAGCGAATGAAAAAATATTTTCATTGTATCCATCATTATATTGAAGAGCTACTTCTACTGATATTCCATCTTTCACACCTTCTACATATATTGGTTCCTTATGTAAAGCTTCTTTATTTCTGTTTAGGTATGAAACAAAGGATTTTATTCCTCCTTCATAATGGAATACTTCTTTTTTATCTTCTCTTTTATCAATTAAAGTAATATTTATTCCTTTATTTAAAAATGCTAATTCTCTTAATCTTTGAGAAAGCACGCCAAAATCATATATAACATCATCAAATATTTCTGGATCTGGTTTAAAATATGTTTTAGTACCAGTTTCTTCACTGTCACCTACAATTTTTAGGTCTGTTAAAACCTTACCTTGCGCATATTCTTGTTGCCAAAGGTGCCCTTCTCTTTTTACTGTTACGATACATTTTTCTGAAAGAGCATTAACAACTGAAGCACCAACCCCATGTAATCCACCAGAAACTTTGTATCCTCCACCACCGAATTTTCCTCCGGCATGAAGTATAGTCATAATAACTTCTACTGTAGATTTGTGCATCTTTGGATGCATACCAACTGGCATTCCTCTTCCGTTATCTTCTACTTCTATAGAATTATCTTCATTAATCGTAACTAGTATAGTATCACAATATCCAGCTAAAGCTTCATCAATACTATTATCAACAATCTCATAAACTAAATGATGTAATCCTCTTGAACTAGTACTACCAATGTACATACCTGGTCTTTTTCTAACAGCTTCTAGTCCTTCTAGAACCTGTATCTGATTCTCATCGTAATTTTGTTTGTTTTGTTCCAACATAGATTCCTCCTAAAAAATTATCAAACTAATTAAACACGAAGGCTTAATATTGGACCTACGAGTTATAATCTATATATGTTCTTTTACTTAAAGTAGCTGAAGATATTGGTGATAAATATATCTTACTCATTTTATCAACTTCTGCTACTACATAAGACTTTGGTGTTTCATCTGTTATTCTTTCAACAAATCCATCTTCTTCTGCCATTCTTAAAAACTGATTCGTATCTGCACTATACATTGTAGTTTCTAAATCAAAAATACCTATAATATCTTTTATTGGAACTGTGACGTTCTCTCCTAAATGCAAAAACATGAATTATCCCTCCTTCTAAGTGGATACCTTCCCATTTTCCACCTTAAATACTTTTGAATTTGAATCTAAATATTCATTTATATCAGCTATACCAGTACAAGTTATAATAGTTTGTATATCGCTAATAGTACTTAAAACATATCTCTTTCTATTAAAATCAAGCTCTGATAATACATCGTCTAATAATAAAACTGGGTATTCACCATTAATTTCTTTAATAATTTTTAATGATGAAAACTTCATAGTTAATACAGCAGTTCTTTGCTGTCCTTGAGATCCATAACTTTTGGTCTCAACACCATTTATAAATACAGAAAAATCATCCCTATGAGGACCTGTAGTAGATATACCTTTATCTATATCCTTTTTTCTATTTTTCTTTAGCTGCTCATAAAAGTCAGTTTTTATATCTTCTAAACTTTTAACAGAAGATATGTATTTAAAACTAATGTCTTCTTTACCTAAAGTAATTTCTTTATGGATTTCTTTTCCATACTTATTTAGTTTTTCTATATACGCTAATCTAGCCTTAATTATATATTCTCCAAATCCAGATAATTGTTCATCATATATATCTAATATGTCTTCATTTACATTTCTATTTTTCAATATAATATTTCTTTCGTTTATTACTTTATTGTATTGAACAAGATTATAATAATATTTTTTATCTAATTGACATAATTCCATATCTATGAATCTTCTTCTTATACCTGGAGATTCTTTTATTATCTTTAAGTCCTCTGGAGAAAACATAACTACATTAAACGTTCCGAAAAGTTCTCCAATCTTATTAATTTTTATAGAATTTACCTTTATAGCTTTTCTGCCATCCTTTAGTATGTTAATATCTATTCTTTTATCAAGTCTACTCTTTCCGATATCTAAGCTAATAAAAGAATTATTGGATTCCCAATTAATTAATTCTTTATCTCTTGAAGTTCTATGTGATTTTGCAAAACCACAATAATAGATAGCCTCTAATATGTTTGTTTTACCTTGAGCATTGTCTCCCATAAAGACATTAACATTACTACAAAAATCTAATTCTAATTCTTTGTAATTCCTATAATTAACTAACATTAATTTTTTTATAAACATACCTATACACCTATATAATTATATCATATTAAAGAAATAAACGCTAAAAGCATAATTACTAAGCAATTAAAATTTATATAACTTTATAATCTTCTCCATCAAAGGATACTATATCACCTGATCTTATTTTCTTTCCTCTTTGGATACAAATTTCTCCATTAACTTTTACTAATTCATCGTATATATACATCTTAGCCTCTGAACCTAAAGATGCTATACCACACCATTTTAAAAATGCGTCTAATTTTATAAATTCTGTATTAATTTTTATTTCTTTCAAAGCTATTTATGCATAAAAAATGAATATTTATGCAATCCTCCTATCTAATTAATCTAACTGGTAAAACTAAGTATTTATATGAATCTGTTCGTTTAGCTTTTATAACACATGGAGTTACGCTTGATGTCATTTCTAAAATAACAGTATCATCTTCCATATTTTTCAATACATCTAAAAGATATCTAGAGTTAAATGCAATTTGAACTTCTTCACCTTGCAAATTTATTCCTACTTCTTCTCTTACTTTACCAAATTGAGAATTTGAAGTTAAAACTAAGTTATCTTCTTGGAAATCTAATTTTATTAGATTACTATTACCTTCTTTAGCCATTAAAGAAGCTCTTTCAATACCATTTTGTAATTCTTGTTTATTTACCTCTACTGATAATTTGTGTTCTTGAGGTAATAATGAATTATAATTTACATATTTTCCATCAAGTAATCTTGAAATAACTTTTGTATGTTCTAAATTAAATAGTATATGGTTGTTTGTAAATGTTATGTTTACTAAAGAATCCACATCCTCAAGTATTTTGGCTACTTCATTTAAAGTTTTACCTGGAATTACTACATCTACATCAAAATCATTGTCTAGATATTCAGATTTTATAGCTAATCTATATCCATCAAGAGCAACTAAATTTAACTTTTTATCTTTTAATTCAAAAAGGATACCTTGTAATATTGGACGAGTTTCATCTTGAGCTATTGCAAAAGATGTACTTTTTATCATATTTTTTAATATATTTTGAGGAACCTCTATTTGTTTATCTTCATCTATTGTTGGTAATGATGGGAATTCATCAGCCTTCATGTAAACTATATTAAACACTGATTTTTGGCAAGTTATTTGTATAGTATCATTTTCTATTATTTCAATCTTTATATCTGAATTTGGTAGTTTTCTTATTATTTCTCCAAACATCTTAGAATCAATAACTACAGTACCTTCTTCTATAACATCAGCTTCAACTTGAGTTTCAATAGAAACATCCATATCAGATCCTATTAAAGTTAGACCGTTTTTAGTTGCATTTATATAAATACCTTCTAGTATAGACATTGTTGATTTTCCTGTAATAGCTTTTTGGGTAATTAAGATACCTTCTTGTAATTTTTGTTTTTCGCATATAAAAATCATATATGTACCTCCTAATTTATCAACAGTTTTCTATCCCCATATTATAGTATAGAGATGATAATATATATTATAATAGTAGTAATAGGGCTTGTGGATTTGTGTATAACTTAACTAAACCAAGTTATTTTCGAACAAAACGCAAAAAAATATTGTGGATAAGTTGTTAAAAAAATTTACACCTTATCCACAGTATTAACAAAAAAAACGCTTTTTAAAAGTTACCCACAAATAAATCACATATTATTATCCACATATGTGAATTAGTTTTGAGTTAGTTTTTTAGTTATGTCTTCGATGGTATGTTGTAAGGTTTCGTCTGTATTAAGATTGTCTGAAATTTTTTCATATGCATGAATTACAGTTGTATGATCTCTTCCACCAAACTCTTCTCCAATCTTAGGTAAAGACATATCAGTAAGTTTTCTGCTTAGGTACATAGCTATTTGTCTTGGGTAAGCTACATTTCTAGTTCTTCTTTGAGACTTTAAATCTTCAACTCTTAAGTTAAAATAGCTAGAAACAATATCTTGTATAAGATTTATAGTGATATTTTTTCCCTGCTTTTTAGATATAATATCTTTTAAGGCTTCAGATGCTAAATCTACTGTTATTTCTCTATTAGTTAAAGAAGAGTAAGCGACTATTCTAATTAATGCTCCTTCAAGCTCACGAATATTAGATTTTATTTTTGTTGCGATATAAACCATAACTTCATTTTCGACATTTAACTTTTCTACATCTGCTTTTTTCTTTAATATAGCCATTCTTGTTTCAAAGTCTGGAATTTGTATGTCGGCAATTAAACCCCATTCAAATCTTGAGCGAAGCCTATCTTCTAATGTTGGTATTTCTTTAGGTGGTCTATCAGATGATAAAATAATTTGTTTATTTGCATCGTGTAAAGCATTGAAAGTGTGGAAGAATTCTTCTTGAGTTCTTTCTTTGCCGGCTATAAATTGTATATCATCTATTAAAAGTATATCTACGTTTCTATATTTATTTCTAAATTCTTCATTTTTATCATCCCTAATAGAATTTATTAGTTCGTTAGTGAATTTTTCAGATGAAACGTAAACAACCTTAGCATTAGGGTTGTTTTGTAATATGTAGTGACCTATGGCATGCATTAAGTGAGTTTTGCCAAGACCAACGCCTCCATATATAAATAGAGGATTATAAGCTTTTGCGGGTGCTTCTGCTACAGCTAGAGATGCTGCATGAGCAAATCTATTGCTATTTCCAATTACAAAAGAATCAAAAGTATACTTAGGGTTTAATGTAGTAGACATTTCATCGTTAACTACTAGTGACTTTTCTTTTTTATGTTCTTTTGGTGTTTCTTCAGATTGAAGATCTGAGGAAATTAAAAACTCTATTTTATAAAGTTTTGAGCAAATAGCTTTTATTGAATTAGCTACTAGATCTTTATATCGTTTATCTAAAATATCTTGAGTGAAGGAATTAGGAACACTAATCTTTATAGTATCTGAAGAGATTGAAATAGGTTCACAACTTTTTATCCAAGTATTGAAGCTTACTTCGCTCATCTCGCTTTTTATGATATTTAATGTTTTTTGCCATAATTCTTTTAGATCAGATTCCATGGTAATATCCTCCATAAATATTTTTTTTGGGTAAAATTTTATTTGAAAAAGTTATCAACAAGGTTATGCACAGAAAATGTTTATAACTTTGTTGATGTTAATTATGTTAATAATGTTTATCCACATGTTTATAAAAACATATTTTCTTAATTTATTATATAAGTTATCCACAGATATAATAAAATGTTATGAACATATTAAATATCTCTAAAAACTAAGTAAAATAAAAGTTTTAGAGAAAAAAAATAATTGTGAATAAGAAAATCTTAAACAAGTTATTCACATTTTTGTCCACAGATGTGGATAACTTGTTGTTATTAACAAGTTATTCACAATCTAGTTATTATAATATCATATAAGAATCATAATGTTCAATAAGTTATCCACAAAAAACTTTAAATGTGGATAAATTTATTAACAGAATACGTGCTTCTTGACACTTTTAATCTATATATATATAATTAATAAGTAACAATTTGAGAAATATAGTTTTTTTACTATAAATATTTCAGTCGAAGGGGGTGCATTGATAATGTTCATGACATACCAACCTAAAAAAAGACAAAGAAAAAAGGAACATGGTTTCAGAAAAAGAATGAAGACTAAGTCTGGAAGAAACATTCTTAAAAAGAGAAGACAAAAAGGTAGAAAAAAATTAACAGCATAAGGGCCGCATTTTGTGGCCTTTTTTCTGCAAATGCAGAAAAATAAGGAGAATGTATATACCTATGGTTTATAGATTAAAGAAAAATTCAGAATTTAGATGTGTATATAGAAGAGGAAAGTCTATAGCTAATGATCTTTTAGTTCTATATATATTAAAGAATAAAAAAAATAAAGATAATAACGGGAATAAATATAATAAGGTAGGAATTTCTGTTAGCAAAAAGGTGGGCAACAGTGTAGTTAGAAGCAGAAGTAAAAGACTTATAACTGAAAGCTATAGATTAAAGCTTGAAAATTTACAGCAAGGTTATGATTTTGTTTTTGTTGCTAGAACAAAGCTCAAAGATAAAGATTATTATCAAGTTAATAAGGCTGTATTAAATTTATTAAAGAAAGCAGGCTTATATAATGAAGAGATTACTAATAAAACTAATTAAATTTTATAGGAAAAGAATCTCACCGTTAACACCGCCTAGATGCAAGTATATACCTACGTGCTCTCAATATGCTATAGAGTCAATTGAGAAATACGGAGCATTTAAAGGCGGTTTTTTAGCCTTTTGGCGTATACTTAGGTGTAATCCTTTTAGTAAGGGTGGATTTGATCCTGTTAAATAAATTTTAAAATTATATATAGGAGGGATTCAATAAATATGATGATGAGTTTATTTTCCCCAATAACAAATTTCTTTACAGTTGTTTTTGATTGGCTTCATAATTTTGTTATATCATTAGGTGTAACAGGGGGGCTGTCTTATGTATTAGCGATTACTTTATTAACAATTGCTATAAGAGGTGTTTTGTTACCTTTTAACATTAAGTCTGCTAAGTCAAATCAAAAAATGCAAGAAATTCAACCTGAGGTAAAAAAGATTCAAGCAAAATATAAAAATGATCCACAAAAAGCAAATGCTGAAGTAATGAAGCTATATAAAGAAAAAGAAGTTAGTATGGCAGGTGGATGTTTACCAGCATTACTACCACTTCCTATTTTAATGGCTTTATATTATTCATTCCTTAGTATTGATATATCAGGTTCATTTTTATGGATACCAGATTTAGGAGCTAAGGATCCATATTTTATACTACCAGTATTAGCTGCTTTATCGACTTATTTACCATCATATTTAATGGCAAAGGCTACACCAAATAATGGTGAAGGTGCTATGAATATGGGACCTATGAATATCGGTATGTCATTAATTATGGGATTCATGGCATTAAACTTTAAATCAATATTAGTTATATATTGGGTACTTGGTGGAATGATTCAATTAGTTACTACTTATTTCATTAATTACAAACCAGCCATGGCTAAGAAAAAGGAAGCAATTGAAGTTGAGGCTGCTAAAGAAGCTGCTAGAGCACCAAAGTTTGTTATGCCAGATTATGATGAAATATCAAACAAGAAAAATAAGAAGAAAAAGAAAAAATAGTTAACTATCTTAGAGGTGGGTGAGTGCTATGGAATCAATTTATATGATTGGAAAAACCGTAGATGAAGCTTTGAGTAAGGCATTAGAACAATTGAATGTTACTGAGGATAGAGTTGAAGTTGACATAATTGAAGAAGGGTCGAAAGGCTTTTTAAATTTTATTGGATCAAAGTCAGCTAAGATAAAGGTTACTTTAAAAAGAGATTATATATACGAAGCAAAGAATTTTTTAAGTCAAGTTTTAAGTTCTATGAATATTGAAGCAAATATTGATATTAATGAAGAGAATGATGTTGTTAATATAAATCTTAGTGGTTCTAATATGGGAACTATAATTGGATATAGAGGCGAGACATTAGATTCATTACAGTATTTAGTATCATTAGTTATAAATAAAGAACATAATGTTCCTTATAAAAAGGTTATATTAGATACTGAGAACTATAGACATAAAAGAGAAGAAACTTTAAAAAGACTTGCTGAAAAAACAGCGGGCAAAGTTAGAAAAAAAGGAAAAGCATATAAGCTTGAACCTATGAATCCTTACGAAAGAAGAATAATTCATTCAACCCTTCAAAATTGTGAAGATATTAAAACATATAGTGAAGGGGAAGAACCTTTTAGAAGAATAGTTATTGATTTAAAATAACAAAAAGAAAGTCCATTATGGGCTTTCTTTTTTATAAAATTTTTTATAAAAAAGAAATTATTATTAATGTTTAAAAATTTTTTTATGGTAAATAATTCGTAAAGAAATAGTTAAAACATATATTTAAAAAAATATGTATTTTTAAAAATATATGTTTATAAAATGTAAAAAATTTTTGAATATTTTCATACAAATTAATGGTATTTAAATTGGCAAAAAGTCTAGCTTTTAGTGGTTTTTTAATTTTGACTTATTGAGTATTGTTTTGTAAAATGTATAGTAGTTTATTATAGAAGTAAAAAAATTTATGTCATAAATACTTCTAAGGAGGATAACGAATGAAAGAATTTGATACTATATGTGGAATTGCTACACCTTTAGGTGAAGGTGGAATTTCAATTATAAGAGTATCTGGAAGTAAAGTTTTAGATATTATAGATAGAGTTTTTAAAGGTGTAAATAATTCTAGTGTAAAAGATATGAAGACTTATACTATGAAGTATGGTTATATTTATGAAATAGATTCTAATGATGTTATAGACGAAGTTATTGTTAGTTATATGAAAGGTCCTAAGAGCTTTACAGCAGAAGATGTTGTTGAAGTTAATTGCCATGGTGGAGTTGTTTCAACTAATAAGGTTTTAGAAGAAATAATTAAAGCTGGTGCAAGAATGGCAGAGCCAGGAGAATTTACGAAAAGGGCATTTTTAAATGGAAGAATAGATTTAAGTCAAGCTGAAGCTGTTATGGATATTATAAGAGCTAAGACTGATTTAGCTATGAAGTCAGCTGTAGTTCAAAGTTCAGGGCATTTATCTAGAGAAATTAATAGATTAAGAGAATATATGTTAAATACATTAGCCTTAATTGAATATTCTGTTGATTTTACAGAGGATGATGAAGAAGTAGATGAGACAGTACCAATAAGAGTCCTAGAACAATTAGATAAAGCTATAGCAGAAATGGATGCTTTATTAAAGGGCGCTGATGAAGGAAGAATAATAAGAGATGGATTAAAACTAGCTATTGTAGGTAAGCCTAACGTAGGAAAATCATCATTATTAAATACACTTTTACGTGAAAAAAGAGCTATAGTAACAGATATTCCTGGAACAACAAGAGACGTAATAGAAGAGTTTGTTAATTTAGATGGAATACCAGTTAAGATTATAGATACAGCAGGAATTAGAGAAACAGAAGACGTTGTTGAAAGAATAGGTGTTGAAAGATCTAAGGAAAAAATGAATGAAGCAGATTTAGTTATACTTGTTTTAGATTCATCAAGAAGTTTAGATGAAGAGGATAAAGAGATAATTAAGTATGTAGAAGATAAGAAGTATATGGTACTTTTAAATAAGGTAGACTTAGAATCTAAGATAACAGAAGAAGATTTAAGTGGACTTGAAAATATAATAAAGATTTCAGCAAAGTCTGGATTTGGAATAGAAGACTTAAAGGGAAAAATTAAAGATATGTTCTTTAGTGGAGAAGTGGATGCTGAAAGTTTAATAATTTCTAATAATAGACATAAACAAGCGCTTTATAGAGCTTTAGAAAATTGTAATGTAGCTCAAGAAAGAGTAAGATTAAATGAGTATTTAGATTTAATATCTATATATGTAACAGCAGCGTTAAAGGCTTTAGGAGAAATTACTGGAGCGGAATTAGAAGAAGATTTAGTAAACAAGATATTTAGTGAATTTTGTGTAGGAAAGTAAGGAGAGTTAAATGGAATATAATGCAGGTAATTATGATGTTATCGTCGTTGGTGCAGGGCATGCAGGTTGTGAAGCAGCTTTAGCATCTGCAAGAATGGGGCTAAATACTTTAGTATGTACTATTAGTTTAGATGCTATTGGAATGATGCCTTGTAATCCTAACATAGGAGGAACAGCTAAAGGTCACATAGTTAGAGAAATAGACGCTTTAGGTGGAGAAATGGGGGTTAATATAGACCATACATTTATTCAATCTAGAATGTTAAATACATCTAAAGGACCAGCAGTTCATTCATTAAGAGCACAAGCTGACAAGATGAAATATCAACATAGAATGAAGAGAGTTTTAGAAGAACAAGAAAATTTACAAGTAAGACAAATAGAAGTAACTAAATTATTAGTTGAAGATAATAAAATATGTGGAGTTGTTACTAAGAATGGAGCAACTTTTACATGTAAGGCAGTTGTATTAGCAACAGGTACATATTTAAAAGGAAAAATAATTATAGGTGAAGTAAGTTATAATGGTGGACCGAATGGATTATTCCCTGCTAATGACTTATCGCAATCATTATTAGATTTAGGTATAGAACTTAGAAGATTTAAAACAGGAACTCCTGCAAGAATTAATAGAAGATCAGTTGATTTTTCTAAGATGATAGAACAACCAGGAGATGATAAGATAGTACCTTTTTCATTTATGAGTGGAAATGTAGATAGAGATCAAATATCTTGTTATTTAACTTATACAAATGAAGATACTCGTAAGATAATAGAAGATAATATTCATAGATCACCAATATATAATGGCTCAATAAAAGGTATAGGGCCTAGATATTGTCCATCAATTGAAGATAAAATTATGAGATTCCCAGATAAGAGTCAACACCAAATATTTATAGAACCAGAAGGTGAAGATACTTTAGAAATGTATGTAGGGGGAATGAGTTCATCATTACCTGAAGATGTTCAAATTAAAATGCTTAGAACTTTACCAGGTCTTGAAAATGTTGAAATGATGAGAACTGCATATGCAATAGAATATGATTCAATAGATCCAACTCAACTTAAGCCAACACTAGAATTCAAGACTGTTGAAGGTTTATACGGAGCAGGACAATTAAATGGTAGTTCAGGATATGAAGAAGCTGGAGGACAAGGGATAGTAGCTGGTATAAATGCAGCGTTAAAGGTTAAGGGAGAAGAACCATTAATTCTTACTCGTTCAGATGCTTATATTGGAGTCTTAATAGATGATTTAGTAACTAAGGGAACTAATGAACCTTATAGAATGATGACTTCAAGAGCAGAATATAGACTTCTTTTAAGACAAGATAATGCTGATTTCAGATTAACTGAGATAGGTTATAAGGTAGGATTAGTTTCTGAAGAAAGGTATAATAAATTCATTGAAAGAAAAACTACTATAGAAAATGAAGTTGAAAGATTAAAAAATCTTCAAGTTACAAATAAGAGAGAAGTTAATGAATTTTTAGCTACATTAGGTTCAGCTGAATTAAGAAAACCTACAAGCTTCTATGAACTTATAAAGAGAACAGAAGTAGACTACTTCTCATTAGCTCCATTAGATTCAGATAGACAAGAATTAAGTGATGATGTAGGAGAACAAGTCAACGTTATTGCAAAATATGAAGGATATATTAATAGCCAATTAGAACAAGTAGGTCAATTTAAGAAGTTTGAAAAGAAATTGTTACCTGAAGATATTGATTATGCTGATGTTAAGGGATTAAGAACAGAGGCTATTCAAAAGCTAGGAAATATAAGACCAGTAAGTATTGGTCAAGCATCGAGAATTTCAGGAGTTTCACCAGCTGACATTTCTGTACTATTAATTTATTTAGAACACCACTACGGAAAGAAAAGTAAATAATTAGACTCAGGAGGTTTTATATGAGTTTTTATAGCATAATGAAGGAAGCAGCTGCTGATGTAAATATGAACTTAACTGAAGAGCAATATGATAAGTTCATAAAATATATGAGATTAGTTCAAGAGTGGAATCAAAAAATTAATCTAACTGCTATTACAGAAGATGAAGAATTTATCAAAAAGCATTTTATAGATTGTATTAAAGCTTTTAAAAGCGATGAATTGAAAAGTGCAAAAACATTAATTGACGTAGGGACTGGGGCTGGTTTCCCAGGCCTACCAATAGCTATAATGAGAGAAGATCTTAATGTTACATTATTAGATTCTCTTAATAAAAGAATTAACTTTTTAAATATTGTTATTAATGAGTTAGGATTAAAGAATGTTGTAACTATTCATTCTAGAGCAGAGGATGGAGCAAGAAAAAAAGAATTAAGAGAAAACTTTGATATTGCTACATCTAGAGCAGTTGCTAATATGACTGTACTATCGGAATTTTGTCTTCCATATGTAAAGGTGGGGGGACATTTTGTAGCTTTAAAAGGACCAGCTATAGAAGACGAACTTAAGGATTCTAGAAATGCTCTTGGAGTATTAGGAGGAAGACTTAAACAAGTTATAGAATTAGAAATAGAGGATACTGATTTAAAGCATAATGTAGTTATAGTTAGCAAGGAAAAAGAATGTCCTAAATCATATCCTAGAAAAGCTGGAATTGTAACAAAAAAACCATTAAAATAGAGTAAGTGGATAAATTTTCTAGACAAGAGGATGAATCAAAGAAAACTATGAGGATGGATTGTTTATATGGGTAATGAAATTATTAAAGTTAAAATAGAGGATATAATTCCAAATATGTATCAGCCACGTAAGTATTTTAAGGAAGAAGCGCTGGCAGAATTATCACAATCAATAAAGGAATATGGAATAATACAACCATTAACAGTAAGAAAACGTGGAGAAATTTTTGAATTAGTGGCTGGCGAAAGAAGATGGCGAGCAGCTAAGTTAGCTAATTTGGAAGAGGTACCCTGTTCCGTAATAGATATTACAGATACTGAATCAGCAGAAATTGCTTTATTAGAAAATTTACAAAGAGAGGATCTTAGCTTTATAGAAGAAGCAGAGGCTTATTATAATCTAATTAAAGATCATCATTTTACTCAAGAAGAGATAGCAATTAAGATGGGAAAAAATCAATCAACAATTGCTAATAAATTAAGGTTATTAAAGTTATCACCTAAGGTGAGAAATTTATGTTTAGAAAATAAATTAACAGAAAGACATGCAAGAGCATTATTAAGCTTACCAACAGAGGTTTTACAATTAAAGGTTATTAATAAAGTTATAAAGAAATCTTTAAATGTTAAGGCGACTGAAGAGCTAATTAATAAGGAATTATTAAAAATTGCAGGAAAACAGTTTAATGGAAAGAACAATAAAAATATTAAATCAGTATTTCCAGCAAAATTATATGTAAATACAATTAAACAAGTATTTGATAAGTTTAATATTCCAGCTGCTTATAAATTTGCAGAAAAAGAAGATTGCATTCAAATAACGGTTAATATACCTAAAAATAAAAAATAAATACGAATAATAAAATTATCATTCCTAGTAATAAGATAGTTATTAGGAATGATAATTTTTTTGTCAAAAAATAAAAAAATTAAAATTACTTTTTTATGAAATTTCTTTAAATATTAATACTTTATATATATAATAATAATATGGAAAGGGGGTGCAAGCTCTATATTGTAGAGCTTTATATATGAAGGTAATTTGCGTATTTAACCAAAAAGGTGGAGTAGGAAAAACAACTACTAATATTAATTTATGTTCTTATTTAGCTATGGAAGGATATAAAGTTTTAACTTTAGATATAGATCCTCAAGGAAATACAACAAGCGGGTTAGGTATCGATAAAAGAAATTTAGAACTTTCCATGTATGACGTATTAACATCAGATGTTTCTTTAAAGGATGTTATTATAAAAAGTGATCTTGTTCAAAACTTGTCGATAGCTCCTTCGACTATAGAATTAGCAGGGGCGGAAGTTGAGATGATTACTAAAGAAGATAGGGAACAAATAATGAGTAGGAAGTTAGCGGAAATAGACTCTGAGTATGATTTCGTTTTTATAGATTGTCCTCCTTCTTTGGGAGTATTAACAATAAATGCACTAACTTCTAGCGATTCTGTTTTAATTCCTATACAATGTGAATTTTATGCATTAGAAGGCGTAAGTCAATTAATGAATACAATTCAATTAGTTAAAAAGTCATTAAACAAGAATTTAGAGGTAGAAGGCGTTCTAATGACTATGTATGATTTTAGAACAAATCTAAGTAATGAAGTTTATAAAGAAGTTGAAAAATATTTTAGTGAACTAATGTTTAAAACAACTATACCAAGAAACATTAGATTAGCTGAATCTCCAAGCTTTGGACTTCCAATTATGCTATATGATGATAAGTGTAAAGGGGCAGAAGCATATTCAAACTTTACAAAAGAATTTTTAGAAAGGCAAAGTTTATAGGTGATTTTTTATGAGTAAAAAATTTGCTTTGGGTAAAGGATTAGGAGCGCTTATTCCAGAGGACATGCAAGAAAAAAAAGAAAAGCAAGATTTATTAATACCGTTAAATAAGATAAAGAGTAATGTAAAACAACCTAGAAAAAATTTTGATAATGAAAAAATTCTTGAGTTGGCTGAATCGATAAGACATCACGGAATTATACAACCATTGGTTTTAAGACAAGAAGGCGAAGATTATATAATTGTTGCAGGAGAAAGAAGATGGCGAGCTGCTAAAGTTGTTGGACTTGAAAAGGTTCCTGCTATAATTATGGAATTAACAGATAAGCAAGTTTTAGAAATTTCAATAATAGAAAATATTCAACGTCAAGATTTAAATCCAATAGAAGAAGCTTTAGCTTATAAGAGATTATTATCAGAATTTGAATTAACTCAGGATGAATTAAGTAAGAGAATAGGAAAATCTAGAACTGCCATTACTAATACTATGAGATTAACTAATTTAGATAATAGAGTACAACAATATTTAATAGAAGGTGTAATTTCAGAAGGTCATGGAAGAACTTTATTAGGGGTTAATGATGGAAATCTGCAATGTGAATTAGCTCAAAGAATAATAGATGAAAAGCTATCTGTAAGAGAAGTTGAAAAGTTAATAAAACATATTTTGAATAAAGAAGAAGAACATAAAGAAACTAAAACAAAAGAATTAAATCCATACTATAGAGATATAAAAGAAAGATTGCAAAATCATTTTGGAACAAAAGTGAATCTAAGTAGTAAAAAGAATAAAGGAAAAATCGAAATAGAATATTATTCTGAGGAAGATCTTCAAAGAATTATAGATATTATTAGTTTGTAATGTTTCACGTGAAACATTAGTATAAATATAAGGAATGTTTCACGTGAAACATATCACGAAAATAAATGTTTCATGTGAAACATTTATTATGAAAGGAAGAGTTGTAGTTTTGGAAAGTATTATAAATGGTTTAAATGAATATTTAATATATATACTAGGAGCGATGTCAATAATTATTCTATTATTGTTTGTACTAGTTATAGTACTATTTAAATCTGTAGGTAATGTTGAAAAAAGATATAGAAAATTAATGAGAGGTACATCAAATAAAAATTTAGAAGAATTAATAGTAAGTAAATTAGAATTAATTGAACAAGCGAATGAAAATTCACAAGTTGCATTAGATAAATGTGCAGAAACTAGAGAAAAGATGAAGGATTGTGTTCAAAAGGTAGCTATTATGAGATATAAAGCTTTTGAAGATGTAGGAAGTGATTTAAGCTTTTCTATTGCTATATTAGATGAACATAATGATGGTATATTACTTACTGGAATTTATGGAAGACAAGAAAGTACTACTTACGCTAAACCAATAGATCAAGGAATTTCAAGATATGATCTTTCTGAAGAAGAAATATGCGTTTTAAATGAAGCTGTAAATAAGGATATAGATGCTAAAGATAAAAAGAGTAAATTTAAAAAACAAAAAAAAGAAGAAGAATAAGAAAGATGGGATTATAAGATTTATAATCCCATCTTTTTTAGACATTAGGAAAAGTTATAATATCATCACAATAATTCTTAGAAGAATTATTACCTGTACTCTTCAATATGAAATGATAAATACCATTAGATATAGAATCAGCTAAGGCCATAACGGTATAAAGCCGTGTATTTTGTAAAATCATAAATTCAAAACCACCAGCTATATTAACTATACCTGTAATACTCATATTGCCTACGGCTGGTAAATCTTTATTCATAGCTAGACCTGGATGAAGAGGTTTCTTTTCAATAAAAACTTTACCTATGTTTTGGAATCTTCCAAGGCATGCATCTATACCTACTATATAGGGATCATTAAAGTTATCATATATATTTTCTAAAATAGTATTTAGATTTTTAGAATGTACAGGACTTAATAAGCTTCCGTAAATATAGATATTTTTTCTTTTTAAATAACGTAATTTATAGCCTACTAATGGGCCTAAGGAATCCCCTGTAGATCTATCAGAACCTATACATAGAAATACTACTGGACGATTAGCTTCTAAGATAGGTTTAAGTTCTTTATATAGATAGTCTCTAATTTTTTCATAAGCATTAGGTGTTGTTGAATCAATAGAAAAATAAGAATCCATGAAAAAACCTCCTTTACTGAAATTATTTCCAATGAAGAAGGTTATTATGCAAAAAATTAAATATTTTCTTAAATGTTATTCAATACTTTTAGTGTATAATCTATATCGTCTATAGAATTAAAATAACTTAAGCTCAACCTAACAGTTCCTGTAGGATATGTATTAATTGATTTATGAGCTAGTGGAGCACAATGAAGGCCACTTCTAGTTTTTATACCATTTGTATCTAATATATATGAAAGTTCTGAGGGGTCTAATTTTAAGTTATTAATAGATAAGCATGTAGTACCTTTAGTGTTATCTAAACTTCCGTATATTTTAAAATTATCTATATTTAAAATTCCATCTATAAGTTTGTTCCTAAGAAAACTTGTCTTTTCTTTTATTGTATCTATGCCAGTAGAATTTATAAAATCTATACCTTTTGACAATCCTATTATTCCAGGCATGTTCATAGTTCCACATTCAAATTTATCAGGTAAGAATGTTGGCTGAGATAATGAATGAGAAAGGCTTCCTGTACCTCCACTAAATAAATAAGAACATACTTCATTAAGTTTATCATCAATTATAAATCCACCTATACCTTGAGGCCCTAGCAGGCTTTTGTGACCTGTAAAAGCAATTGCATTAGCACCAATATATTTCATATCTATAGGCAGCATTCCTGCAGATTGAGCTGTATCTACAACAAAAAATACATTGTGCTTTTTGCATATATCACCAATGGCTTTAATGTTTTGAATAGACCCTGTAACATTAGAGGCATGAGACATAACTACTAATTTAGTATTATCTTTAATCTTTGCTTCTATATCCTCTGGATTAATAAAACCAAATATATCTGCATCTACTATATCTAATTTTACATCAGAATTTTCTACACAATCATGTAGTGGACGTAAAGTAGAATTGTGATCCATAGAAGTACATATAGCATGATCACCTGATGAAAGAGTACCCCTAATTAAAATATTTAAAGAATGAGTTATATTACTAGTAAATATAACATTTTCACATTTATCAAAATTAAAAAATTCAGCTATTTTTTCACGAGTTAATAAAAGGCTTCTACTACTATCTAAAGAATTTGAGTAATTTGATCTATTAGCGTTTCCACCCACATTAACTAGATAATCATAAATTCCTTCAGTAACTATTTTGGGTTTAGGAAAAGTAGTGCTTGCATTATCTAAATATATATTCATAAAAACACCTCCAAATAAAATATTATTGTATATAAAGAAATAGTTCAAATTTATTTATCTTTAACTTTATAAAAAATGAAAAATATATATAATAAAATATAAGATATAATTTAAGGAGGAAACAATGGAGTATTATATAATTGTTTATAAAAATACACATGATGCAATGATGGCAGAACAAACATTAGGAAAGCACAATTTTTCTTTTAGAATAATGCCAACTCCAACTTCTATTACACAAAGTTGTGGAATTTGTACACGCTTTGAATTAAAAGAAGAAGTTGATAGAATAATTAATGAGAATATAGTTGAATATAAAAATATATATTATAAAAATAATGATGGGTTTGAACTAATAAAATAAATTAACATATATATAAGTTAGTTTTAGGTTGAAAATTAGTTTTTTCTTGGGGTAAAAATAAAAATTAATAAAAACTAAAATGTATATTTTTTGTTTAGCTAAGTAAGTATATATTAGGGGGAAAAGATAAATATGGTAAATGAATTTAATTTAGGTGATATTGTTGAAATGAAAAAACAACATCCATGTGGGAGCAATGAATTTGAAGTAATTAGATTAGGTGCTGATATAAAAATTAAGTGTACTGGATGCGGAAGAATAGTAATGATACCACGATCAAAATTTGTAAAAGGCGCAAAAAAAATAATTAAAAGTACTGATGAATAAAAAATGCTTGAAAAAAATGTTTTAAACTGATAAAATATTTAATTGTAATCCCTGCTGTGCAAAGCACAGCCGTTAGTCCAAGGGGAGGAGGTGAAATAGATGAGAAAGTACGAAACTATATTCATACTAGACCCATCATTCGATGAAGAAACTGTAAAAGCTAACATCGAAAAGTTTAAGGGTGTTATCGAAAATGGTGGAGGAACTGTTGAAAATGTTGATTTCTGGGGTAAGAGAAAGCTTGCTTATGAAATAGCTAAAGTAAACGAAGGTTTCTACACACTTGTTAACTTTACCGCTGGTGCAGAATTACCAAGAGAATTAGATAGAATATTCAGAATCACTGATGGAGTTATCAGACACATCATCGTTAAAGAAGAAGCTTAATTGGAGGAATTGTAATGAATAAGGTTGTTCTTATAGGAAGACTTACAAAGGATCCAGAATTGAGATTTGCTGCTGGAAGTGGTACTGCTGTAAGTAGATTCACTGTTGCAGTTAATAGACAATTTAAAAGAGATGAAACAGATTTTATCAACTGTGTAGCTTTTGGTAAAACTGCGGAAACTATATCTCAATACCTAACAAAAGGTAGACAGATTGCTGTTACTGGAAGTATTAGAACAGGAAGCTATGATGCTCAAGATGGAACAAAAAGATACACTACAGATGTTGCTGTAGAAAGTTTTGAATTCATTGGTTCTAATGGTGGTAGAGATAATGCTGATTCATTTAATGGTGGATATGATCATAGTGATTATTCAGCTCAACCTAAGAACGATGTGTTCGGTGGAGGAAGCTTTAATGACGACATAACTCCTGTAGATGATGGAGATATGCCATTCTAAAATTTTCAAGGTAAGGAGGGAAATATCGTGAGAGATAGCAGAAGACCAGGTGGTAAAATGAGAAGATCTAAGAGAAAAGTTTGTGCTTTTTGCGTAGATAAAGCTGAAAATATAGATTACAAAGATGTTGCTAAGCTAAGAAAGTATGTAACTGAAAGAGGTAAGATATTACCAAGAAGAATTTCAGGAACATGTGCTAAGCACCAAAGAGAATTAACTACAGCTATTAAGAGATCAAGAAATATAGCATTATTACCATTCACAACTGAGTAATAAATAGAAAACCTCTGATATATATCAGAGGTTTTTTGCTATACAATTTTAAATTAATTTACATAAAATGTAAATTAATAACTTAAGTATTGTTGCATTAGTTATTAAAAAAATTTACAATATATATACAAGGAAAAATAGGGGTGAATTTTATGAAACATAGGGAACTTAACATTATGTCAAATGTTAAAATAATAGAAAAGTTAAAAGCTCAGTTACTTTGTATTATTGGAGAATTTTTTAAGTTATTAACTAAAGGCAGTAATGTAGCTCAAGAATCTATTTTGGATTGTATATCGGGAGCTATAATAATTCTTTATGTATTAGGTAGAAAACTTGGATATTCTTTGCCTGAAATAGATCATGTTCTTAAAAATAAGTTAGATATGGGAATAAAAGCAGAGGATGAAGTTGAAAAAGAAGGAAAGAGCCTTAGTGAATTAAAGAATTACATAAATAATCGAAGGGGTTAGTATGTTTTAGGAGGCTATTTTATGAAGAAACTTGCAACAATTCGACCTTGCTTAATAACAGTAGCATTTTTAGTGGGAGTAATAGTTTTTTTATATTATGATATTGATAGAATATTGGTAGCTATTATTTTATTTATTTGCACTGTTTATAATTTTTTTGTATTAAATAAATATAAAAAAATGGAAATTGGTATGAATGAGTTTACAAGTTATATAGATAGAGGTATATCAGAAAATTTATATAATATAGCTATTCCTGTTGTAATAGTAAAGAAAACAGGGGAGATTATTTGGAACAATAATAAGTTTTCGAAATTTACAAAACTTGATGAAATTAAAGGCCAAAGTATAGTTAATGTTATAAGAGGAATAAAGTTAGAAGATTTATCTAGAAATGCAAATTCAGAACACCAAAGATTAAAGATTGAAAATGCTTTATATGATATTTCTAGTAGTAGCATAATATATGGTGAAGAAGAATTTTTGATATTATATTTTAATAATTTATCAGAAGTTTTTCTTATAAATAGTAAAGATAGTTTAAAAGAGGGCATAATGCTTATAGAAGTAGATAATTTAACTGAGGCTTTAGATACTACAGATGAAGAAAATAAACCTTTAGTAGTAGCTGAAGTTGAGCGTTGTATAAATTCTTATGCAACAAAAGTTAGAGCTATGATTAAAAAGTATGATAACAACAAATATGTACTATCAGTTCAACAAAAGTTTATTCAAGAAGAAATTGAAAAGAAGTTCCCTATATTAGATGAAGTTTCTAAAATTAATAAAGGGAATAAACTAGAATTGACTCTTAGTATAGGAGTTGGTATGGGTGGAATATCACCTTATGAAAATAATAGTTTTGCTACTACTGCAAAGGAATTAGCTTTAGGTAGAGGTGGAGATCAGGTAGTTGTTAAAAATAATGAAGATATAAAGTTCTTTGGAGGAAATACTAAAGAAATAGAGAAGAGAACCAAAGTAAGAGCTAGAGTAGTATCTCATGCTTTAAAAGAACTGATATATGAAAGCAGTAAGGTATATATTATAGGACACAGTAATCCGGATATGGATTGTTTTGGTTCTGCTGTAGCCTTATCTTCTATTGTTAAACAATTAGGTAAGCCATGTAAAATTATTTTGAATAATGATGTTAATGCTATTGAATATTTTTTAAATATATTAAGCAAAGATGAAAAGTATGAAGATAGATTTATATCTTTAGAAAAAGCACATGAAGAGTTAGATGATGAGACTTTAATGATAATTGTTGATGTACATAATAGGAGTTATGTTAGCGATATAGGTATCATAGAAAAGGCAAAAAGAAAGATTATAATAGACCATCATAGACGAAGTGCTGATATAATAGAAGGAACAATGTTAAATTACATTGAAGTATATGCTTCGTCTACATCAGAAATGATGACAGAACTTATTCAATATATAATGGATAAACCTAAGATATCTAAAGTGGAAGCTGAAGGTCTTTTAGCAGGTATATTTATGGATACAAAAGGATTTTCTTTTAAAACAGGCGTAAGAACTTTTGAAGCAGCATCTTTTCTTAGAAATAAGGGAGCAGATACTATTGAAGTTAAAAAGATGTTTACTGATAATTTAGAGGACTATTTAACAATTGCAGAAACAATAAAATCTGCAAAAGTAAAAAATAATACTGCTATTGCAATTTCACCAAACGATGTTGATCCGGTTTTAGTTGCAAAGGCGGCAGATGAATTATTAAATATATCTGGAATATCAGCATGCTTTGTTTTAGCTAATATAAAAGGTGATGTATATATTAGTGGAAGATCTGTTGGAGATATAAATGTTCAGGTTGTGTTAGAAGTGCTTGGCGGAGGTGGCCATATGAATATAGCTGGAGCTAAGTTGCATGATACTAAGATAGAAGAAGCAGTTAATTTATTAGAAGACGCAATGTCTAAATATTTAAGGGTAGGTGACTAAAATGAAGGTAATTTTATTACAAGATGTTAAGAAGATAGGAAAAAAGGGAGATGTAATAAATACATCTGATGGATATGCAAGAAACTTTTTATTCCCAAGAAAGTTAGCAGAAGAGGCTACAGAAGCAAGTCTTCATATATTAAATAATAAGATAGCAAATGAAAGAAAACAAAAGCTTGCAGAAATAGAAGCAGCACAAAAAGTTGCAGCTGAATTAAAGGGAAAAGAAATTAAGATAACTACAAAGACAGGTGAAAGTGGAAAATTATTTGGAGCTATTACAAGTAAGGATGTAGCTGGTTTAATAAAAACACAATACAATGTTACTGTAGATAAAAAGAAGATTGTGATGGATACTATAAAAGTTGCTGGAACATATGAAATAGAAGTTAAATTATATCCAGAAGTATCAACTAAAATGAAGGTAGTTATTATCCCACAATAATTAAGGAGGAATAATAATGAATAAAACTAGTGATGATATAAATTTTTTACAAGAAGTTTTAAATCAAGAATTACCACTAGAAGCACAAGTAAATGTTTTATTTGAAATATTAGATAATGTTTTAGATAAAGGTGCAGTTAGAGCTAGAACTGTTAAGTATAAACTTAGTAAATATGTGTCATCAAGCAATATTTGTGAAAGAGTATATGCTTTAAATATGATAGCATCAGATGGAAAGGGATTAGAAGTAGTTCCATCTATGGATGAGATAGAAAAAGTATTACAAGATACTGCTGATTGGATTGCAGAATGTATTGCTAAAAGATATGTTCAAAGCAAGATAGAAGCTAAAGTTGAGCAGTCTTTAATTGAAAAGCAAGAAAAGTATATTGATGAAATAAGATTGTCTGTAATTAAGAAGCAAAAAGGTAGTGAAAATAAAAAAACGACTAAAAAATACGAAGAGTTAGTAGCTTTAGATAACAAAGTAACTAATAAAAATATAATGAGCTTTTTAAGACCAGAAGAATTGGAAGAGGTAGTTGGTCAAGAGAGAGCTATTAAATCTCTTATATCAAAATTATCATCTCCATATCCACAACATATTATTTTATATGGACCTCCAGGAGTAGGAAAGACTACAGCTGCTAGACTTGCTTTAAAGGTATCAAAAGGATTAGAATTTACTCCTTTTGATGATGAATCAAAGTTTGTTGAAGTTGATGGTACTACTTTAAGATGGGACCCAAGAGAAATTACTAATCCTTTATTAGGATCAGTACATGATCCAATATACCAAGGTAGTAAAAGGGATTTAGCTGATATAGGAGTGCCCGAACCAAAACCAGGTTTAGTTACAGAGGCTCATGGTGGAATCTTGTTTATTGATGAAATAGGAGAACTTGATAATATACTTCAAAATAAGTTATTAAAAGTACTTGAAGATAAAAGAGTAGAATTTTCATCTTCTTACTATGATCCAGATGATGAAAATACACCAAAATATATAAAATATCTTTTTGATAAGGGTGCACCAGCTGATTTTGTTTTAATAGGTGCTACAACAAGAGAGCCTAGGGATATTAACCCTGCTTTAAGATCTAGATGTACAGAAGTGTACTTTGAACCATTATCAGCAAAGGATATTGAACAAATAGTTATTAATGCAGCAAACAAGTTGAAGGTTAAGTTAGAAGATGGTGTAGCTTCACTTATTAGCAGATATACTATAGAAGGTAGAAAAGCTGTAAATATGCTAACTGATGCATATGGTTTAGCTTTATATAATAATAAAACAATTGAAGAAGGAATAGAAATAAAACTTAATGATATAGAAGAAGTTATATCTATAGGTAGATATGTTCCTTTTGAAAGAAACGATAATGAAAATAAGTACGAAGTAGGGCATGTATATGGTCTTGGAGTAAGTGGATTCTTAGGATCAACTATAGAAATAGAAGCAGCAGCTTTTCCAGCAAAGAAAAAGGGAGCTGGTACTGTAAGGTTTAATGAAACAGCAGGTTCTATGGCTAAGGATTCTGTATTTAATGCAGCATCTGTTATAAGAAAAATTACTGACAAAGATATTAAAGATTTTGATATTCATGTAAATGTAATTGGCGGAGGAAAAATAGATGGACCTTCAGCAGGAGCAGCTATTACTATTTGTGTAATTAGTGCTTTATTAAATAAACCTATAAGACAAGATGTAGCTATTACTGGAGAAATATCTTTAAGAGGAAATATAAAACCTGTAGGTGGAATTTTTGAAAAGGTATATGGAGCTAGAAGAAAGGGAATAAACTTAGTATTAGTTCCTAAAGACAATGAAAATGAAATTCCAAGAGGATTAAAAGATATTGAAGTAAAAGCAATAAGTGAAATAGAAGAACTAATGAATATAGTATTCGAAAAATAAAAGGAGGGATACTATTTGGAAGCCTCAGTAATGAGAAGTTTACCACAAAGTATAGAAGCAGAGCAATCAGTAATAGGGTCTATGATTATAGATAAGAATGCTATTGTTCAAGTTGCTGAAAGGCTAGAAGAAGGGGACTTCTACAGAGAAGGACATAAGATAATATACAGAGCTATATTTGATATGTTTAGAAATGATATGGCAGTTGATCTTCTAACTTTATTGGAATATTTAAAATCTAATGATCAATTAGAACGTGCTGGTGGAGTAACTTATATTACAGAGGTGACTTCATCAGTACCAACTACAGCAAACCTTTCTTCTTACATAAAAATTGTAGAAGAAAAGTCTACTTTAAGAAAACTTATAAAAGCATCAACTGCTATTATAGAAGATAGTTATAATAAACAAGGTGAAGTATCTGACGTATTAGATAAAGCAGAAAAGAAAATTTTTGATATAGCAGAAAAAAGGACTACTAATGATTTTGAACCTTTAAGTGTGGTTTTAGAAAGAGGATTCTTAGAAATTGAAAGATTATTTAAGAATAGAGGAGAAATTACAGGGGTTGGATCTGGAATAAAAGATTTAGATGCTAAGACTTCTGGATTTCAAAGTGGTGATATGGTTCTTATTGCAGCTAGACCTTCAATGGGAAAAACTACATTTGCTTTAAATATTGCTGAAAATGCAGCACTTAGAGAAGGTAAAAGTGTAGTAATATTCTCGCTGGAAATGTCAAAGGAACAACTTGCTTATAAGCTTTTATGTTCAGAAGCTAATGTTGATATGCTTAAGCTTAGAACAGGGGCTTTAGATGATAAAGACTGGGAAAATATAGCTAGAGCTACAGGACCATTATCTAAAGCTAAAATATACATAGATGATACTGCTGGGGTTTCGGTAATGGAAATGAGATCTAAGTGTAGAAGACTGAAAATGGAGTATGGTATTGATTTAATACTTATAGACTATTTACAATTGATGTCTGGTTCTTCTTCTGAAAATAGACAACAAGAAGTATCTGAAATATCTAGATCAATTAAAGCATTAGCTAAGGAAATGCATTGTCCTGTTATTGCTTTATCACAGCTATCCCGTGCTCCAGAGCAAAGAGCTGATCATAGACCTATGCTTTCGGACTTAAGAGAGTCAGGATCTATAGAGCAAGATGCTGATGTTGTTATGTTTTTGTATAGAGATGAATACTATAACAAGGAGTCTGAAGATAAAGGTACAGCAGAATGTATAATTGCTAAGCAAAGAAATGGCCCGGTTGGAACTGTTAAGATGGCATGGGTTGGTTCTATGAGTAAATTTGCTGATTTAGAGTTAGTTCATACAGATCAATAATTTTTAAAAGTATTATGTTAATGATTTAAAAGCATTAATATAATACTTTTTTTAATGTAAAATGTTTACTAAATAGGAAATTATTCCTTATTTACAATATTGATTAAAAATTATGTGTTGCTATTCGGGGACTATTGATGATGATTTTGGTTCTGGAACAGAGAATGCAGTAAAGAAATATCAAAGATCTAAAGGAATATCAGATGATGGAATGGTAGGTGCTCAAACTTGGGATGCATTAGCTAGCTTTGCTTATAACTGTGGTATTGGTGCATTATTAAGTCAATCCACTTTATATAAGAGAGTATGTTCAGGTGTTAGAGATGAAAGCTTAAGAAAGAACTTTACTGATTGGTGTCATTCAGGTGGCGAAGTTAGTCAAGGTCTTGTGAATAGACGTAATGAAGAATGTGATATGTTCTTATATGGAGATTATAATAGAGATAGATAATTAATCTATTACTATTCAATACAAGTATATAAAATATATGCGGTTCTTCCCTTATATTTTATGATAGCCCAAGGATATCCATGATTAACTCCATAGTATCCTACATAAGTAACCTTATCTCCTGGATATAATACACCTAATTTTCTAGCTGTTGTGGAAGGTTCTTCTCTTACATTAACTGCATTAGTTATAGTTTTTGTTGAATTTCCCCTTATAGATACTGAATCATATTTATTAGATGTTTTGATATCAGTTTGAGCTTTAGTTGTAACGGAAACAGAATTAACAGCAAATACAGTAAGTATTGCTAAAACAATTGAATTTTTTTTATTTTATATCAACCTCTATATTTTGTTTAAGAATATTTTGCAATTATTACATAATGATTCAATGGTTTACATAAAAATTGTTTCTTTAAACAAAAAAATATGTGTGTTTTCGCAAAAAAAATAGACTATATCAAAAAGCTAGATTAAATACTAGCATGATTTTGATACATCTATTTTAAAAATATTATAGTATGTTATTTTCTACTTATTTGCACCACTTTTTATTGCAGCTTCTTTTACAGCTTCAGCAACCATTTTTTGAACTTTTAAATCAAAAGCTTTTGGAATTATGTTATCTTCATTAAGTTCAGAGTCATCAATAGCGTTAGCTATAGCATATGCAGCAGCTACCTTCATTTCCGCATTAATTTCTTTTGCTTGAACATCTAAAGCTCCTCTAAATATACCAGGGAAGGCTAAAACATTATTTATTTGGTTTGGATAATCAGAACGACCAGTACCAACAACTCTAGCTCCACCTTCTTTGGCTACTTCTGGGAATATTTCAGGAGTTGGGTTTGCCATTGCAAATATAATAGCATCTTTATTCATAGTTTCTACCATTTCTTTAGAAACTAAATTTGGAGCAGAAACACCTATAAATATGTCAGCATTTTTTATTGCATCTTTTAGAGTACCTGTTTCATTGTTCGGATTGGTTATTTCTGCAAGTTCTTTTAGTGAGTCATTTTGTAGATTTGCATTTTTATGGATTACACCATTTATATCACACATAACTACATTTTTTACACCTGAAGATAATAATAATTTACATATAGCAGAACCAGCAGAACCAGCACCATTTATAACTACTTTTATATCAGTAAGAGTTTTTTTTACTATTTTTAGGGCATTTAATATACCTGCCAAAACAACTATTGCTGTTCCGTGTTGATCATCATGGAAAACAGGAATATCTAATTTTTCTTTTAATCTTCTTTCTACTTCAAAACATCTTGGAGCCGAAATATCTTCTAAGTTAATTCCTCCTAAAGATGGTGCTATTCTAGCTACTGTATCAACAATTTCATCAACATTTTTAGTATCTAAAACTATAGGAATAGCATCAATATTAGCAAATTCTTTAAATAAGACAGATTTTCCTTCCATTACTGGTAATGCAGCTAGAGGACCGATATCCCCAAGTCCTAGCACAGCTGTTCCATCAGAAATAACTGCAACAGTATTCCATTTTCTTGTGTAAACATAGGCTTTTGATGGATCTTTGTGTATTTCTCTACAAGGTTCAGCTACTCCTGGAGTATAAGCTAAACTTAAATCTTTCGCATTATTTATAGTACATCTTGATTTTACTTCTAGTTTACCTTTTAATTCCTTATGATATTGTAGAGCTTCTTCATAAATATTCATAATAACACTCCTTTATTAAATTAATGTGTACATTCAATTAAATATAAACAATCAACTTGTTTATATTATACGAATTATTTTAGATATTTGCAAAAAAATATTCGATATTTTATTGACCTATTAACTTCTCTTTGCTAGTATGAAATAAGGAGAGAATTCATTAAGGAGGCAATGCATATGTCAGCATTTATTGTTTTAGGAGCTCAATGGGGAGATGAAGGTAAAGGTAAAATGACTGATTACCTTGCAGAAGATTCACAAGTAGTTGTTAGATATCAAGGAGGTAATAATGCAGGTCATACTGTAGAAGTTGGGGAAAAACAATATAAACTTCATTTAATACCTTCAGGTATATTATATGATAATAAATTAAATGTAATAGGAAATGGTGTAGTTGTTGATCCTAAGGCATTATTCGAAGAAATAGGTTATTTGGAAGATGAAGGTGTTAAAATTACACCAGAAAAATTAATAATAAGTGATAGAGCGCATTTAATTATGCCATATCATAAGGTATTAGATAAAGCAAAAGAAAAAGCAAGAGGAAAAAATGATATAGGAACTACTGGAAAGGGAATAGGACCTTGTTATACAGATAAATTTGAAAGATGTGGAATTAGAATTTGTGATTTAATGCATGAAGAGGTTTTTGAAGCTAAGTTAAGAGAAAATGTTGCTACTAAAAATTTATATCTTACAAAGGTTTATGGAGAAGAAGCTCTTGATGTAGAAGAAATACTTAAAGAATTTAAAAAATATGCAAAGAAAATAAGACCATTTGTTAAAGATACTTCAGTACAAGTACATGATGCTATTAAGGCAGGAAAAGATGTTTTATTTGAAGGGGCTCAAGGAATGTTATTAGATATTGACTATGGAACATATCCATATGTTACTTCTTCTAATACAACTGCTGGTGGTGTTAGTAATGGGGTTGGTATAGGACCAAATCAAATTACTAATGCAGTAGGTATAGCAAAAGCGTATACTACAAGAGTTGGAAAAGGACCTTTTCCTACAGAATTATTAGATGAAACTGGAGATTGGATAAGAGAAAAAGGTCATGAATATGGAGTTACTACTGGTAGATCTAGAAGATGTGGATGGTTAGACTTAGTAATAGTAAAAACAGCAACTAGAGTTAGTGGATTAACATCTTTAGCAGTAACTAAGATAGATACATTAGCTGGTTTAGACAAACTTAAAGTTTGCGTAGGATATAAGTTTAATGGAGAAGTAATAGATTATTTCCCAGCTAGCTTAGAAGATTTAGCTAAGTGTGAACCTATATATGAAGAATTTGATGGATGGGATGATTCTGTAGCTGAAGCAAGAAGTTATGATGAATTACCAGAAAACGCAAAGAAGTATTTAAAGAGAATTGAAGAATTTACAGGAACTAAGATATCTATAGTATCTGTAGGTCCAAAGAGAGATCAAACTATGAGGGTAGCTGAACTTTAATTCCGAGTAAATTACTTGACTTTGATAAATGAATGAAATATAATTTTTTTATATATAATAATTATATTGAAAACATATAAAGAGGTGAAAAGTATGATAACTAAGGATATGACAATTGGTGAAGTAGTTCATGCAGATGCATCTAAAGCAGAAATTTTAATGAGCTTTGGTATGGGATGCGTTGGATGTCCATCAGCACAAGCTGAAACTATAGAAGAAGCTGCTATGGTTCACGGTCTTAATTTAGAAGAATTATTAGAAGCATTAAATAAATAATTAAGAAGGAAGATGAAGTAACATCTTCCTTTTTTGTACATAAAAATAAAATTTTACCTAATTTATAGGTAAAATGTATAAAAATGTGATAAAATGAAACAAAAGGTAAAAAGGAGATTGAGAGTATGACTAAAGGTTTTGTTAAGAAGTATGAAGTGAATTATCATGATGTAGATTCAAACTTGAAATGTAAATTATCTTCTATAATTAACTTTTTGTGTGATATAGGAACTACACACTCTTCAGCTGTAGGAAGCACAGTAGAAAAGGTAAAAGAAAAGGGATATAGCTGGGTATTTTACAAGTATGATATAAAGATGTACAGATATCCTAAATATTTAGATGAAATATACTTAAAAACTACCCCATGTGGATTTAAGAAGTTTTATGCGCATAGAAAGTACGAAATAACAAATTCAAAAGGAGAACTTTTAGGAGAAGCTATAGCTTTATTTATTTTAATTAACATAAATAAAAGATGTCCAATGAGAATTCCGAAAGAAGAATATGAGTTATATGGATTAGACTCGAATGTTAGTGAAGATATTAAAATGGATGATATTTTAAAAGTTAATGAAGAAAATGATGCTATTAAAAAGTTTGAGGTAAGATATAGCGATATAGATTCTAATGGTCATGTTAATAATGTAAATTATGTAAAGTGGGCTATTGAATCTGTTCCTTTAGAAGTTTTTAAAAGTTTTGATGTAGAAAGAATTAAAGTGATTTTTGAAAAAGAATGTGTATACGGAGATGAAGTATCAATAACAGCAACTCTAGTAGAAGAAAATGATGATATAACTAGTATTCATACCATAACTAATCAAGATGGTAAGGATCTTACTAAGCTAGAAATACTGTGGAAAAAAAGTAGTGTTTAATTAAACACTACTTCCTGCCAAGTATCCAGAGCTCCAAGCCCATTGTAAGTTAAAGCCTCCACAGTCGCCTGTTACATCTAAAATTTCACCACAGAAATAAAGATTAGGAACTAAATTTGATTCTAATGTATTAGGATTTACTTCTTTTAAATTAACTCCTCCAACTGTAACCTGAGCAGCATTAAAGCCATTAGTATCAGTACATCTAAAAGTCCAACTTTTTAGCCTTTTTGAAAGTAATGATTTATATTTCCAATCTATATCATAGCAAGGGGTATGAATGCCTTGAATTCCTATATCTTTTAATAAAGTTGGTATTAGCTTTTTATTTATAATTCCTATTAAAGAATCTGAAATGCTTCTATAAGAAAACATTGCGAGATGGCCTTGAATAAAATCATCTACTTCTTCAAAAGAAAGTTCTGGCATCATATCTAATACTATTTCTACTTTTTTATGTTTATATATATTTCTAGAAGCCTCTGATGATAGTTGTAAAATTGGAGGTCCTGATATTCCGTAGTCTGTAAAAAGTATTTCGCCTTTATCTTCACGAACAAGTTTATCATCTATATAAAGAGATGCTCTTCCTTCAAATTTTATTCCTGATAATGCCTTTAAATAAGGGTAATCAAGTTTTAATTGAACTATTCCAGGTAGTGGTTCAATTATTGAGTGACCAAGTTCTTTTGCAAGTTTAAATCCTGAACCATCAGAACCAGTTTTAACTGCAGATTTACCTCCACAGGCTAAAATTAATTTCCTACAAGAGAAAGAAGGAAATTCTTCGTTACTTGTGGATAAAATAAAATTTTTCTTTTTGTGGATAGTTTTTATTTTGCAATTTGTGTATAAAGGTATTTGCTTTTCTTCAATAGCAAATCTGAATATATCTACAACAGATGATGCTTGAAGAGATTTTGGATAAAGCTTTCCTTTTTCAAGTTCTGTAATTGGCAATCCTAGTGCTAAGAAAAAATTTTTACTATCCTCTACAGAAAAGTTATTTAAACAATTTGTATAAAAATTATTATCAGAAGTACTATGGTACGTTTTGTAAGGAAAAGAAATAGTAGAGTTAGAAATATTACATCTACCATTACCAGTAGTTAATATTTTTTTTCCTATACGATCTGTTCCTTCGATAATTGCAACATCTTTGCCTAAATCCTTAGCTATAGTTGCAGCTGTTAATCCAGATGCACCACCACCAACGATGATTATATCATGATGTATCATATTCTAATTATTGTTACTCGTTTATATATAAAAATAAGTAACATTTCCTCCTTCTTTATTAATATAAATAAATTTTAGCATAGTAATATTAGCTTATAAAGATAGGAATAATATATAGTGAGGTGATATTAATGAAGGCTAAAATAATAGGTGATATAGATGATAAAGGTAAAGAGTTTAAGGTTAGAAAAATGACTTATAATGACATAGTAGTTAATTACCCAATAGGTAGTGGGCTTAAAAATTTTCTGTATAAGGATGTAGAATTAATTTCAGAAGGAGAAATTGATGAATTTCTAATTGAAAATATGGAATTTTTAAAGATAAAATTGAACAGAGGAATTTCAGTGTTCTTTTATAAAGCATTAAAAGATTCTATTGAAGAAGAAATAGATGAACAATTAAATGATTTTAATTTACTTAGGGATAAGTATAGTGTTAATAAAAAAGGAATATGGAATAAGGAAATTATTTGTATGATAAATAAGAAAGTTCCATTAATAATAACTGCTTTTGGCCAAAATTTCAAAAGAGAAGGATATGATATCTCAGTAAATATAATACAAGAAAGCAATTTCATAGATGCTGCAAGAGATCAAATAGAAAAAATACAAGAAGAAATTCAAAGAAAAAAAGTATTGATTTCAAATTATGAAGAGGCTATAGGAAACCTAGTTAAATCAACGGATTAAGGAGTATGTTAAGTTTTAAAATATAATGAGAAAATGATGATAAAAATAAAAAAATAAAAAAAATCAAAAAAAAATGTTGACACTCGTAATGAATTTCTGTATTATAGTCTATGTGGTCAGCACGAAGCAAGTGCGAAACCGCTAAATGCAGAAAACAATTTGGCTCCTTGGTCAAGCGGTTAAGACACCACCCTTTCACGGTGGTAACAGGGGTTCGATTCCCCTAGGAGTCACCATTTTTATTACTTTGGGCGCATAGCTCAGCTGGGAGAGCACCTGCCTTACAAGCAGGGGGTCACAGGTTCGAGCCCTGTTGTGCCCACCAAAGTAATGGCTCAGTAGCTCAGTTGGTTAGAGTACCGGCCT
>SVCL01000085.1 GCA_015058405.1 Clostridium sp.
AAATATTCATTTATATATTTTTCCCAAGTATCATTATCTAATTTAATATACATGAGTAACCTCCAGATAAAATTTATGTTTTTCTTAAATTCTATCAATGTAATACTCTTGATTTCTAGATACCAAATCTTTGACTCTTACGATTATAGTTGTTTTCGAATATCTCTCTTGAAAAGTGTTATTTTTAGATGATGTATATGAATACTTTAAATTTACATAATCATCTTCTGGCAATTTACCATTTATATCTAAGGTTGGATTGATAAATTTAAATTCGTAATCGATAGATTTATCAGGATAAGTAGTAACTATATTAGAAATTGAATTAAAGGTATCAAATTTTAAGGCTGACATGGAAGCAGAGCTTGACCACCTAACAATAAAAAATGATTATATTTTAATATTATAATTATCCTTCAGTCTATCGTTAAAATTTAAATCTTCTATAGAAATATTTAGTGTATTGGTTATTCCTAAATTATCTATTATAGAATTGAAAACATTGGTCTCAAAACATAAAGTAGGATCATTTAAGCTATAAACTATATTAGTAATAATTGAGCTAAATTCATGATAATAAGCTATTTTATTAGCTACTAAATACCTTGATATAAGCTTAATAGCTTTATTTAAATCTTTGTACTGACTAATCAACAAATTAATTTCAGTTATTTCTGTAGAGTTTTTTTAAAATAAAAACTTAGATTTTTTTAAGGTTCTAATTGCTTTTGTATTAGATGAAGTTAAATCATCTAATGTATTAAATAAGTCTTGATTGTTAAATTGTTTTAAGTTTATAGTATGTATTGAATTTACTAGCTTGGTATGATAAGTATCTAGAATATTATCTTTATCTATTTTATCTATTCTATATATATTATTTATTGTAAATAAAGAAATACTGATAAATAAAGTCAATAGCATAAGTGATTTTGAATTTTTCTTCATAGATACTCCTAATTAAATAGTTTTCTCAATTAATTATGGGACAAAATTCGACAAATAGCAATGATTGAGAAAGTTTTAACTATATACTTTAGTATAAAAGTGTATTAAAAAATATATAAATAAAATTAGGTAGGTGATTTGTTATGGAAAAGTGGTATGAGCAGAGTATTTTTTATCATATATATCCCTTGGGATTTTGTGATGCTCCAAAAGTTAATAAAGAATCTAAAAGTACAAATAGAATAAAAAAGATTATAGAATGGATACCGCACTTGAAAAAAATATCTATAAATGCTGTATACTTAGGACCTGTTTTTGAATCTAGTGAACATGGTTATGATACAAAAGATTATTTTGAGATAGATAAACGTTTAGGTAATAATGATGACTTTAAAGTAGTTTGTGATGAACTTCATAGAAATGGGATAAAAGTTGTTTTAGATGGAGTATTTAATCATGTTGGAAGAGAATTTAAGTATTTTCAAGATGTAAAAGTAAATAGAGATAAATCAAAATATATTAATTGGTTTCAAAATATTAATTTTTATTCTAATAGTCCTTATAATGATGGTTTTAGCTATGATGGCTGGAATGGTCATTATAATCTTGTGAAATTAAATATTAAGAATAATGAAGTTAAAGAGTATATTTTTAAAGTAATAGATACTTGGATAGATGAATTTGATATAGATGGATTAAGGTTAGATGCAGCAGATTATATGGATAGGGAGTTTTTTAAAGATTTAAGGTGGCATTGTGATAAGAAAAAAGAAGATTTTTGGTTAATGGGGGAAGTAATACATGGAGATTATAATCTTTGGGCTAATAAAAGTATGTTAAATACAACTACCAATTATGAATGTTATAAAGGTATATATTCAGCTCATAATGATAAGAACTATTTTGAGATAATTCATTCTATTAATAGGCAAAAAGGTAACTATGGGATATATAAAGATTTAGTATTGTATAACTTTGTTGATAATCATGATGTAACTAGAATTTCTAGTATTTTGAAGAAAAAAGAGTGTTTGGAAAATGTATATACTTTGTTATTTACTATGCCAGGAATACCATCTATTTATTATGGAAGTGAATGGGGAATAGAAGGAGTAAAGCAAAAAAACTCAGACTATAATTTACGTCCAAGTTTAGATATTAATAATATAATAAGCAATAATAAAGAAATAGTAAGTCATATTGAAAAGTTAGGAAAGATAAGGCGCGCCCTAAAACCTCTAAACTTTGGGAATTTTAATGAAATTATTATTAGAAATCAACAAGTTCTATATAAACGAAGTTATAATAATGAAGAAGTATTTATAGCTTTAAATATTTCGGATAATGATTATGAATTTGAATTTAATACTAAGTATGCTAAGTTTAAGGATATTTTAAATAACAAAGAAATTCATAATAATTATGGAAAGTGCAAAATTTTAGTAAAACCATATAAAGGCGCTATATTGATAAAAGATTGATGTTTTTATATACTATTATTAGGAATAAAAAGAAAATAAAAGAAAATAAAAGGAGGAAGAAGAGGGATGGGTAAAATTAAAAGGGATGGTCATATACATTCTCCTTATTGTCCTCATGGGACTAAAGATTCTTTTAAGAAATATATTGAAAAAGCTATAGAAGAAGGCTTGGAGGAGATAAGTTTTACAGAGCATCTTCCATTACCAAGTGTAATTATGGAAAATAAAAAGTATTTTGATTGTGCACCTACTGAAGAAGATTTTGAAAAGTATATATATGATTTGAAAATACTTAGAAAAGAGTATGTTGATAAAATAAAAATTAATATAGGAGCGGAAGTAGACTATATAGAGGGATTGGAAGAGGAAACTAAAAAAATATTGAATAAATATGGAATACATCTTGAAGATAGTATATTATCAGTACATTTTATAAATATAGAGGGAAAATATTATGCTGTTGATTATGGAGAGAAAGAATTTAAAGAGTTAATAGATTTATTAGGGGGAATTGATAAGGTTTATGATAAGTATTTTGAGACTTTATTAATGTCTGTAGACTCTGATTTAGGAAAATATAAACCTAAAAGAATAGGTCATCCTACTTTGGTGAGAAAATTGAATTTGATTTTTCCGTATGAATATGATAACGAAGTTTTATTAGAAAGAGTAGTTAAAAGAATTCATGATAAGAATTATGAAATAGATCATAATACTGCTGGACTTAGAAAAGTTTATTGCAAAGAAGAATATCCTTCGGGGAAATTTAAAGAATTTGTGGAAAAATACAATATAAAAGAGGTGTATGGATCAGATTCTCATGAATCTAAGGATGTTGCATATAATTTTTCTAAGTATTAAAAACAAATGAATAATTGAAAATTTAAAATTGAGAATTAGTTATTCGTGTAAACATCTGAACAAGCTAATTCTCAATTTTAGATTCAAATATTGTGTATTTTTATAATACCCTAATTCCTGTGAGTTCAATATTAGGAGATACATAATGTTCTTTTATAGGTTCTGTATTCATAAGATCAGTAGATAAATATTTTTTGTTATCATCTGGGAAGACAGTTGTTACAATTGAATCATCTTCAAGGAAATCAAAAGCTTTAATTGCTCCAATCATATTAGCGCCAGAAGATATTCCTACCCCTAGGCCTAGGATAGAAGATAATTTTTGAGCCATAATAATTGCATCACCATCATCTACTGGAATAATAGAATTTAATTCTTTTAATTTTAAAATAGGTGGTATGAATTCATCCATAATGCCCTGTATTCTATGAGCGCCTATTATATTTCCAGAAGATAATGTAGGAGAGCTAGATGGTTCTAGTGGGTATATTTTTATAGAAGAATCATAATGTTTAAAAAATTTTCCGATACCCATAATAGTGCCTCCAGTGCCTACTCCAGAAATAAAAGCATTAGGTTTAAGATTATGTTTATTTAATTGTTCTAATATTTCAGGACCAGTAGATATATAATGACTATAATAATTGTCTTCATTAGAAAACTGAGAAGGTAAAAAAACATTATTAGAATTATTAGAGCGTTCAATAGTTTTAACTATACATTCTAAGAAACCTCCTTCATCTTTAGAAATTAGATTTACCTTAGCACCGAAGCTTTGTAAAATTTTTTTTCTTTCTATACTCATCCAGTCAGGCATATATATTTCAACCTTATTACCAAGATATTTTCCTATAGCTGCAAAAGATATGCCAGTATTTCCGCTTGTAGCTTCTAATATTGTATGGTCTTTTTTTAGTCTATTTTCATAGTAGGCTTTTTTTAAGATATAGAGTGCAATCCTATCTTTAATGCTGCCAGTATAGTTATAGTATTCTAGTTTAGAAAAGATTTTAAGTTTTTTTTTCTTATAATTAAAATTAATCTCTACTAAAGGTGTATTTCCAATAAGTTTTTCAAGTTCAAATATTTTATCAGATACTGTATCCATTTAAACCTCCTAATAATAATTCGTATATAATATACATATATGTGAATTATTATTATAATGACATTAAATTAATCGATAATATATATATGTTATAATAATGCTAACTGATAAAAAAAAATCAAGGAGAAGATGAACGTGTTAAAGTACGAGGAAATTGCTTTGGATATACAACAGAAGATAAATAATGGGGAATATCATCCTAATGATCAACTTCCTTTAGAAAAACAAATGTGTAAACAATACAATGTGAGTAGAATAACTATAAAAAAAGCTATGGATAAATTGGTATTGAATGGTTCGGTAATAAAAAGAAGAGGCGCTGGAACTTTTGTGAAGGATATTGATTCTAAAGATATTGCTGATATATCTACCTCGGGGCAGTTTGCAGGTTTTACTTCAACTTTCGAGGGGAAAAAGATAGAATCTAAAATAATAGATTTTAAAGTTATTAATCCAACTAAAGAAGTTGCTAATAAGTTAAAAATAGATGTAGATGAATTTGTATATTACATTTGCAGAGCCAGATATGCTGATGATGAACCCTATGTGGTTGAATATACATATATGCCTATAAATATAATTAAGGGATTAAAGAAAGATATATTAGAGAAATCTATTTATGAGTATATTGAGAAAGAATTAAAGTTTAAGATAAAAAGTGCACATAGAACTATAAGGGCAATTATGCCAAATGACATAGAAGAAAAATATTTAGAGATAGGAAAAAATTCACCTATATTAGAGGTGGAACAAATAGCTTTTTTGGACAGTGGACAGCCATTTGAATATTCAAGATCTCATCATAGGGGTGATAAGTCTGAATTTAAAAGTGTAAGTGTTAGATAAATAAAGTTAAATTGTTTTAGCGAAATATAATAAAAAGCAAATATGTTACATTAAAAAACTTTACAAAAAAACCAAATTAAGTTATTATATATGTAGACAAAGAAGTTTGAATTTTAAGCTTCTTTGTTTTTGTTTTATCTTTATCAAAATAATAGGCCTCCTAGAAAATAGATTTAGTTTATCTTTTATAAAAAAGATATGATAGCCAAACTAAAGATATTTTCTTTATATAGAAGAGCATAATCTTAGCTCTTCTTTTTTTAAAACTAAAATATATTACAGTTATAAGTGTTTAGTGGAGGAGTAAATATATAGAATAATTATATGTAGGATAGGAGTGATATTATGAAGGTTTCATTAAAGAGAAGAGATGGAGAAGTTATAGAAGGTGAATTTAAGATATTAGATGAAAGTTGCTTAAATAAGATAATGGAATTTCAGCAAGAAATAATAGAAGGTCTTACTTATAAGGAATGGTATTCGCCTTCTAAAAAGGATGAATTCTTAAGTATTTTAAAGAAAAAAGGAAAAATATTGGGTTGTTTTTTAGATGATGGTTCTTTAATTGCTATGGGGGTGTATGTAAATTGGGGATATGAGAAACATAATTATGGATATGATTTGAAAGTTAAAGGAGAAGATTTATTACGAGTTGGGCAAATTGAATCAACATTGGTTAAGGAAGAGTTTAGAGGTAATAAACTTCAAAGAATGATATGTATGTTGTTGGAAGAGGTTTCGAAAAAGGCTGGGGATAAAATTATTTCTGCAACAGCTTCACCCTATAATATTTATAGTGTTAATACTTTTAAGATGTTAGGATATTCGATAGAGGATGATAAACTTAAATATGGCGGATTAAGAAGGTATGTTTTGAAAAAAATTATATAGTTATTAAAATAAAAGAGATGCTTATGTGCAATTATTTCTCACATGACAGCATCTTTTTTTATATAAATTTTTATAAATGTATTTCATATATAGTTATATTATAGAATATGAAAAGCATATTGATATCTAATGTAAACAATTACCTTTGTTAAAAAAATATACAATCATAAATTCTTATACCAAATAATAACAAAAATGATATTAAAAAAAGTAAAAAAAATCAAGTAAGAACGTTATCAAAAAAGGGAAAAAAGAAAAAAGCGAGAAAAAAACAAAAAATAATAAAAAAAATATTGACAAAAATTTAACCATATCATACAATAGCATCATAGAGATTGATAAAAAAATCACACAAAATTATTTGCGTAATTTTAAGGAGGAACTTTACTAATGAAAGTTACAAATGCACAAGAATTAGCACAAAGAATTAAAGAATTAAGAGAAGCACAAAAGAAATTCGCTACTTATACACAAGAACAAGTAGATGAAATATTTAGACAAGCAGCTATAGCAGCTAATACTCAAAGAATAAGATTAGCTAAGTTAGCAGTTGAAGATACAGGAATGGGAATTGTTGAAGATAAGGTTATAAAGAACCACTTCGCAGCTGAATATATATATAATCAATACAAAGATATGAAAACTTGTGGTGTTGTAGAAGAGAACAAGACTTTTGGAGTTACAAAGATTGCAGAACCAATAGGAGTTGTAGCAGCAGTAATACCAACAACTAATCCAACATCAACAGCAATATTTAAAACATTAATAGCATTAAAAACAAGAAATGCAATAATAATTTCACCACATCCAAGAGCTAAAAAATCTACAATAGAAGCAGCTAAAGTAGTATTAGAAGCAGCAGTTAAAGCTGGAGCTCCAGAAGGAATAATAGGATGGATAGATGAACCATCATTAGAATTATCACAAGAAGTTATGAAAGAAGCTGATATAATATTAGCAACTGGTGGTCCAGGAATGGTTAAGGCAGCTTACTCATCAGGTACACCAGCACTAGGAGTTGGAGCAGGAAACAGTCCAGCTATAATAGATGAAACAGCTGATATTAAAATGGCAGCTAACTCAATTTTATTATCAAAAACTTTCGATAACGGTATGATTTGTGCATCAGAACAATCAGTAGTTGTAGTTGAAGACGTTTATGATGCAGTTAAGAAGGAATTAGTAGATAGAGGAGCTTACCTACTAAAAGGTGAAGAAGTAGATAAGGTTAGAAAAGTAATATTAAATGAAAAAGGTGCATTAAATGCAAATATGGTTGGTCAATCAGCTTACAATATAGCTAAGCTTGCTGGACTTGAAATTCCAAAATCAGCTAAGATATTACTAGGAGAAGTTACTAAGGTAGAATTAGAAGAACCATTCTCACACGAAAAATTATCTCCAGTATTAGCTATGTACAAAGCTAAAGATTTCAATGATGCAGTAGAAAAAGCTGACAAGCTAATAGAATTAGGTGGTTTAGGACATACTTCAATTCTTTACACAAATGAAATAAAATCACAAGATAGAATAGCTACATTTGGTGCAAGAATGAAGACTTGTAGAACATTAATAAACATGCCAGCAGCTCAAGGGGCTATCGGAGATTTATTTAACTTTAAATTAGCACCATCTTTAACACTTGGTTGTGGATCATGGGGTGGAAACTCAGTTTCAGAAAACGTTGGTCCAAAACACTTAATTAACATTAAGACTGTAGCTAAAAGGAGAGAAAATATGCTTTGGTTCAGAGTTCCAGAAAAAACTTACTTTAAGTACGGTTGTTTACCAGTAGCTTTAGAAGAGTTACATGATATGGGTAAAAAGAAAGCATTTATAGTAACAGATAAGTTCTTATTCCAAATGGGATATACAAATAAAATTACAGAAGTATTAGAAAGACACGGAATCCAATTTAAGATATTCTCAGATGTTGAACCAGATCCAACATTAAGATCAGCAAAAGCTGGTGCAAAAGAAATGTTAGACTTCAACCCAGATGTAATAATCTCATTAGGTGGTGGTTCTGCAATGGACGCTGCTAAGATTATGTGGGTTATGTATGAACATCCAGAAGTTAAATTCGAAGATTTAGCAATGAGATTTATGGATATCAGAAAGAGAATTTACAAATTCCCAACTATGGGTGAAAAAGCTATGATGGTATCAATAGCAACTTCAGCTGGTACAGGTTCAGAAGTTACTCCATTCGCAGTTATAACTGATGAAACTACAGGAATCAAATATCCATTAGCTGACTACGAATTAACTCCAGATATGGCAATAGTAGATCCAGAACTTATGATGACAGCACCTAAGGGATTAACTGCTTGTGCAGGTATAGACGTATTAGTTCACGCATTAGAAGCTTACGTATCAATAATGGCATCTGAATTCACTGATGGTTTAGCATTAGAAGCTATAAGATTAGTATTTGAAAACTTAGAAAATGCATATAATGAAGGAACTACAAATGTAGAAGCAAGAGAAAAAATGGCTCATGCATCATGTATGGCTGGTATGGCATTCTCAAATGCATTCTTAGGAGTATGTCACTCAATGGCTCACAAATTAGGAGCTTACCACCACTTACCACATGGTATGGCTAACTCATTAGTATTAAATGAAGTTATAAGATTCAATGCATGTGATGCTCCAACTAAGCAAGCTGCATTTGCTCAATACAAATATCCAAATGCATCATGCAGATATGCAAGAGTTGCTGACTACTTAGGATTAGGTGGAAACAGTGCTGCAGAAAAGGTAGAATTATTAATTAAGGCTATAGAAGAATTACAAGCTAAGGTTAATATGCCTAAGACAATAAAAGAAGCTGGTGTAAATGAAGAAGCATTCTACGCTAAGTTAGATGAAATGGTAGAGCAAGCATTTGATGATCAATGTACAGGTGCAAACCCAAGATATCCATTAATGAGCGAAATCAAAGAAATGTACATTAACTCATTCGATGTAAAAACTGTTGAAACTAAAGAAGTTAAAAAGAATAAAAAGAAATAATTAAAAATAAAATAAAAATATTAATTAACTAAAATCTTAGAAAAGGCTGTCACACTAAAAAATAGTGTGACGCCTTTTTTGTGTGTAAACAATAAATATTACAAATTTAAATATCTAAAAAGTTGCAGATTTAAGTTGTAAAAGTTTAAAAATAATTTATTCTTGTTGGGATTGTAATAATAATTATTATAAACAACAAAAAAATACAAGAATTTCGTTCAATTGCAATTTTAAATTTAATTTAAAAATACAAAAACAAAAAATGAAAAAAATTGTAGAATATATTGAAATTTCCAAAAAAAGATATATTATTAAATAGTGTTATTTATACATAGATTTCGCAGATAAAGTATAAGGAGTGATAATTAATGTTAAAGTTGAAAAAATCAATTGTTACAGTAATGTTAATAGCAAGTACAGTTGTTGTAGGAGGGGCTATAACTGCTCAGGCTAAATATGTATATAGTACTAGTACACAACCGGAGGTAGGAAATACAAGTCTACCTGGTCATGACAAATGGAATAGAGGACAAAGAAATCCAGGAAATGGGTATGTAATGGCTTATTCATATTATTATAATGATTCATATTGGCATAAATCAAAAGCTACTTTGAATGGTGAAAAAGGTACGGATTATAAGGCACCAGGGCAAACAACAACTGCTAATTCACCACATTCTTATCCAAGTTCAAGTTCTTATGGATTTATAGTTTCGGCAGGAATTGGTGATTACTAAGATATTAAATATATAAATTAAAATTAAGTGAATGGAGAAGAGAAATTGAAAAAAGTTATTTGTTTTTTATTAATAATTATTTCAATGTTCTCTTTTTCTTTGTTGTTTAATAATGAAAAGTTAAAACAAAATGGCAACATTGAAAGAGTAGAGCAAAGTTTAAGTAATTCTCATGATATTATGCTTCCTAGTAAAATTGATAAAGAAAATATAGAAAAAGTATATAATTGCATAAAAGAAGTAGTCAAAGTACATAATGCAAATATTTATTTTTCAAAGGTTGGGAGTGATGGTCAATTTGTTAAGTTTGTTTATTTGACCAATTTAAGCTATTTTGACAATTTTGAAATTTCTAATGGAAGAGGTTTTAATCTTAATGATATGGAATCGGATAAATATTTAAGTTCAAATGATACTGGTGATGAAAAACAACTTGGTGTTATTTCAATTTTTGCTGGAACGGAAGTATTTGAAGTGAAAACTTTAAGGTCTATGCTTGATGCTGATTTTTTATTATCTGGACAATGTACTGTACAGTTGTCAGATAATGATGACATAAATTTGTTTATGAAAGATTTGGAAGAAAAATTAAATATTGTAGGAGTTCAAGAAGAAGACCTTAAAATAGAGATACCTGATTATTATTATAACAAATGGATAGTGCCATCACTTTATTGTATGATTACGTTATTAATATTATATAGTATATTAAAATCATATAAAAAGTATGGAATACAGAAGATGCTAGGATATTCTAATAAGGATATATGGCTTAAGGAAGTTCTTGTTCTTACAGTAGTACAGGGCTTAATTTTTATAATCGTTAGTATAATTATGAGTTTGATTTTATTTAAGCAATTTAATGTTTACTATATTAGATTTTTAAAAAAATTGTTTTTATATAATTTATGTCAATTTGCTATTTTATTTATTGTTGCATCTATTCCTTTTATTTATTTACAAAAAATATCAGTAGTAGAGGTGATTAAAAATAAGAGAAACATAAAAGATATTATTATATTTAATTCAGTATTGAAGTCATTACTTATTGTATTGAGTTTTAGTTTAATAAGTAAGGGAATAAATAACTTTGATAAGATCCAAAATGTTTTTAATGATAAATATAAAGCTTGGGATGCTGCTGAAGGCTATTATATAATTCCATTAATGAATGTAAAAAATGGAGATATTACATCAGAAGAAGAAAAAAGTATAGCTGATTTATACTTCAATATCAATAAAGATGGGGCTATTATGGCTAATTTTACTAGCTTTTCGCCAGAACAACGTCAATTTGCAATTGAAGATAAGAAACCTAGTTACGAAAGTGATATAGTTACAGTGAATCCAAATTACTTGAAGGAAAACTTAGTTTATGATTTGAATGATAATCCTATATATATTTCTGAAAATGAAAAAGATTTAATCCTATTGGTTCCAGATAAATATAAGGAAAATGAAAAAGAAATAAGAGATATGTGGGAAATATATAAGAAGGGATATGGTGAAAACTCAGTAGCTGCTAATGAAAAAACAAAAATTATATACATAAAATCAAATCAGAATACTTTTTCTTATGAAGCAGATGTAAATCTTGATAACGGTAATATGGTAAATGATGCTATATTAAGGGTGGTAACAGAGAGTAATGGTACGGAGTGGGAATTTGGAACTGTTATAGGTTATACAGGTAATCCTATAAAAATTAAAGTTGACCCTTATCTTAGTGCGGAAGATTATATTTATGAAAAGTTAAGAGAAGTGGGACTTGAGAAATATGTAGATAAAATTGTTCCGGCAAATGATGGAATTGCATTTGAAAGTAAATCAGTATATAAATTATTAATGTTTATTATAGGAGGGCTAGTGATTATACTTATAGCTATGATTATAATAATAATGCAGAATATAGTTTGTTTCTTTGAGCAATATAGTAAAAAGATAGCTATAAGAGGATTTAACGGAATGGGAATTTTGGAAAAATATAAGGAATGTTTTAATTTGATTTTTATAACTTCATTGATAGCTTTTATAATAAGTATATATATAAATATGGATTTGAAGATTCTAATACCATTATCGATAGCTTTCATGTTTATTGATTTATTAATGACTATAGTGATGATAAGATATATAAATAAAAAGAGAATAAGCAGTATAATAAAGGGGTGTTAGGTAATAGTGGAGATAATAAAATTAGAAAAAGTTAATAAGAGTTTTGGAGATAAAAAGGTATTGAGCAACTTTTCATTATTAATTAATGAAGGAGAATTGATAGCGATAACAGGGAGTAGCGGAAAAGGTAAAACTACGATACTAAATATATTGGGATTATTAGAGGGATTTGACAAGGGGAGTTTTTGGCTGGATGGTGATAAAAATATTAAACCTAATACGAGTAAAGCTACCAAAATAATAAGAGAGAAAATAAGTTATTTATTTCAAAATTTTGCTTTAGTTGATGAAGAGTCAGTAGAGTATAATCTAATGTTAGCACTAAGATATGTGAAAATTTCAAAGCGTCAAAAAGTTGAAAAAATAAAAGAAGAATTATCACATATGGGTTTAGAAGGATATGAAAAGAAGAAGATATATGAATTAAGCGGTGGTGAGCAACAAAGAGTTGCAGTTGCTAGAATAATGTTGAAACCAAGTAAAATAGTATTAGCTGATGAACCAACTGGATCTTTAGATGAAAAGAACAGTGAAATTGTATTTGAATTATTAAAAAAGATAAATAATAATGGAAAGACAGTTATAATAGTAACTCATGATAAGAAGTTAGCGGATAAATGTGATAGGATAATTAATATATAAATATTATTTAAAATATAAGTTTGATAATAATTGAAATAAATGTAATTTGATAGTATAATTGTAAGAGAAAAGAATGATGTTAAAGATTGCTAGGGGTGCCAAAATGTTTTGGCTGAGAAGGAAAATTCCTAACCCTTGTAACCTGATATGGCTAGTACCATCGTAGGGAAGCAATGTTTTTGAATGTAAAGCTTGCTTTTTTGGCAAGCTTTTTTATATTTATTTTAAAAGGATGGGATATCAAATGAATTATACAACTCAAATGGATGCGGCTAGAAAAGGGATAATAACTAGAGAAATGGAAATAGTAGCTGAAAAGGAGAATATGACAGGGGAAGAAATCAGAGCATTAGTTGCAGAAGGTAAAGTAGCTATTCCAGCAAATAAGAATCATAAAAGTTTAAGTCCAGAAGGAGTAGGACAAGGATTAAAAACTAAAATAAACGTTAATTTAGGGATTTCCAAGGATTGTCCTGAATGTGATAGAGAATTAGAAAAAGTAAAAGTAGCATTAGAGATGAAGGCAGAAGCAATAATGGATTTATCTAACTATGGAAAAACAGAAGGAATGAGAAAGAAAATTGTGGATATGTCTACAGCTATGCTTGGAACTGTTCCTATATATGATGCTGTTGGATTCTATGATAAAGAATTAAAAGATATAACAGCACAAGAATTTCTAGATGTAGTTGATAAGCATGGTAGAGATGGTGTGGACTTTATAACAATTCATGCAGGATTAAATAGAGAAACAGCTGAAACTATAAAAAGAAACAAAAGACTTACACATATAGTATCAAGAGGTGGATCTTTATTATTTGCTTGGATGGAGTTGAATAATAAGGAAAATCCATTTTATGAATATTATGATAAACTTTTAGATATATGTGCAAAATATGATATGACTATTTCTTTAGGTGATGCTATGAGACCAGGATGTCTTGCAGATTCAACTGATGCTAGTCAAATAAAAGAACTTATTACTTTAGGAGAATTAACTAAGAGAGCTTGGGAAAAGAATGTTCAAGTAATGATAGAGGGGCCAGGTCATATGGCTTTAAATGAAATAAAATCTAATATGGTTTTAGAAAAGAAGTTATGTCATGGAGCACCTTTCTATGTTTTAGGGCCATTAGTTACTGATATAGCACCTGGATATGATCATATTACTTCAGCTATAGGTGGAGCTATTGCTGCAACATATGGAGCAGACTTTTTATGTTATGTAACTCCTGCTGAACATTTGAGACTACCTAATTTAGATGATATGAAAGAAGGTATTATTGCTTCTAAGATAGCAGCGCATGCAGCTGATATTGCTAAAGGAGTAAAAGGAGCCAGAGATTGGGATAACAAGATGGGACAAGCTAGAGCGGATTTAGATTGGGAAGCAATGTTTGGTTTAGCTATTGATGAAGAAAAAGCAAGAAGATATAGAGCAGAGTCAAAACCACATGATGAAGAATCTTGTACTATGTGTGGGAAAATGTGTTCAATGAGAACTATGAGAAAGGTATTAAATGGAGAAGATTTGAATATATTAAGAGATTAATTTAAAAATAGTTCATATTTATATGTAAAAAGGGGCTGTCGCACTAAAAAATAGTGTGAAGCCCTTTTTCTATGAAAAAAATTAAATCCTAACCTCAAAGAAGTTAGGATTTGTAGTAAAATATTTACATGACTAAAACAAATATTTTACATAAAAATTATACAATTAAT
>SVCL01000086.1 GCA_015058405.1 Clostridium sp.
GCTTTTTGTTTGAAAAAAGGAGCAAATTGTCTTCTACACTTTTTACATTGATATTTTTGATTAGCCTGCTTGTCCAAACCAAACTTATATAGTTGGTCAGAGTGACAACGAGGACATCTTATTTTATAAGTTTTGTTCATTGATCTTCTCTCCTTTTCTAGGGGGATAATTGGTTCTAGTTAAACTTATTATATTTTCTAGGGTTGAGAAGAGCAATGTTCATATAACTTAACAGAACGCAGAAAATAAATGGGGGATAGTTATGACGCAAGATAAGAGTTTTTATAGGAGAATGATAAAAATAGCATTGCCAATTACTCTTCAAAGTTTATTGCAAGCAACTCTTGTATTGATAGATGAGATAATGATTGGACAAATGGGAAGTGACAGTATTGCAGGAATTGGACTTAGTAGTAAATTTATATCCTTATTTTCAGTAACAGTATCAGCAGTTATTACTGTTGCAAGTATTTTAATAGCTCAATATATAGGAAATAAAAATAAAGAAGGTGTTAATGATAGCTTTAATTTTAATTTATATGCATCACTAGGGATTACAATTTTGTTTATGGTTTCTTCTATTATTATTCCTTCAAGCATTATGTCTATATATACAAATGATAGTAATACTATCAATATAGCAGCTAAATATTTAAGAGTTACTTCAGTTGGATTTCTGCCTATGACGCTAACACTTATGTGTTCTGCTTATTTAAGAAATATTGGATATGCAAAAATACCTATGTATGCAAGTATAGCTTCGGTATTTTCTGATATTATATTAAATTATGGTTTGATATTCGGTAACTTTGGATTACCAAAACTAGAAGTAGTAGGAGCTGCATTAGCTACAACAATTGCTAGATTCGTAGAATTTGCTATTGTATTTGTTGTATTTGAAAGAATTAAAAGAAAGAGTGAATATACTCTATGGATAACATTCAAGTTTACAAAACCATTTATAATGAATGTTTTTAAAATTCTTTTACCAATATTAATGTGTGAATTTTTATGGAGCTTTGGTGAAAATGTATATGCTGTTATTTACGGAAGAATAGGTACTGAACAATGTGCAGCTATGACATTAACTTATCCAGTACAAAATTTTATGATTGGGTTATTGTCAGGTATATCAAGTGCAGCAGGAATAATGATTGGAAAGTTATTAGGAGCTGATGAAGAAGAAAAAGCTTATGAGGAATCAAAGGAATTCGTGAGAATTACTATAATTATGTCACTTATTATAAGCTTAATAATTTTTGCATTTGGTAGGTTCTATGTGAAACTATATAATGTTCCACTTGAAACTATGCAAATTACAGTATATATATTAAATGCATATGCATTAGTATTTATAGCAAAGGTAATTAATATGGTTTTAGGGGGAGGAGTATTAAGAAGTGGTGGAAAAACAAAATATATTATGCTAATTGATATAGTTGGAACATGGATTATTGGAGTACCAGCTGGATTAGTTACTTCTTTTATATTAGAATTGCCAATTTATTGGGTATACTTTATATTATCTTTAGAAGAGTATGTAAGAGTTATTTTAGAGGTTAAGTTATTTAGAAGTAGAAAATGGATGAATAATGTAGCGAATATTTAAAGAGAGTGATATATAATATGGATAAGAATTATTCAAATACTATAAGAGCTTGTTTTTTAGGATATATTATACAAGCAGTGGTAAATAATTATTTACCACTGCTATTACTGACATTTAATAAGTTTTATCAAATAACTTTAGTAGAATTGACGTTTTTAGTTAGTATTAATTTTGTAGTACAACTTATAACTGATGCTTTGTCAGCACTTTTTATTGACAGAATAGGCTATAGGAAATCTATGATAATTGCACATATTTTAGCTATGGTTGGGCTTATATCTTTAGCTATATTCCCTAATATTGTAGATAATGCATTTCCAACTATGGTTTTTTCAGTTGTTATTTACGCAATTGGTGGAGGATTATTAGAAGTATTAGTTAGTCCAATTGTTGAAGCATGTCCGACAGAAAGAAAAGAATTGGTAATGAGTACGTTACATTCTTTTTACTGTTGGGGACAAGTAGGTGTTGTATTTTTTTCCACAATATTTTTTGAAGTATTTGGAGTAGAGAATTGGTCTGTCTTAACTATTATATGGGCTATATTACCTTTTATAAATGCTTTAGTGTTTACAAAGGTGCCTATTATGCCTTTAGTTCCAGAAGAGGAAGAGCAAAAAAAGGCAAAAGAATTATTTACTTCTAAGATATTTTTTCAGATGATAATATTAATGATTTGTGCAGGTGCTAGCGAACAATCAGTAAGTCAATGGGCATCGACTTTTGCAGAAGCAAGTCTTGGGGTAAGTAAAACTATTGGAGATCTTACAGGACCTATGTTTTTTGCTTTATGCATGGGAATTTCTAGATTCTTTTATGGTAAATATGGTGCTAAAATAAAGTTGGAGAGATTTATGCTGATTAGCATTATAATGTGTATGTTTAGCTATTGCATGATTTCATTTACACACTATGCATTCTTAGGGCTATTTGGGTGTGGTATATGTGGATTATCCGTAGGCATATTATGGCCAGGAACATTTAGTATAGCTTCTTCTAAAATAAAAAATGGAGGCACGCTAATGTATGCATTACTAGCATTAGCTGGTGATTTAGGATGTATGGCAGGGCCAATGGTAGTTGGAAGTATTACTAATAATTTTGGCGGAGATATAAAAAAGGGAATTGCAGTTGCTATGATATTTCCTATAATTATGTTTGTAAGTAGTATAGTTTTAGATAAAAGTAAATAATAAAGTTATAAAGAAAGCCTAAGAATTCAAAACATGTTTTGAATTCTTAGGCTTATTATAATTACATAGAAGTTATAACATTAGTTAATGGTGGTATAACTTGTTTCTTTCTTGATAGTACTCCTGGAAGGAATGCTGTTGAATCTTCAAGAGTAACGTTGAAAGTCTTTTCTACTACTTCTGGAACATTACCAGCAACTAGTACTTGAGAACCTTCTGTAAGTATATCAGTAAGAAGTAATATCATTTCATCAAATGATTCATCATTAGCTTTCTTACTCATATATGAAAGCATGTCTTCTTTTAAAGGCATGAATCCATCTATATCCATAGTGTTAACTTGAGCAACACCTATTTTCATGCTACCAATTTTAAAAGGTTTAAAGTCTTGGTTGAATATTTCTTCTACAGTTTTACCTTGAAGAGATGTTCCAGCTTTAAACATTTCTTTAGCAAATTCATCAATATCAGAAATTCCAGCTATTTCAGCAAGTTTCTTGCAAATAGTTATATCTTGTTCTGTACAAGTAGGGCTTCTGAATAATAATGTATCTGATATTATAGCTCCACAAAGAAGTCCAGCTGCTTGTTTAGAAGGAACTAAATCTCTTTCAAAGAAGCACTTAGCGACTATACTAGAACTACTTCCAAGAGGTTCATTTCTAAAGTAAATTGGATTATTTGTTTGAATATCAGCTACTCTGTGGTGATCTATGATTTCTAGAATTTCTGCTTCATCTAATCCATCAACTGATTGACCTCTTTCATTGTGGTCAACTTGGATTACTTTCTTCTTGAAGTCAGAAATTAAGTGATATCTAGAAATAGTACCTAAAACTTTACCATTAGTATCAGTTACAGGATAACTTCTGAATCTAGTTTCAATCATTGTAGGTCTTATATCATCTACTAATTCATCTTCAGAGAATGATACTAAGTTTTCCTTAGCCATTACATAGCTTACAGGAATACTTTGTATTATTAATCTTGAAGTAGTAAATGAATCATGAGGTGTGCTTATTACATTAACTCCATTAGCTTTAGCTTTTTCAACTAATTCTGAAGATAATTCATAAGAACCTGCTATTACCATTAATGATACTTTTAAATCTATTAATGCTTCTTGTACGTCAGGTCTATCACCAACTATAGCGATATCTCCTTCTTTAATGATTGTACTTAAGCTTTCTGGCTGCATTGCAGCAACAGCTATTTTACCAGGGAATTTTTGAACTCCTTCGTTTATGTATATTTCTTTAGCAGAAAGAGTATCAAGAATGTTTTCTATTGAAGTATTACTTTTGCTTAATATTTCATTATCCCATATATCCATATATGATGATGTTAAGTTAGAAATTGATAAAACTCCAACTAAATGTTCATTTTTATCAGCTACAGGAAGAGATTTAACATTTTTATCTCTCATTATGTTCCAAGCCATTTTTAAAGATATATCAGGTGAAATAGCAGCTATTTTATCTATTTCTAAATCTTCAACTTTTAGTTTTACAGTTTCTAAAAATTCTGGAGCCTTAGCTTCAAATCTATCTAAGATATATTGTGTTTCTCTGTTTATATTTCCAAGTCTTACTGGAATAACAGGGATATCACTAGTTTTATTTTTTAGTTCTGCATAAGCATAAGCAGCACATATTGAATCTGAATCTGGATTTTTATGTCCAGTTACGTATATAACGTTCTTCAAAGTAGTTCCTCCTTTAGATACTAATATAAATTTACATATTATATTTTAAGGCTAAACTGTCAAAAAGTAAAGAAATGAGAAGTAATTCATAGTATATTGAAGAAAGTGCAATAAATATTTTTAGGCTTTTACTAATAAGGTGTTGATTTAGGTAGAAGATAATAGTTAATAAAAAACATAAGTAATAACATTTAAAGATTATGTTCTAAGTTACTTTATGATAAATATATATAATTATAGAGTTTTATATAAGGAGGAAAAAGGGTGATACAGGAACAGAAAGTAACTCCAGGATTATCAACTAGAGAAGCTGAAAAGCGTATTAAAAACTTTGGATTAAATGAATTACAACATAAAAAAAAGATTTCACCTATAATTATATTTTTGTCACAATTTAATGATTTTATGGTTTGGGTATTATTGGTGGCAACTATTGTTTCAGGTGTAATGGGAGATACGGCAGACGCAATTACAATAATTATTATAGTAATTGTAAATGCAATATTAGGCTTTGTACAAGAATACAGAACAGAAAAATCATTAGAAGCTTTAAAAGATTTAGCTGCACCTACTTGTAAGGTATTTAGAGATGGAAGAATTAAGGTTATAAATTCTATATATTTAACAATGGGAGATATTGTTGTATTAGAAGCGGGTGATAGGATACCAGCAGATGGAAGTTTAATAGAATGTTCAGGTATTATGGTAGATGAATCTCTATTAACTGGGGAGTCAGTTGGTGTAAGCAAGGACTCTTCTGAGAAAAAGAATAATATTTATATGGGAACTACAGTTTTAAAGGGAAGAGGATTATTTAAGGTAACTGGCATTGGTATGAATACTGAAATGGGAAAGATAGCTAATCTTTTAGATAACATTAAGGATGAAAAGTCTCCTTTAAAAGAAAGGCTAGAGTCTTTAGGTAAAGTATTAGTTATTATGTGTTTAGTAATTTGTGCTTTAGTTACTATTTTAGGTATTATAAGAGGAAATAATATAACTGAAATGTTTTTGCTTGGTGTAAGTTTAGCAGTAGCAGCTATACCAGAAGGGCTTGCAGCTATTGTAACTGTTGCTCTTGCTTTAGGTGTATCTAGAATGCTTAAAAGAAATGCTTTAATAAGAAAACTTCCAGCTGTAGAAACTTTAGGATGTACTACTGTTATATGTTCTGATAAAACAGGAACTTTAACTCAAAATAAAATGACAGTTAAGGAAGTATATTTAAATGGTAAGATATATGAGCTTGATAATACTAAGCTAGAGGATGATGAGATTTTAAGAAAAGCATTTATATATTGTAATGACTGTAATTATGATTTTAATGAAAAGAATATTGAAAGAGCTTTACACGGAGATCCTACTGAAACAGCCTTAATAAAATTATTTTTTGATGATGTAAAAAAACTTTCAGGTTATGTAAGTAAGGCTACCAGAATTTTTGATATTCCTTTTGATTCAACTAGAAAGATGATGTCGGTAATAATGAATGAAGGTGGCAAAGAAACTTGTTATGTAAAAGGAGCTCCTGAGAGATTAATTGAAAGGTGTTCGTATATTTTAGAAAATAATAAGATTAAACCTTTAACTGTTCAAAAAAAGAAAAGGGTAGAAAACTTTATTGAATCTATGTCTTCTAGAGCCTTAAGATGTATAGCAGCTGCTTATAAGGAAGAAGGTCTTGTTAAAAGTGAAAGACTAGAAGAAGGTCTTGTTTTTATAGGAGTTGCAGGTAGTATTGATCCGCCTAGATCAGAAGCAAGAGATGCTGTGCTTAAATGTAAACTTGCAGGAATTAAACCAATAATGATAACTGGTGACCATAAAAATACTGCTCTTGCAATAGCTAAATCTTTGAATATATGTAGTAATGATGATCAAGTAATAACTGGTGAAGAGTTAGAAAATATGAATGATAGAGAACTTAAGAAGAAGTTACAAAAAACTAGAGTATTTGCTAGGGTATCTCCAGATCATAAGTTAAGGATTGTTAGAGCTTTAAAGAGTAGTAATAATGTAGTTGCTATGACTGGTGATGGTGTAAATGATGCTCCTGCTATAAAGGAAGCTGATATTGGTATTTCCATGGGACTGTCAGGTACTGATGTTACTAAGGAAGCTTCATCTATGATATTAATGGATGATAACTTTGCTACTATAGTATCAGCAGTTGAAGAAGGAAGAGTAATTTATGATAATATAAGAAAGTTTATAAGGTATCTATTATCTTGTAACTTAGGAGAAGTTTTAACTATGTTTTTAGCATCATTATTTACTTTGCCTAATCCTTTGTCACCTATACAAATTTTATTTGTTAATTTAGCTACTGATGGGTTACCAGCTATAGCTTTAGGTATAGATCCTGCTGATAGTGATATAATGAGACAAACTCCTAGGGATAAAAGAGAAGGAATATTTTCTAGAGGTTTAACTGAAAAGATTTTAGTCAGGGGTTCTTTAATTGGTGTATGTACTTTACTTTCTTTTATGGTAGGTAGATATTATGGAATGGATTTAGCTACTTGTAGAACTATAGCTTTAGCTACTCTTGTTATGAGTCAGTTATTTCACGTATTTGAATGTAGGTCAGAAAGACACTCGATATTTGAAATAAAATTATTTACTAATATTTATTTAGTTGGTGCAGTTAGTGTATCTATAATAATGTTATTTAGCATAGTTTATGTTCCATTTTTGAGAGAAATATTCCATACTGTATCTTTAGTATTTGGTCAATGGTGTATAGTATTATTTTTCTCAGGTATTATAGCTATGATTAATAGTTTATATTTATTTATAAAAACTAAATAAGTTATTATTTAAAAAGGAGCTAGTGCTCCTTTTTATTTTGTGGAGAAAGTTGTGAAATAAAAAAGAGATACTAATAATTTATTAATATCTCTTACTATTTTAGTATCTCATTCTTCCAGCTTGTTGACGAGATCTTCTAATTTGTGAATGATCTACTGGTACTAAATCTTTCTTAGTAGTTAAGTTAAGTACGTTTTGGATAGCAATAACTTCAGCATCCTTTTTACCTTTAACTCCTTTAAGTCCCATTATCATAACTTTATGTCCAGTATTTACTTGAATAAAGTCAACTTTTTTAAACCATCTAAATTTTTTGTATCTTGCTTTAACTATAGCTCTACCTATTTCAGGTTTTATAACCATATCAACAACTAATCTATGAAATAAAATATAATTTTTTTCAGTAAATTTAACAGATACTACTGTACCTGAAGTACTTGCTATTCTATCACCATATTTTTCAAGGTATGAATCTTGAAAATATTTATTAAACTTATCTTTAAAACTCATAGTATTGCTCCTTTTCTTTCCACTAAATATATATGATTTTAAGGAAGTTAAACCTTAACAATGTGTATTATATCATAGTTTGTAGCTTAATGAAATACAAAGAATGTTATTGATAAAATTCAATTATTTGATAGAGGTGTAAGGTAATAGTATAATGATTTTTATAAAAATAAAGAAGATACAATAATTTTATAAAATAGAAAAATAAGTTAAGGGGTAATTGTTTTGAAATATAAGATGTATGTTGTAGAAGACGATATAGAGATAAAAAAATTATTAGAAGAGTATATTAACAGGTATGGTTTTGATGTACGGGGAGCTAAAGATTTTGAAAGGATTATTATGGAGTTTAATGAATATAATCCTGATGTGGTGTTATTAGATATTAATTTACTTCTTTATTATTTTCTTTTACAATGATTATATTTCATCCAAGTTTTAAAGAGAAGATATAAAGAATTTGGCATACTGTATACTATAGGAGCTTCTAAAAGGCAGCTTCAAAGGATTGTTTGTGTAGAAAATATCATTATAAGTACAACATCTGGTGGAGCAGGAATTATTACTGGACTTGTTTTTTCTAAAGTATTATTTGCTATAAGTGAGAAGTTATTAGGAGTTAAGGTTATGGAGTTCTATTTTCCAGTAGAAGCTTTGAGTTTAACCATTGTTATTTTTATTATTTTAGGATTAATTATTTCTTTCTTTTGTTCATTTATTATTAAGGAAGATAGGATTTTAAAATTAATAAAAGAATCTAAAAAACCAAGGAAAGAACCAATTACATCTAAGGGATTAGCTATATTTTGTATGATATTACTTACTACAGGGTACTTTTTAGCTATTACGTCAGATGTTAATAATATAACTTATAGAATAATTCCAGTAACAGTAATGGTTATTATAGCAACATATCTTTTATTTTCTCAGTTTAGTATTTTTTCATTAAGATTAATTAAGAAGAATAGAAGATTCTATTTAAAAAAGATTAATATTTTATGGGTTTCAAATCTTTTTTATAGAGTTAAGGATAATACAATAATGTTCTTTTTAATTGCAATAACTTCTGCTATGGCTCTTACTGCAATAGGAGGGGTATATGCTTATGGTAGGGATAAGGAAGAACAGATTAATAGTTCTTTTCCAGAAGCTTATTTTATATATGATGATGTTTTAAATAAGAATGAAGTAAGTAGTAGATCTAATTATTTTGTAGATTTATTAAAAGATAAAGGGATAGATTTTAATAGGTGCAATGGTAAGGTTAAGTTTGTAAATAATTTAGAAAGTGGTAATGAGGTTACTATAATAAGTGAAAGCTATTATAATTGAGGTAGGAGTACTATTCTTACTACCTTATATAGTAGCGGTAATTCATTTTATGTTTGCTATAAATGCTTTAAGATGTGCTTTTGGTATTCCAATAGCTAGTGTATCATGCCGGATTCTTGTGGTTGTATTCAGTGCACAGGTTGTATATTTTATGATTATTAGAAAAAACTATTTATTAGAGATTAAAAGAAGTTTATAATGAACCTTGGGTGAATTTTTATTTAATAAAAGCTGTGTTTCAGATTTTTTCTGAAACACAGCTTTTAAATTATGCTCTCTTTAGAAAGTTTAGTTTTTCTAAATATGTTTTATTATCTAAATCTATTCTTACAGCTTCTACAAATTTTCTATTTCTAAATACAACTTTAAATAGTGGATAACCTATTATAGTCATAATTAAGAATTCACCTAAAGCAATTGTAGCCATATTAAACCAGAATGGTTGAGAAAAACAGAAATATAATTCAGCTGCTACAAATACACAGTTAATTACTGGCCATAGTGATGCTATAAGCATATTTCTGCTTTTATACATTAAGTAAGTTGAAAGTAGGGTAGCAAAGCTTCCTACAAGGACATCTATAAGTCCAAAAGAGTAAAAGTTTGATATAGCACAACCTAAAGTTAAGGCGATTATATATAGTGGATCAATAAAAGCTAGGAAGTTTAGAAGTTCTGATGGTCTAGCTTGAATAGGTCCAAATGATATTTCTGAAAATACTATTGTTGTAACTATATATATAGTTGCTACTAAAGATATTTTTATAAGTCCGGCTATGCCAACTCTTTTCATTAATTTGCTTGTATTCATTTATTTTCTCCTCCAACTCCAAAGTCGGTATTATTCCAAAGGATTTCTATGTTTTCATTTTCTTCTAAGTAATAATACTTTTCTCTGAACCACTTCACAAGCTCTTTGTCTCTTTTAAAACCAGTTGAATTTTCAATCCAAATATTTATGCAACCTTTTTTGAAATACTTTAATAAATATTCAATATCTTTATCTATGCTTTCTTTTGTTTGTCCTTCAATTCCTACCATAAGGCAAATTGAATCATAATATTTAGAAACATCAGTAGGATGATTTATTACAATACCTTTATTTAGAACGTTGTTTCTAAAGTTATCGTCAAAAGTTTCTAGTCCAAGCTTATATATTATAGGAACATTAAAGTAATCTCTTAATTCTTGAAGCCTTTTTTTATATATCCAATGAGCTTCAAAGATTAATAGCTTTATGTTCTTTTCTTGAACTATTTGTTTTATTTGTTCTAAGTTCTTTCTAGGAACTTCAAATATACTACCAGAGTTTATAACTTCTAAAACTCCAAATTCTCCAGTAACCTTCTTAAGTTCTTCTTCATTAATCCTTATATTTTCTTCTTCGTTTTCACTGTTATCTAGAATATAATCACAAAATTTACATCTGCCCCATTTGCAAGGAGATGCTTTTAGAAGAAGTATTTCTCTTTTGTTCTTATTAGTTACTTTGCTGTATCTTGGAAAGTCCATTTACTTACTCCTTTCTCCTAAAAGAAAAAAGTGGCTTCATTACGCTTCCATTAATTAAATTACACTATAATTTTTAAAAAACATTTTTAGTATATTGAATTTTAACTGAAGTCACTTTTTTTAGCCATACAGCAGTGTTCTTAAAGCTTAAATATATATTTTTTTGTTTAAGCTTTAAGGTTCTGCTGTGGCGCTATAATTATTTTTTAACGCATTTGAAAACTTATATACCAGAAAGCTCTGGTAATAATCAGTGCTCGCTATCAAAAAAATTTTAAAATTTCCTATGCGTTAAAAAGAGTCCACCTTAAAAAGGCAGACCCGAAAAAAAGCTATATTAAAATATAACTTGAATATTCAAAAGGTGCCTTAGTTTTGTTTTAGTACAGGAGGCTTGCGAACTGTATCTATTTTATTTTTCTATATGATTATATATTAAGAAATGTGATAATACAAGGGTTTTGTAGATATTATTTATTTTTTATTTCTAGTTATTTATTGTTAAATATCGATAAATATTTAGAAAAAGGATTAGAATTTTGAGTTGTTTATAAAAAATGCTTTAAATTATATTTTAAATAAAAGCATAATGGATAATGTATTTTGGGGATTTGGTACTATGTCAAGAAAAAGTACAAATTAAATTCGGATAAATTATATTATTATATTTTTTATAGTTAACATGCATTTTTTATATTTTCTGAGTAATGTTTATCTTCATATTCATTTGGCGACAAATATCCACAGTGACTATGTATTCTTACTGTATTGTAAAAGGTTTCTATATACTCAAAAACAAGCTTATATGCATGTTTGTAATCTAAAATTTTATAGCGATTTATCCACTCTCTTTTAATAAGAGCATGAAAGGATTCTATGCAGGCATTATCCCATGGATAAGCCTTTTTAGAATAACTTGTAATCATATCTTTTGTTGCTTTTCTATAAGCTTCACATGTATATTGTATTCCTCTATCCGAATGTATAATTAATGCTTCTTTAACATTTCTTATTGCTTTAGCCTTATTTATAGCATGTACAATCCATTTTGATTCAA
>SVCL01000087.1 GCA_015058405.1 Clostridium sp.
ATTAATTGTATAATTCTTATGTAAAATATTTGTTTTTTTCATGTAAATATTTTACTACAAATCCTAACTTCTTTGAGGTTAGGATTTAATTTTTTTCATAGAAAAAGGGCTTCACACTATTTTTTAGTGCGACAGCCCCATGGGTAAAAAGGATAAAAAAAGAAAAATAGAAGAAATAGCAAAAGCTTTAAAAATTGATAATAAACTTAAAAAGTATCCGAAGGAGTTATCAGGAGGGCAGTGTCAAAGAGCAGCAATTGCAAGAGCTTTAGTTAATAATCCTGATATAATATTAGCGGATGAACCTACAGGAGCCCTAGATAAAAAAACAGGAGAAGAGGTTATTGATATACTAAAAAGTCTTAATTCTCAAGGAAAAACAATTATTATAGTTACTCATGATGAAAACATAGGTAATAGGTGCAATAAGATAATAAGAATTGAAGATGGAATTATAATAGAGGAGAATAAATAATAAATGAAAAAGTATGTGATTTTAGGAAGTATATTAACTGTAACTATAGTAGTAATTTTCTTTCTAAACAATAAAGGACAATCTATAACTAGGGGAAGTATTATTACAGATTCTGTACATTCTGAAGATATAGAATGTAATAGAGATTATAAAAATATTCTGCTCAGTTTAGAGCTAGAAAATACTTCATCAGATGAAGAGATGAGTGTAAGAGTAATAGATCCAAATGGAAATATAATAGATGAGAAGAAAGTAGAGAAAAATGATTCATTAAATTACGAAAAAGCTACAGAAGGAATTAAAGGTATGTATAAAATAGAGGTTAATAAGAATAATGATACAAGTTCTTATTCATATAAGATTAATTTTAAGGGGGAGAATTAAGGACAAGAAAAAGCATAGAACTATCGAGTTAATTATTTAACTTGGTAGTTATTTTTTACGTATAGGAATTTTTGAATTTTTTGAGAGTAATCATTGATTATTACTAACTCTTTAATATGCCTTTTTGGAATTATCTATAGAATATTAGGAAGTTTGCACAATGATATTTTTTACAACTTAATGTAAAATTGAATATATAACGTGAATTATATCTTAAAGTATAGATGGAGAGGTATTTAATATGGAAAAATGGTTAGAAAGTATTTATACAGATGGAACAAAATATTTTGTTAGCAACCCATTACCAAAGAAAGGTGAAGAGGTTACAATATCAATAAGAATGTATGAGGATGCTCCTGTTAAGGCAGTTGTACTTAGAACTAAGTTTAATGGAATAGAGAAGCTATTAATAATGGAAAAATATAAGGTTAAGAATAATTTAGCTTACTATAAAACTAGTGTGAAGTTATATGAAGATATATTTCATTATCATTTTTATATAGCTACAGAAAATGCTATCTATTATTATAATCAAAAAGAAATTACTACTTACATGCCTGAAGAAACTTATGATTTTAAAATATTAGTTGATTATAAACAACCTTCTTGGGTAAAAGGTTCAGTGTTTTATCAAATTTTCCCTGATAGATTTTGTAATGGAAATAAAGAATTAGATATTAAGAGTGGAGAATACACTTTTGATGGGCATGAAACTATTCATGTAGATAATTGGGACAAGGCTCCAGGTCCATATAGAGAGAATTTTTGCTTGGATTTTTATGGGGGAGATTTAATAGGAATAAAAAATAAGATTCCTTATTTAAAGAAACTAGGTGTTACTGCTTTATACTTAAATCCAATTTTTTATGGAGCAACTGTACACAAATATGACTGTTTAGATTACTTTAAGGTTGATCCTCACTTAGGTGGAGATAAGGCTCTAGCTGAATTATCTGAAGAACTTCATAAAAATAATATGAAAATTATTTTAGATGTATCTATTAATCATACAGGAATAGCTAATAAATGGTTCAATAAGGAAGGAGCTTTTTTTGATAAATCAATAGGAGCTTATAATAATAAAGATGCTAAAGAAAGAAAATACTATTTCTTTAAAGATAATAATGAGTATAAAGCTTGGTTTGATGTAGAAACTTTACCTACTTTAAATTATACTTCTAAAGAGCTTAGAGAAATTATTTATGAGTCAGAAGATTCGTTAGTTAAGAAGTGGCTTAAACCTCCATATAGCATAGATGGATGGAGATTTGATGTAGCAGATACTATGGCTAGAAATGATGAGTTACAATTACATCATGAAGTTTGGCCTGGAATTAGAAAAAGTGTAAAAGAAACTAATGAAGATGCTTATATTTTAGCAGAAGACTGGAGTGACTGTTCAGAATTTTTAAAGGGAGATGAGTGGGATTCTCCTATGAATTATTTCGGCTCTACAAGGCCTATAAGAGAATTTTTTGGAGAAATTGATACTTTTACTGCTAAGGCAGAGATATTAACAACTGTAAAATATAAGCTTACTGCAAGAGATTTAAGTCATCATATAATGGATTATTTATCTAAGCTTCCAACAGTTATTCAAGAAAATTTATTCAATCTTTTAGGTAGTCATGATATACAAAGACTTCACAATAGTAAAAACATAACATTTGAGCAATATAGAGGGGCAGTAATTATGCTATTTACTTTAATAGGATGTACTAGTATATATTATGGTGATGAGATAGGTCTAGATGGTAGAGGTGATGAGCTAGAAGGATGTCGTTATCCTATGAATTGGCATACAGATGTAGATAATTCTATTTATTTTGATTTATATACAAAGTTAGCTTATATCAAAAAAAATAATAAGGCATTTACAGATGGTGGTTTTAAAATAATTAGTGATAATGATTATGTACTATCTTATGCTAGATTTACAGAAGATTCTTTATGGATAATGGTTATATCTAATGATGAGGAGGAAAGAGAAATTAGCATTCCTATGGGTATTTTTGGTAAAGAAGAGTTTGCTAAGTCTCAAGATGAGTTTGGCAAAAAGTTAGATTATAAAGTAGAAGGTAGAAATATAATTCTAAAAGTTTGTCCTAAGACTTCCTACATTTTTGAAGTATAAATATAATTTTAGAGGGAATGTATCAAGAGGAATGTTTTAGCATTCCTTTTGATATATTCTCTCTTTATAAAGTACTGATATGTAGTTCCAGATAGGAAGTAGATATAGATAACAAGCTGTTAAGATACAAGTAGTTGGTGCAGCAATAGTTGAAAGTGGTACTGCACATGCAATAGACCATGGGATTATTGCGGGAATAACTATAGTAGTATTTTCTAAATGGGAGGCAAGTACATATTTATCTTCTACAGTATCTTCACAAAGTTCTTTAGTAAGCATAATAGTTAAACTTTGATTACAAGAAATAAGGCCTGTTATTATAGAAGTTAAAAGTATTCCTCCAAAAGGAGTTATTTTTTTGCTCAATTTTGTAGTATTATTTTTTATATCATTTAGAAAGCCTGTACCATTAAATAACCCAAAGTAGCATGATGATATACATACTATAAGAAAAACTTTGGTCATAGATAAAATACCACCACCATTTAATAAAGCTGCAAGATCAGAATTATTTGAGGAATACCCAAACAATGCTGTATTTAGTAATTGTGTTATAGATATATCTTGATATATTATAGCTATTACAGAACATATAATAATGCTTATACTCATAGTTATTTTTACATTTAGCTTAAATAAAGAGAGTATAAGAATAATAAGAGCAGGAAGTATTGTAAATGGATGAAGGTTAAAGCACTCTGCAAAAATTATTCTTACATTTGAAGTATTTTCAATTGTTTTAATAAGCATACCTATAAGAAAATAAAATATACATGATAAAGTAAAAGGTACTATTGATGTTTTTATCATATTATTAATATTTTTAAAAATATCTGTTTTAGTTAATTCGCTTATAAGTAAAGCACTTGTAGACATAGGTGAACATCTATCTCCAAAATATATACCAGATAATATTGCTCCACCAGTAATTATTGGAGAAATCCCCATACTATTTGCCATAGTCATACATATAACCCCTACTGTTGCAGCAGAGCCAAGTGATGTTCCAGTAAGAAAAGAAACAAGACAACATATTAAAAAAGTTATAATGACCATTCCGGCAGGTGTACAGATTGTTGTTGCATAATAGATAATAAAAGGAATAGTACCGCTTAGTCTCCATAGAGCAGTAATAATACCTATCAATATAAACGTTAAAAGTATATTCTTAACAGTTGTAATTCCGGTCAGAGACATCTTTATTAGTTCAATAATTGTATGTTTTTTTAATAATCCATATGTAAAAAATAAAAAAAGACCTAATACTAAAGCATATAAAATGGAAACATTAGTTATTACGCATGATAATAATGCAGATGAAAAAATACATAAAATAATTAATTCCGTCATGATAAAATCCTTTCATTTGTTTTTAATAGTATTTTATAGTTGACCTTTATAAATTGCAAATGCATATATTTATATATTTATATATTTATATATTCTTTTACACTTACTTTGAATTGATATAGTTTTATTATTAAAAATATTTGTTCATAAAAATTATCTTCTAAATTATATTTTTCTATGATAGTGTGGGTTTTAGATAATCTGTAACGTATTGTATTAGGATGTTGAAATAATTCTGTAGCAGTTTTAGAAATTTCACCATTATTTTTTATGTATATAAGTAAAGTTTCTAAAAGGTTGGATTTATATTTCAAATCATAGTTAATAATTTCGTTAATGACATTTGAGTAAAGATCGTATATAGATTTATCAGAAAAGATAGGAAATAAAAATCTATAAATACCTATTTTGTTATACAACATAATATCTTTGTTTTTATAAATACATATGTAATTAGCATAAATGCTTTCTTTTATAGAAGAATTAAGAAAACATAATTCATTATGAACATTTCCTATACCTATAAAAAAATCATTAGGATTAATATCTATTTTCTTTAATAATTCTTTAAAGTTTTCAATGTAATCACAATTTTCTTTTTCATAATCAAAGCTATAAATAATTAAAATTCCATTTTTATATTTTATATAAGAATAATTAGGTCTTGAACTTAATTGATATTTTTTATAAAGCATTCTATTAAAATAGATAAAGATATTTTCAGACTTATTTTTAGGTGTAATATAAGCTGTTATGATACTTTTTGAAAATGAAGAATTAATTTCTAAAGCTGTTTTTTCAACTGTGTATGGTGAGGGTTCAATATTTATAAGTGAATTGATTTTTTCTTCAAAAGCTAGGTATTGTTGTTTGCTTTTTAATAATTCATTTACACATATAATTAAGTCTTCCATGTAACATCCTTCAAAAGTATATATAGGAATATTAGCTCTACTAGCCATATCTTTTATGTTCTTTGGAATATCCTTAAAGAAAACTGTCTTTATAGCAATAGCAGCAACTTTTATTTTAATTAGGTTTTTAAAAGCTTTATTTAATAAAGAAATATCATCTTTAGCAAAGAATAAAGATGTAAGAACAAAATCTCCAGAACTAAAAACTTCAAAATTATCACTAATACTTTCATATTCTAAAATTACAATGTTACTTAAATTATTTTTTAGTCCGTTTTTTCCAGCAATCAATTTAAAGTTACTGAATAAACTTAGTTTAGTTACCTCATCAACTGTAAGCAAAGAATTCACCCCTTAAAACTGTTATTATTAAACAAATATATATTAAATTATTTAAAATTCAAATTCAATACATTTATTGCTGTTTATAAAGTTTATTATTATATAAAGAATATTAAAATAATTATTATAGGATGTGAAAAAATAGGTACTTATTTTTGTAGAAATATAAAGATAAACATGATTGATTATGAAAATTAGATTGTATATACTAAGTGCATGAAAGCAAAGGTGCTTGTAAGATGAAAGTTTTACAAGCACCTTTTTGTTTAAGTATCAAGTTTAGAGGAGATTAGATAACAATGAGTAGATTTTTAAGTTCAGATTATAAAGATATAAAGGGATATGTTCCAGGAGAGCAATTAAATGATAAAAAGTATATAAAGTTAAATGCAAATGAATGTTCAATGGAACCTTCACCAAAGGTTTTAGAATTACTAAAAAGTGATAGAATGAAGCATTTAGGGTTATATGGTGATCCAAATGCTATGGAACTTAGAAATGCTTTAGCTAAAAGATATGGAGTTTCTAGTGATGAAGTTTTTGTAGGTAATGGTTCTGATGAAGTATTACAATTTATATATTTAACTTTTTTCAGAAATAAAGAAAGAGTATGCTATCCAGATATAACTTATGGAATGTATAAGGTATTATCAGGAATACTTCAAGTAAATAGTGAAGAAGTTCCTTTAAGAGATGATTTTACTGTTAATGTAGATGAATATGTAAATACAGATAGACATGTTATCTTAGCAAACCCTAATGCCCCAACTGGTTATTTTGTTAAGGTGGAAGAAATAGAAAGAATTATTAAGAGTAATAAAGATAGATTAGTTATTATTGATGAAGCTTATGTTGATTATGGTAATGAAAGTGTAATTCCATTAGTTAAAAAGTATGACAATTTAATAGTGGTTCATACAATGTCTAAGTCAAGAATATTAGCAGGAGCACATATAGGATATTGCATAGCTTCTAAAAAAATAATAGATGATTTAAGAACTGTTAAGTTTGCATTTAATCCTTATAACATGAATGATATAAATTTAGCAATAGGGACTGCAGCAGTAGAAGATATAGAATACCAAGAAAAATGCATTAGAACAATTATAGAAAATAGAGAATATTTAAAAGAAGAATTAAGAAAGTTAGGCTTTAAAGTTTTAGATACTAAAACAAATTTTGTATTTGTATCTCATGATAAATTTTCAGCAGTTGAATATCAAAAAGGCTTAAGAGAAGCTGGTATATTAGCTAGGTATTTTGCACAAGAAAGAATTAAAAATTATTTAAGAATAAGTGTAGGAACAAGAAAAGAAGTACAAGCAGTGGTAGATGCCACAAAGGAAATTTTAAATAAGGCTTTAGTTTTAAACTAATAAATTTATATAAAGGAAGGTCACTAAATATGAAAGTATTAATTGCAGATTATGAAAGTCAACTAGATAGAAACCTAGATTATGAAAAGGAACTTTTACAAAAGGGATTAAAAGATGTAGAGGTTGAAGTTTACTTCTATAACGATGATAAAAAAGAATTTTTAGAAAAAATTAGAGACGTAGATGTGTTGTTAACAGGATTAATAAAAGTTGATAAGGAAATAATTGATAATGCTCCAAATTTAAAGTGTATTTCAGTAAATGCAACAGGTTACGGAATTATAGATATTGATTATGCTGCTAAGAAAAATATTATGGTAAGTCATATTAAAGAATATTGTACTCAAGAAGTAGCAGATCATGTACTAGCTTTAATGCTTTCTTTAACTAGGGGTGTAAAAGAATATAACTTAGATGTTGAAAGAGATAAGAGCTGGAATTTTAAACCTAAAAGACCTCTTTATAGATTAGAAGGAAGTACTATGGCACTATTTGGATTTGGAAGAATAGGTCAGGCAGTTGCTAAAAGAGCTCAAGGATTCGGAATAAATGTAATAGCAGTTGATCCTTTTATACCAAAGGATATTGCAGAAAGTTTAGGTGTAAAGCTTGTTGATGCTAAGCATGCATTAGAGAATGCAGATATTATAAGTAATCATATGAATGAAACAGCAGAAAATAGAGGATTCTTTAATAAGGAGGCCTTTGAAATCATGAAGGATGGAGTTATTTTCATAAATACTGCTAGAGGAACTGCTGTAGATGAAGAAGCGCTTATAGAAGCTTTAGATAAAGGAAAAGTAAGATCTGCTGGTCTTGATGTATTAGTAAGTGAAAATCCAGATTTAAATAGTTGTCCTTTTTTACATAGGGATAATGTTATAGTAACACCACATTCAGCTTTCTTTTCAGAAACATCTATAAGAGAACTTCAAAGAATAGCTTGTGAAAATGCAATTAATTATTTAAATGGAAATTCAGCTAAGGTATTTCAAATAGTTAATGGAGTTACTTCATGTGTAGGGAGAGGATAAATAATGGTAGATCTTTTTAAAAAGTGTGAAGAATTAACTAAAGAACTTGTAAAAATAAAAAGTGTAAATACTACAAAAGGTGAAAAAGAAATAGCAGAATATATAGAAAAACATGTTAGAAATATTACTTACTTTAAGGAAAATCCAGATAGAGTTATTATTCAAAAATTAAAGAATGATAAATTAGATAGAAGAAATGTATTTGCTTATGTTAAAGGAACAAGAGAAGAAAGTAATGATACTATAATTTTTCATGGTCATATGGATACAGTAGGGACAGAAGATTTTGGCGCTTTAGAAAAGAATTGTGTAAATCCTGATGTGCTATTAGAAAAGATGCTTGAAATGGATTTGCCTAAAGCTATTAAAGATGATTTAGAGACAGGAGACTGGATGGTTGGAAGAGGTTCTTGTGATATGAAAAGTGGAGTAGCTGTATTTTTAGTTCTTTTAGAATACTTTTCAGAAAGAACAGATGAGTTTAAGGGAAACATTTTATTATCAGTAAATCCAGTAGAAGAAAATCTTCATACAGGTATTATTGAAGGAATAGAAGTTTTAAATAAATTAAAAGAAGAAGAACATTTTAATTATATTATGGCTATAAATAATGATTATATTTGCCCTTTATATGAAGGGGATACTAATAAGTACGTATATACAGGTACAGTAGGAAAATTACTTCCTTGTTTCTATATACAAGGAAAAGAAACTCATGTAGGGCAATGTTTTGAAGGTTTCGATGCATCAGTTTTAGCTAGTGAAATCACAAGGCTTATTAATTATAATGTGGATTTTTGCGATGGATATAATGGAGAATATACTTTGCCACCATCAGTATTGAAGATGAAAGATTTAAAATCACAATATAATGTTCAAACTACAGTAGATTCTTTTGTATATTTCAATTATTTTGTACACAATAATTCTATTGAAGAGATAATGAAAAAGTTAGTGAATGTTTCTAATAAAGCTGTAAATAATGTGATAAATACTATAAATGAGAACTATAAGAAGTATTGTGAGTTAGCTAAGATTGAATATAAGGAAATAGGTTACGATGTAAAGGTAGTTTCTTATGAAGAAATTTTTGAATTAGCTGATAAGTGCTTTGATGGAGATTTAGAAAAAGAGATAGAAGAGTATACTTTAAAGCTTATAGAAGCAGGTACTGATAAGAGAGAGACTTCTATGCTTATAGCTAAAAAGTTAGTTGAAATATCAAAGATAAAAGATCCTATGGTAGTAATTTTCTTTGCTCCTCCATATTGTCCACATAATACTTTAAAGAAAGAAGTAGAAGAAGAGGACAAGTTAACTAAGGATATAAGAATTTTACTAGATGAATTTGAAAAAGAGTCAGGGGAAAATTATGAAGTGCTTCAATTCTTCCCAAGTTTATCTGATAGCAGCTATATAAAAATAGATGATGATAATGAATCGATAGATAAGCTTATTAGAAATTTTCCACAATATAAGAATCTATACAATGTACCATTATATGCAATTAAAGAGTTAAATATAAGTGCCATTAACTATGGATGTTACGGGAAGGATGCTCATAAGTGGAGTGAAAGAGTTTATAAACCATATTCTTTTGGAGTACTTCCAAAGCTTATTATTAAGACAATAGAAAAATTTATGTAAGATGGGGTGAAAAAATATGTACGTTAAAAATGGAACAGGAGTATTAAAAAAGGTTTTAGTATCAAGACCAAGCTTTTTAAAAGCAGCTCCTATAAATGAAATAGCTAGAAAATGGGGCCTTGAATTAGATGTTAAGAAGATGGAAGAGGAACATAAAGCTTTTGTTAAAGCTTATGAAGATAATGGGGTAGAAGTAGTATTCTTAGAACCAGATAAAGAAAGACCAAATTCAGTATTCTCAAGAGATTTTGGAGGATGTGTTAAGGAAGGATATATCTTAGGGAGATTTAAAGAACCTATTAGATTTAAGGAATATACAGATTATAAAGCCAAGATGAAAGAACTTGGTATACCTGCTATAGTTGAATGTAAAGAAGGGCTTTTTGAAGGTGGAGATTTTGCTTTCTTAAATGAAAATACTATTGCACTTGGAATGGTAGAAAGAACAAATCAAAAAGGTTTTGAAGAAATAAGAGATGGGTTAAAGAAGTATGGCTATGAAGTAATTCCAGTACCATGTAAGAGCGAGTATTTACATTTAGATATGTGTTTCAATTTAGTTGATAATCATATAGCAGTTGCATATAAGGAAGGTCTTCCAGAAGAATTCTTAAAAAGACTTGAAGAATTAAAGATAGATATTATACCAGTTGAAGAACAAGCTATCTTTGAACATGGATGTAATCTTCAAGCTTTAGGTAATAGAAGAGTTATTTCTTTAAAGAGAAATACTTATGTAAATGAAGAATTAAGAAAAAGAGGAATGGAAGTAATAGAACTAGATATTACTGAAATTTTAAAGGCTGGTGGAGGTCCTCATTGTATGACCTTTCCATTAGTTAGAGAATAGATAAAACTAAATTTAGATATAGAATAAAATTTCTTTAGGAAAAAAAAGTATTATTTTTTGTTTTAAGTATAGGCTAAATATATATTTTATATATTTCAGTTTGTAGACAAAAGGGTTAAATGCATTCGCATTTAGCACTTTTGTTACTTAATATAAAAAGGTCTATAAAACTTTTTGTGAGATTGGACAATAAATTGTCCGAACCGGTAGGTAATAACCCTTTTCGGTCCAGCCATATTGCCAATTTCTTTAAATTCATACACGCAAATAAGAGGTTA
>SVCL01000088.1 GCA_015058405.1 Clostridium sp.
GGTAGAGCAGAGGACTGAAAATCCTCGTGTCCCTGGTTCGATTCCTGGTCGAGCCACCAGGTATGGCGCTATAGCCAAGTGGTAAGGCAGAGGTCTGCAAAACCTTTATTCCCCGGTTCAAATCCGGGTGGCGCCTCCAAAGAAATCCCTTAGAGTTTTCTAAGGGATTTTTTGTTTTTTAAAATTAAAAAACATAAAATTATAAACACATATAAACAGATAAATGAGTAATTTGTGGATAACTATAATAAAAATGAATTACTAATTGTTAATAACTTTTTATTATAATTGAATGTAGCATTTACACCAATAGGGATAGTTATATTAGGATAACTATGTCCAAATGGGAATCCAGTAATAATAGGAACATTTAAAGGTTTTAATCTATTCATGATAATTTCTTCAAGTTTAAAGCTTTTTGAATAATTAGATAGAGAGCATCCCTCAAAGCTACCTAAAATTATTCCTTTACAGCTCTTAAAAATCTTTTTATTTAGTAATAATAAGGTTAACATCCTATCAATAACATACGGGTTTTCATTAATATCCTCTAGTAAAAGAATTGAATTTTGGGTTTGTACTTCATAAGGAGTACCTAAAGCAGAGCATATCATTGTAAGATTTCCACCTGATATTTTTCCTTTAAAGTTTCCGGGATTGATGTATTTAATATTATTAAATTTATTTAGATCATAAGTATAGCCTTTTTCTTTATAAGATGAAATTTCTTTAAAGTAGTTAAGTGTAAGTTCATCTTGTAAGTTTGAATTCACCATAGGGCCATGAAAAGTAATTAATCCTAATTTAGAGAAGTAATTTAATAGAAGAGTTATATCACTATAACCACAAAAGAATTTAGGATTATGTTTTATTATAGTTTTATCAATATAAGGGAGTGCTCTTATAGAACCGTAGCCACCTCTAAAGCATACTATTCCATCTATAGAATTATCTAAAAACATACTATTAATATCATAAGCTCTATAATAATCAGTTCCAGCTAGATATCCATACTTATCATATAGATGTTCGCCTAATTTTAAATTAAATCCTAAGTTAGCAAAAACATTGAGTTTTTCAGTTATTATTGATTTATCTTCACAAGAAGCAGGAGCTATAATACCTAATGTAGAATTAGGTTTTAATGCTTTTCCTTTTAACATAAAAAACCTCCTAAAAAAAAGAGCATTAAGCTCTCTTAATTAATTATATTATATGAAGGAAATGCAAAAATCGTTATTTAGAACATATCCTTTTTATATAAGAAAATAGCACAAATAGAACAAATTATAACTATACCTATCATTACAATACTAAAGCCATGTGGGTCATTTTGAAAAGGTAAAATAACATTCATTCCAAAGATTCCAGATACAATAGTTGGTATTGATAATAGTATAGTGACAGAAGCTAATATTTTCATAACTATATTTAAATTATTTGAAATAACAGAAGCAAAGAAGTCCATAGTACTAGCTAATATATTACTATATATTTCAGTCATTTCTATAGCTTGTTTATTTTCAATGATAACATCTTCTAAGACATCTGTATCATCATCATATTTTTGCATTATATCTAACTTAAGCATTTTTTCAAGTGTTGCTTCATTAGCTTTTAAAGAAGTTGAAAAGTAAACCAATGATTTTTCTAAAGAATGAAGTTGAATTAATTCTCTATTCTTCATTGATTTATGAAGTCTTTTTTCAATCATTAAACTTTTTTTATCTATTTGGCGTAAATATAGAAGATAGTAAGTAGATATTCTATTTAATATTTGAAGAATAAATCTTGATTTTTTGAACGTAAAGAAAGATTTAATTTTACCATTACTAAAATCAGTTAGTATCTTACTATTTTTTAAGCATATAGTTATTAATAAAGTTTCTGTATGAATAATTGCCAAAGGATAAGTATCATAAGTTAAAGAGTTATCTTCCATTTCAGTAAAAGGAATATCGACAATTACAGCTATATTATTATTCTCAATTTCAATACGTGAAGTTTCTGCATCATCTAGTGGAGCTTTTAAAAATTCTATAGGAACTCCTGTTTTTTTAGATGTTAATATAAGCTCTTCATCAGATGGAGCAACTATGTTAATCCAACATCCTGGCTCAATAGTATCTAATAATTTTAAGGTTGGGTCATGTTCGTTAGAACTTTTATAAATTTGAATCATATCATAACCTCCTAAATAGTACAGTCTTATTATACTATTTTACAGGATTTTATAAAAGAATAAAAACATACATATAAATATAAGTAGAGCAATAATATATGCCCTACTTATATTTAAAAAATTCATTTTTTATTTCTAGAAGTAAATCTTCTTTTTCAATTAAATCTGCACCAGTAAATGCAAGAGCAAGAGCAGATTTTTTAATTTGTGATAATGCAAATTCTGTAATAGTTGAATCAGCGAAATCTTTTGATCCATAACTGATAATTTCGTTATTAACCATTGAAATATAAGGATGAATGCAAGGTACTTTTCTGCTTACAATTCCGATACTTAAACCTGAATAAATATTTTTAGGTTCTTCTAAAGAGATGATACCATTCTCCTTTAAGTTATGGCTAAATAATCTATTTAAAGTTCTATTGGTAACTAACTCCTCGTTTGGAGGTTCATATAGTGAAATTGTATTAGGAATATGAGTTAAGTTTGATACATATCTTGTGATTTCACGTAATTTATTTTCTGCTAGTTCTGCCATAGCTGTTTCTTTAGCACGAATATAAAATTTAGCTTCACTCTCTAATGGAAGCAATAAAGGAGTGTATCCACCTTTAGATAGAATAAAATTAATATCTACATCCTCAGGAAATCCTTTTAACAATGAGTTTAATATAGTGAATGTTAATAATATTGCATCTAAAGATGTATATTTACTTTTATTTAAAAAACTAAGACCACTATCTCCAGTGAATTTTATATTTAATGGAATTATAGCAGAAGAAGATCCACTTTCTGCAGTGACTAAATCAGGATGACATTCCATTACTACATCTATATCATCAAATGTTCCTTGTTTAACCATAATATTTTTTGTACCACCTAAATATTCACCAGGACATCCTATTAATATAACAGTACCACCTATTTTTTCTACTATATTACCGAGAGTTAATGCAGCAGCTACGGATATTGAAGTAAGTGCATTATGTCCAGTAATATGTCCCTCATGAATTATAGCGTCATATTCGCAGAGATAGCATATTTTAGGATAGCCATTACCTTTGGTTGCATAGAAGGAATTTGAGATATTCAGATAATTTTTTTCTACAGTAAAATTATATTTATCTAATAATTCACATATATAAGCACAACTTTTAAATTCTTTATAACTTTCTTCTGGATTTGAGTACAAATAATTACACAAATCGTTGATTTCAGATTCTATTCTGTAAAAGAAAGATATCATTTCTTGTTTCATAGTAAGCCTCCTAATTTTATATTTTCTATTATTTTTAGCTATTATTAATAAAAATATTAATAATAAATGTAACTTTAAGTTATATGTTTCCCAATGTCTAAATGATGGTATAATAACAATAGACTATCTTGAAAAAAGAAAGAGGTACAAATAATGAAAAAAGGTTTATTTATTGTATTTGAAGGTGGAGAAGGTTCTGGCAAAAGTACAATTTTAGATAAAATATATAATTGGATGAAGGAAGAAAATATTGAATGTATAAAAACTAGGGAACCTGGTGGAATTAAAATTGCAGAACAAATAAGATCTGTAATTTTAGATACTGAAAATACAGAGATGGATGGAAGAACAGAAGCATTATTATATGCAGCTGCTAGGAGACAACATTTAGTAGAAAAAGTTATACCAGCGCTAAAAGAAGGTAAAATTGTTCTTTGTGATAGATTTTTAGACTCATCCTTAGCATATCAAGGATTTGCAAGAGGACTTGGTATGGATGAAATATATGAAATAAATAAATTTGCTATAGATGGTAATTTCCCTAATATATCAATATTATTTGATTTAGATCCTAAAGTAGGATTAGATAGAATTAATAAAAATAAAGATAGGGAAGTAAATAGATTAGATTTAGAAAAAATGGATTTTCATAATAAAGTTAGAGAAGGGTATAATACTTTATTAAAATCTAACAAAAATATGGTAAAGGTAGATGCTTCAAAATCTATAGATGAAGTTTTTCAAGAAGTTAAGAAAATTATTGAGCAACACTTATAGAACTTGGTTTTTTATTATAATATTTAAAAGCTTTATGATAAAATAAATTATATAAATGTATATTTATGGAGGTTATATTATGAAGATGGTCATTGCTATAGTTCAAGATGATGATTCATTAGATTTAATTGAAGGTATTACTGATAAAGGGTTTAGGGTAACAAAGCTTGCTACAACAGGTGGATTTTTAAGAGCTGGAAACACTACATTAATGGTAGGAGTAGAAGACGAAAAAGTAGAGGATGTTATTTCTATAATAAAAGATATTTGTAAAAGACGAAAAGAAGTTATGGCATCTCCAGCGCCATTTGTAACAAATTCAGAAAGTTACATGCAATATCCCGTAGAAATTCAAGTTGGTGGTGCAACAGTATTTGTTATTGATGTTGATCAATTTATAAGAATATAAGATTTTGGGTAGGTGTAGAGTGTGAAGGAGTTTATAGGATTTGAAAATATTATTAATGGATTTATGAAAAGAGCAGATAAAAATACCCTTTCACATGCACATCTTATTGTTGGGCCTGATGGAATAGGTAAAAGTATATTAGCAAAGATGTTTGCTATTAAAATATTAGGAAAAGATGAGGAGCTTGACTATATTGACATAATTAATTATAGACCTAAAAAAGCTTCTTTTGGTGTAGATGATGTTAGAAATATCATTGAAGAAGTAAGTAAAAAGCCATATGAAGGAGATAAAAAGGTAATAATTATACATGAAGGTGATAAGTTAACAATTCAAGCACAGAATGCATTACTTAAGACTATTGAAGAACCACCTAAAGGTGTTTTTATAATATTACTAAGTGAAAGCTTAGAGGTATTATTAGATACTATAAAATCAAGATGCCAGGTATATAAGTTAACTCCATTAAATAAAGAACATATGTTAAAGTTTATAAAGAGAATAAATGTAACACAAGAAGAAAGTGTATTATCTGCTTTGGCTTATGCAGAAGGAATACCAGGAAGGGCAGAGAAAATAATTAATGATGAAAACTTAGATAACTTAAGAAATCTAATTATTGAGTTGTTCAATGAAGTTATTGATAAAAATATAAATTGTATAGTTAAATATGAGGAGAAGTTTGAAAAGTTTAAAAACGAAAAGGATGAAACATTAAGCTTAATATCTTCATTTATAAGAGATATTATAATTTATAAAGAATTAGAGGATAGGAATATACTTATTAATGTTGATAAGGTTAATGAAATAAGCAAACTAGCTTCAGCATTATCTTATAATAAATTAAACTCTATGTTAGGCTATGTAGAAGAAGCTAGAAAGAATTTTGTTAGTAATGTAGGTTATTCAATGACTGTAAGTGTTATGCTTATAGGACTTTTGGAGGGTTAATTAATGATAAAAGTAATAGGAGTAAGATTTAAGAAAGCTGGAAAAGTATATTATTTTGATCCAGCGGGCTTAAAGATACAAAAAGGTGATTACGTTGTTGTAGAAACAGCAAGAGGAATAGAGTTTGGGGAATGTGTTATTGGAATTAAGGAAATAGATGAATCAGAGATAATAGCTCCCCTTAAAAGTGTTTTAAGAGTAGCAGATAATAAAGATATACTAAAACATAAAGAAAATAAATCAAAAGAAAAGTCTGCTTTAGATATATGTACTAAAAAGATTGAAGTTCATGGATTAGATATGAAACTTATAGATGTAGAATATACTTTTGATAATAATAAAGTAATATTCTACTTTACAGCTGATGGAAGAGTAGATTTTAGAGAGTTAGTTAAGGATTTAGCTACTATATTTAAAACAAGAATTGAGCTTAGACAAATTGGTGTAAGAGATGAGGCTAAAATGATTGGAGGCCTTGGGCCATGTGGCAGGCCTATGTGTTGCTCTACTTTTCTTGGAGACTTTACATCAGTATCTATAAAAATGGCAAAAGAACAAAATCTATCTTTAAATCCAACTAAGATTTCAGGCATATGTGGAAGATTAATGTGTTGTTTAAATTATGAGCAAAGTACATATGAAAGTATTAGAAAATATCTTCCAAAGGTAGGTTCTATAGTAAAGACAGAAGTAGGTAAAGGCGAAGTAATATCTAATAGCGTAGTAAAAGAGTCTGTAAAGGTCAAGCTAAAAATTGATGATGAAGAAGTTCTTAGAGAATTTAAGATTTCTAATATAAAACTTATTTCTGGAAATTATGAAGATACAGTTGATGATAAGGATATTAAATTAGAAATAGAATCAGAAGAAGATAAAAAATTAATAAGAGATTTAATAAACGAAAAATAGGAGTACTGTATGAAATCTATAATTAAAGTTCATGGAATAAATGCGCAAAAAGATGTTGTTAATATACAAAAAACAATAGCTACTATAGAAGGTATTTTGGCGTGTGAAATATCTATTAAAAAGAAAGAAATACAAGTTATATATAATGATAGTTGTATAAATTTAGATGATATTACAGAAAGTATAGAAAATCTAGGGTATATGACTATTTAGTGTAAAAAAGTAAAATTTATAAAAAGCTTTAAAATATAGTTGAAAAGTGATAAAATAGTGGTGGTGTAATACCATAATATTAGGAGGTGTTTTTTATGGCATTCGTAATTAGTGATTCATGTGTAAGCTGTGGTGCATGTGCAGCTGAATGTCCAGTTGATGCAATAAGCCAAGGAGATGCTCAATTCGTTATTGATGCTGATACTTGTATAGAATGTGGAAACTGTGCAAATGTTTGTCCAGTAGGAGCTCCAGAACAAGAATAGTCTGGTGTGAAAGATCGTCTTTATAGACGATCTTTTTTTAATGCCTAGGAAAGTATAAAATCAGAAAAAGTGGGAAAGCTGATATCTACAGGGTTTAAAGGTATCAAGGAAGCTAAGGCATTAAAAAATAATTATAGTGCCTCAAAAGAACCAAAAAGAAAAATAATTAAAATGTATTTTTATAAGGAATTATTTTTCTTTTAGAACCTTTTTTATTTATATAATTTTTTTAAGATAATTATGTTTGAAGAATTATTATTTAATACAAGATTAGTATCTAATATATCAAAATAAAACTTGGACTTAAGTTTATTGCTAAGTAAAAAATCTTTTAAGGTGTTAGAATAATAGTCATTATAAGAACTTTTATAACACATAGGAATAGTTATTTTAGGAGATATTTTATTAAGTATTTTTGATGAAGTAGTATAATCTAAAGTGATATTACCATCAATAGGAATAAGAAGGATATCAACTTTTCCTATATTTTTTATTGAATCATCAGTTAAAATATGGCCTAAGTGCCCTAAGTGGCAGATTGTAATATTATCTATAATATATGTATGAATAATATTTTTACCTCTTTTTATGCCGTTAGCATTATCAGAAAAAGAGCTGTAGCTTTTTATAGTTACATAATTATTATTGAATGAATCAACAGAATCTAATAATATATTTTTATTTTCTGAATGGAGGTAAGAAAAATAGGTTTGGTTCTTTTGACTAAAGGTTATTATATTAGACTTAAATGAATTTATCTTATCTAAAGGGTCTATTAATATTTTATGACCTAAAGAATCTTGAAAACAAAAGCAACTATCACCAAACCATTTTATAAACATAAGAAAACTCCTTTATATATATTATCTATAGTTTGTGTAAATAATTAGATTTATATTAACATAAACTATAAATAATAAGCTTGAAATAATGATTAATTAATATTAATATAAAATATATTACAAAGTCAAAGTAAGTCAAAAACAGATGTTTAAGAAGGTGATAAAATGGCAAGACTTTCAGATATAATAGAAGAATTTATTAAAAATTTACTTATAGAGAATGGTGGAGATCAAATACAAATTCAAAGAAATGAATTAGCAGATCAATTTAGATGTGCACCATCACAAATTAATTATGTGTTAACTACTAGATTTACCTATGAAAAAGGGTATGTTATAGAAAGTAGAAGAGGTGGCGGTGGTTATATTGTAATAAAGCAAGTTACATATGAAGGGGCCAATGAAAGAAATAATATAATCTATCAAGTTATAGGCGATTCTATAACTAATCATGGTGCTGTTACTTTACTTCAAAGTTTATATGAGTCAAAGTTAATAACTGTTAGAGAGCTAGAAATAATGAAAATGGCAGTAAATGATAGAACCTTATCATCCGCAGAGGAAAGAAATAAAATAAGAGCAGATGTACTTAAGGGCATGTTAATGGCAATATTAGTTTAAGGGGGAATTTATAGTGCTTTGTGAAAGATGTAAAAAAAATGAGGCTAAGGTCCATATAATTAAAATTATTAACGGAGAAAAAACTGAAACATTACTATGTGAAAAGTGTGCAAAAGAACTAACTGATATTTCTTTTGATACACATTTTTCAACTGATAATAAATTATCTTTTCAAAATATACTAAGTGGTTTTTTTGAAACATTAGATAGGAGTAATAAAAATCAGAAAATAGAAGTTGTATGCAAGAGTTGCGGTTTAACTTATTCAGAATTTAAGAAAAATGGTAAGTTAGGATGTAGTAACTGTTATGAAAGTTTTCAAGATTTATTAAAATCAAGGATTAAGAGAATACAAGGGGATACCGAACATATAGGTAAGATCCCTAAAAGAGAAAGTAAGGAAGTAATACAAAGAAAAAGAATTAATAAATTAAAAGAAGAGCTACAACAAGCAATAATTAAAGAAGAATATGAAGAGGCAGCTGTTATAAGAGATAAAATAAAGCTATTAGAATCAGCAAAAGGGGGCACTAATAATGAATAATTGGATAGAACACGATACTGAAGCTGATGATATAGTTATTAGTAGTAAAGTATGCTTAATTAGAAATTTTAAAGACTCTTTATTTACTGATAAGATAAAGGTAGAAGAGGCTAGAGATAATGTTGATAGAGTATTTAGTATCTTATCAAGTAAAGATATTGGGGAAGAACTGACTCTTGTTAAGTTGTGGGAAACTGATAGTGATATTATTAATATATATTTAGAAAAACAACTTATAACTAAAGAATTAATAAAGAGAAGAGAAAAGAGTGCATTTATCGTAAATAAAGCTGAAACTTTATCAATAATGATAAATGAAGAAGATAATTTAAGAATACAATGTATAGTAGGAGGATTAAATTTAAAAGAAGCTTATGATTATATAGATAAAATTGATAATTATATAGAAGAAGATATATCATATGCTTTTAGTGAAGATTTAGGATATTTAACTTCATCTATTTCAAATGTTGGAACAGGATTTAAAGCTTCGGTTATGTTACATTTACCTGCTATTACAATAAAAGATGAATTTAAAAATATTGCAGATGGATTAACAAAAGTAGGAATGAATATAGAATCTTTATATGTAGAAGACGGAAAAGCAGTTGGAAACATTTATGAAGTATCTAATCAACTTACTTTGGGAGTAAAAGAAGATGATGTAATACAAAACTTAGAAGGAATAATAGATAATATTATTACAGAAGAAAGAAACTTTAGAGAATTATTTGATAAGAAACATAAATATGAATTAGAGGATAAAATATTTAGAGCATATGGAATATTAAAAAATGCTCGACTATTAAAATCTAAAGAGACTTTAGAATTATTGTCTTATGTTAGGTTAGGAATAGAAATGTCACTATTTGAAATTAAAAAAAGTATATTAAATAAATTACAAGTTAATACTAGAAAATTAGTGATAAAAACAAGTTTAGTAGAAGATTCAGATACTATACAAGAGGAACTATATAGAGCTAAAATAGTAAAGGATATATTAATATAAAAGGTTTGGGAGGTGTTATTATGCCATATGGTAGATTTACAGAGAGGGCACAATTAGTGATTATGGGAGCTCAAAAAGAATCACAAAAGTTTAAACATGGTTATATAGGTACTGAACATATATTACTTGGTATCATTGAAGAATGTGGAGAAGCTAGTAAGCTTTTAAATAAGTATGATATAGATATTGATTCAGTTCGCGATCTTGTAGAAGATTATTTAGGATTTGGTGAAGTATTAATGCCAAAAGGAGAATTATTATTAACTCCTAGAACAAAAAGATTATTTGATGAAAGTTTCAATGAGGCTAAAGAGCTTGGACATAAGTACGTTAGCCCAGAACACTTACTTTTAGCTTTGATTAATGAGCAAGAAGGTGTGGCTTATACGATATTAAATAAGTTAAAACTAAACTTTAATAACTTGAAAAAAGAGTTATTAGTAATATTATCTGGAAAAGATGTTGACCAAGTAGTAGATGGAAGTAGTAAAGTAAATAAGGAGAATAAAACACCTTTACTTGACCAATATAGTAGAGATTTAACTAAGTATGCTGAAGAGGGAAATTTAGATCCTGTTATAGGGAGAGACTTAGAAACACAAAGAGTTTTAGAAATTCTTTGTAGGAGAATAAAAAACAATCCTTGTCTAATTGGTGAACCAGGAGTAGGTAAAACAGCTGTCATAGAAGGTTTAGCTCAAAGAATAGTTGAAGGAAATATACCTGAAATACTTAAGGATAAAAGAGTATATTCTTTAGATTTAAGTGGAATGATAGCAGGAGCTAAATATAGAGGTGAATTTGAAGAAAGATTAAAAAAGGTTATGGAAGAAATTAAAAATAATAAAAATATTATTATTTTTATAGATGAAATTCATACTATTGTAGGTGCTGGTGAAGCTGAAGGTGCCATAGATGCATCAAACATATTAAAACCTTCATTAGCTAGGGGTGAAATACAATGTATAGGAGCTACAACTATAGATGAATATAGAAAACATATTGAAAAGGACGTGGCTTTAGAAAGAAGATTTCAACCAATTATTGTAGGAGAACCAACTAAAGAAGAGACATTAGATATATTACAAGGACTTAGAGATAAATATGAAGCTCATCATAGAGTAAAGATATCAGATGAAGCACTAGAAGCAGCTGTAGAACTATCAGATAGATATATAAGTGATAGATTTATGCCGGATAAAGCTATTGATCTTATGGATGAAGCGGCAGCTAAAATAAGAATAGAAAATTTAGTAGCACCTCCTGATTTAAAAGAAATAGAACTAGATATAGATGATTTGATAAAAGAAAAAGAAGAGGCAATAAGAGTTCAAAATTTTGAAAAGGCTGCTACATTAAGAGATAACGAAAAAGAGTTAAAAGAAAAACTAGATAGTTTAAAAAGAGATTGGAGTACTCAAAGTTCAGTACAAGTATTAACAGTTAGGAGGGAACATATAGCAAGTGTAGTTGCATCTTGGACTAAGATACCTGTTGAAAGGCTTACTGAGAAGGAAAGTGATAGACTTTTAAGATTAGAAGAAACCCTTCATAAGAGAGTAATAGGACAATCAGAAGCAGTAAAGGCTGTTGCTCAAGCTGTTAGAAGAGCTAGAGTTGGACTTAGAGATGAAAAGAGACCAATAGGTTCATTTATATTCTTAGGGCCAACAGGAGTTGGAAAAACAGAGCTTTGTAAGGCGTTGGCTGAAGCAATGTTTGCAGATGAAAATAGTATTATCAGAATAGATATGTCTGAATACATGGAGAAACATTCAGTTTCAAGACTTATTGGAGCGCCTCCAGGATATGTAGGATTTGATGAAGGTGGACAATTAACTGAAGCGGTTAGAAGAAAACCATATTCAGTAATATTGTTAGATGAAATAGAAAAAGCTCATCCTGATATATTTAACATATTACTTCAAATTATGGAGGATGGAAGATTAACAGATGGTAAAGGTAAGTTAGTAAATTTTAAAAATACTATTATTATAATGACATCAAATGTAGGTGCACATTCAATTAAAAAACAAAAAACTTTAGGTTTTGCAGCTAATGTTGAGTTTAATTCTGATTATGAAAAAATGAAAGAAAATATAATGGAAGAGCTTAAGAAGAACTTTAGACCTGAATTCTTAAATAGAATAGATGATACAATAGTGTTCCATAAATTAAGTGAAGATAATATGTTAGACATAGTAGATTTAATGCTGAAGTCTATGGTTGGAAAGTTAAAAGGCAACAATCTAAATGTTAAGTTTAGAGAAGGTTGTAAAAAATTCTTGCTAGATAAGGGGATCGATTTAGATTACGGAGCAAGACCTTTAAGAAGAATAATTACTAAAGAAATTGAAGATAGATTAAGTGAAGAACTTTTAAAAGGAACAGTAAGTATAGGTGATAGTATAGAAGTTTCAGTAGGAAACGATAAACTTATATTTAGTGAAATAAAAGAAAAAGAAGAAGTCTTATAATATTAAAATGCCTAATAGTTTAAAACTATTAGGTATTTTTAATATTAAGTAATAATTATTATTGATATGTGATAAAATAATAAAAAAAGTTTTAAAAGGAGAACTAATAGTGAGTAAGGATATAAAAAATATAGATTTAGTTGTAATAGGTGGAGGTCCAGCAGGATTAACTGCTGCTATATATGCAGCAAGAGCTAGAATGGATATGATAGTTTTAGAAAATGCTTTTACAGGTGGGCAAGTTAGAAATAGTTATGTTATAGAAAACTATCCTGGATTTAATAATATAAAAGGTGCAGATTTAGCTGATAAGATGCAAGAACAAGCAGAAGGTGTTGGAGCAGTAATTGATGAGTTTGATCCCATTGAAAAGGTGATATTATCTGATAAAGAAAAAATTATAGAAACTGAGAGCTATATATATAAACCTAAAGCAGTTATAATAGCAACCGGTGCAACACCTAAAAAGTTACCAATAGAAAATGAAACAAAGTTCTCAGGAAGAGGAATTCATTATTGTGCAGTATGTGATGGCACTATGTATACAGATAAAGTTGTTGCTGTTGTTGGAGGAGGAAATGCAGCTTTAGAGGAAGCCATGTTTTTATCAAAGTTTGCAAGTAAGGTATATATTTTTAGACGATATGATTATTTTAGAGGTGAAAGATCTGTACTTGAAGAAGTTGAGAATAATTCTAAAATAGAAATATTATATAATACTGACTTATTAAATGTAGAGGGAGAAGATTTTGTTAATAAAGCTATAGTAAAAGATACAGAAACAGGAGAAGTTAAGGAAATAGAATTGCAAGGAGTTTTTGGTTATATAGGAACAGAACCTAAAACTGATGATTTTAAACAATACATTGATTTAAATAGTAATGGGTATATTATAACTGATGAATTAATGAAAACTAATGTACGTGGAGTATTTGCGGCTGGAGATGTTAGAGATAAGGTTTATAGACAAATAACTACTGCGGTAGCAGATGGAACTATAGCTGCATTAGAAGTAGAAAAATATATAAATAAATAAACTTTACTTACAAAAGATGAGGTGGTAATATGTTTAGCCACTTAAAAGATGAAGATAAGGTTTATAAAAACTTGATAGGTGGCGACTGGATTATTGCTGATGACAGTAAACTTATAGAAATTAAATCACCTGTAGATGGAAGAATAGTTGGAAAAGACAAAAACAGTGCAGATTCAGAGGTGATAAGAACTGCAGATTTTATAAGATTTACAGCAGATGCAGCTAAGAATTTAGTTGGAGAAAGCCTACCAGGTGAAAGTTTTCCAGGATATAAAAAAGGAAAAATATCCATAGTAAAGAGAGAACCAGTTGGAGTTGTTTTGGCTATATCACCATTTAATTATCCTTTGAATTTAGCTGCTTCAAAGATAGCACCAGCTTTAATGGCAGGAAATTCAGTAGTATTTAAACCAGCTACTCAAGGTAGCATAACAGGAATATATTTAACAAAAGTATTTCAAGAGGCGGGAGTTCCAAATGGAATCATTAATTCTATAACAGGTAGAGGTAGCGAAATAGGAGATTATATAATTACTCATCCAGAAATAAATTTTATAAACTTCACTGGAAGTACAGCAGCAGTTAAAAGAATATTAGTAGTAAATGAAGTTGCAGATAAATTAGTTGATATATTAAAGAAAAAGATAGAAAACTTGAAAGTAGGAAATCCGTTAGAAGAAAACGTTGATATAGTACCGCTTATAGATGAAAAATCAGCAGATTTTGTAGAAGATTTAATAAGAGATGCTAGAAATAAGGGCGCTAATCTTATAACAGGAGGAACAAGAGAAGGAAATACTATTTACCCAACTTTATTTGATAATGTAACAGAAGATATGAGACTGGCTTGGGAAGAACCTTTTGGCCCTGTATTACCAATCATAAGAGTAAAGGATAGAGATGAAACTATAAAAATAGCAAATGAATCAGAATATGGACTACAAAGTTCTATATTCACAAAAGATATTAATGATGCTTTCTATGTAGCTGATAAGTTAGAAGTAGGAACAGTTCAAATTAATAATAAAACAGAAAGAGGTCCGGATCATTTCCCATTCTTAGGAGTTAAAGCATCAGGTTTTGGAACTCAAGGAATCAAATATTCAATAGAAGCCATGTCTAGACCAAAAGCTATAGTATTAAATACTATAGATAAAAAGTGATAATTATTAAAGGGGCTGTCGCACTAAAAAATAGTGTGACGCCCTTTTTCTATAAAAAAAATTAAATCCTAACCTCAAAGAAGTCAGGATTTGTAGTAAAATATTTACATGAATAAAACAAATATTTTACATAAGAATTATACAATTAA
>SVCL01000089.1 GCA_015058405.1 Clostridium sp.
AATATTAAATACAGGTAAAGTGAATCCTTGCAGCAGATATTTAAAAGCTGTTAGAGGACTTTAACTATACATACGGAAAAATATTTTTTTTATTTTCCGAAAGTAACTTGACACTATCATAATTTAGAATGTAATTGACTAAAATTTATTAATAATGTAATATATCATAAGGAATAAAGACTTTCGCAAAAGAAAAGATTATTTGAAGATTTATTCTTTTTTAGGTAAAACTATAGATGTATATGTAAGTACTAAAAAGAATTAATATATCGAATTATCTATAGTAAAAGGAGGAATAAAAATGGGAAAACCAATAGTGGCAATGGTAGGTAGACCTAATGTAGGTAAGTCAACATTGTTCAATAGATTAGCTGGAAAGAGAATTTCTATAGTTCAAGATACACCAGGTGTTACAAGAGATAGAGTTTATGCAGAAGCAGAATGGTTAAATTATAATTTTACAATGATAGATACAGGTGGTATAGAACCAGAAAGTAACGATGTTATAGTTAAGCAAATGAGAAGACAAGCAACTATAGCAATAGAAACTGCTGATGTTATTGTTTTTATTGTTGATGGTAAAGAAGGTATAACTTCTGCTGATGAAGAAGTTGCAAACATGATTAGAAAGAGTAAGAAGCCAGTTGTTTTAGTAGTTAACAAGGTTGACTCTTTAAAAGAAGAAGATAATGCATGGGAATTTTATAACTTAGGTATAGGAGAACCTATAACTATATCAGCATCACAAGGATTAGGTCTTGGAGATATGCTTGATAGAGTAGTAGAAAACTTTGATGAATCAGCATTAAGCGAAGAAGAAGATGAATATGTAAGAATAGCTATGATGGGTAAACCAAATGTAGGTAAATCATCATTAATTAATAGACTTCTTGGAGAAGACAGAGTTATAGTATCTAATGTTCCTGGAACAACTAGAGATGCTATAGATAGTTATTTAGAAAATGAATATGGTAAGTTTATACTAGTAGATACTGCTGGTGTTAGAAGAAAGAGCAAAGTTAAAGAAGAAATAGAAAGATACAGTGTTATTAGAACTTTAGCTGCTATAGAAAGAGCTGATGTATGTATCTTAATGATAGATGCTACAGAAGGTATAACTGAACAAGATGAAAAGATAGTAGGTTATGCTCATGAAATGAAAAAAGCTATTATGGTAATAGTTAATAAGTGGGATCTTATTGAAAAAGATGATAAGACAATGGATAACTTTAAGAAAGATCTTCAACAAAATCTTAAGTTCTTAAGTTATGCAGAATATTTATTTATATCTGCTAAAACAGGTCAAAGAACACATAAGGTTTTAGAAATGGCTAAAAAGTGCTATGATAATTATAATAAGAGAGTTTCAACAGGTATCTTAAACGACGTAATAAGTAAGGCTGTATTAATGAAAGAACCACCAATGGTTGGTGTTAAGAGACTTAAAATTTTCTATGCAACTCAAGTTGCTACAAAACCACCTAAATTTGTATTCTTCGTTAATGATCCTACTGCTAGACATTTCTCTTATGAAAGATATATAGAAAATCAATTAAGAGACAGTTTTGATTTCAAGGGAACTGGTATTCAAATTGAGTACAGAGAGAGGAAGGAAAAATAATGAGTAAAATAGCCTTTATTGGAGGAGGGAGTTTTGGAACTGCATTAGCTATACTTTTAGCGGAAAAAGGTAATGAAGTTTCAATATACGATAGGGATGAAGAAGTAGTTAATGAAATTAACATTAATAGAACAAACGATAAGTATATAAAAGATTTAGTTATTCCTAAAGATGTAAAGGCTTATATTAACTTAGACCAGGCTATTAAAGATGCTGATTATATTGTTTTAGCTATTCCATCACACGTCATTAAAGTTATGGCAAAAGAGCTTAAAGGAAAGATAGCTAAAAATGTACCTATTATATCTATAGCAAAGGGTATAGATTCAGAAACAGATGAAAGATTATCTGTAGTTATAGAAAAAGAATTAGAAAACCCTGTAGTAGTATTATCAGGTCCAAGTCATGCAGAAGAGGTAGCAATGGGGATTCCTACTACTATAGTTGTAACTTCTAGGGATATGGAATATGCTGAAAAGGTTCAAGATTTATTTATGACTGAAAACTTTAGAGTATATACTAATCCAGATGTTGTAGGAGTGGAGATTGGTGGAGCTGTAAAAAATATTATAGCTCTTGCAGCAGGTGTTATTGATGGCTTAGGCTATGGTGATAATACAAAGGCTGCACTAATGACTCGTGGTATGCTTGAAATAGCTAGAATAGGTATAGCATTAGGTGGTAAGGCAGAAACTTTTTATGGATTAACAGGAATGGGAGACTTAATAGTAACTTGTACTTCTGTACATTCTAGAAACAGAAAAGCAGGAATGCTTATTGGTCAAGGTAAATCTATGAATGAAGCACTAGAAGAAGTTGGAATGGTAGTTGAAGGTGTTAAGGCCTGCAAAGCTTTCTATGAACTTAAAGAAAAAATAGGTGTTTCTATGCCAATTACTGATATACTTTATAAAGCATTGTTTGAAGGCAAAGATCCTAAAACATGTGTTACAGAATTAATGAATAGAGATAAGAAAAACGAAATATATTAATTTCTATTTTAAAAAACGGTTTTGAATTTTTATATTCAAGCCGTTTTTTTTACGTCTAGGAAATTATAAAATTCTTTGAATCTCAGAGTAAGTAATACCAATACTTTGAGGGAGGTAAAGTGGCAAAAGTGTTACCCCAAAGGGGGCGTGGCGAAGCCACTTTTTTAAAGCATAGGAATTTATAAAATTTTTTTAAACTGAAAGCTAGATTATATCTAGCTTTCAAGCTCGTTATATGGTAAATTAGTTAATCATATAGTAGAGGTTTTTTAATGAAGAAAAGTAAAATAAAATTAATTTTAGAAGAT
>SVCL01000008.1 GCA_015058405.1 Clostridium sp.
TAAACTTGGGTGTAAATATTATATGATACTTGCACATCCATTTTGTGTGTGCTAAACTTTTATCCATGAAAACTCACCTTTCTTTCGATTATTTATAGTAGCTTGAACACTTCTATTATAATCCAAAGGGTGAGTTTTTTTGTATAACCAAATTATTATCCACCCGCATAGCAGGTGGTTTTATGTTTCGCATTTGCTCAACAGACTAAAGTCCATAATAAAAGCAGGAGATTTCTTTCCCCTGCCATTATTATGATATATTTCTATATTTACTTGTGATATACCCCAAGTATACTTATATCAGATGTCTTAACATAGCCAGTCACTACCCCATTATCAGTACTTACCTTAGTTTTATAATATCCATTATGTATTTCTGCATTATTATATATAGGTATCAAAGTAGAAGGTTCAAGGTTAACTATTACCTTGCTAGTATCATTATAACTATACCTAACAGGTGTTTGTCTAATAACAAATCCTTCACGAATTATGTTAATACCCCTATATCCTTGAAAAACTGATACCATTTCTTTATTATTCTTTAATTCAATTGCTTTTGCTGGTAAAGCTCCTAATATTACAGTACTTGATATTTATAAAAATTTCTAATAGGTTTTATAGCATCAATATTTTCGCTTATAGAACATTAGATAACTCCTTTAGAACATAATACCATTTATTATAGGCCTAGTAATCACAAGAACACATTAATTTGATGCGACATATATAGCTTTATATTTTCTCCTATAACTACATACATAAGACGGATGATAAACAGCTACAAATTTAATGCCATTATATTGTGCTGTTTTTAAATCGCTATCTCTTTCTTTTATAAATTTTATCTTTAAGTTTTTTTGTATAGCAGTAGTTACTTGAGAACCTAATAAGAAAATAATTTTAGGATTTAATATCTCCATTTCTTTAATAAGATTGTTAAAACAACAATTTATCTCCTTACTATTAGGATATCTTAATTTATTATCTTCATCAAGGGGAAGACATTTTACTAAATTAGTTTTATATGTCTTTATCTCTCTACATCTTGATTCAATTTCTGCTATAACACTCCCTGAATTTGTATTTTCAGATAATGGTATATCTTCTTCTATATTATCTACTTTTTTTGCTGATAATCCAACCCACATAACATCGCAAGTTCTTTTTTTATCTAATAATGGATTTTGATTATTACAAAGGTTACATCTTTTGCATTGTTTTATACTATCTAACATTTTACTCTCCGTTATTTAATCTTAGAGTTTTAATAATGTATCAGATATACCTTTTAGATATTTAGCCAAATCATAAGTTTTTTTAAAATCATCTATATCCTCTTCTGGAAATCCATAAATAAAATATCCCTTTACATTTATTCCAACATCTAATAATTCATATATTACTTCTTTTATTTCATCTATCTCCCCAATTTTATTAATGCTTTTACGTATTCTAGGCGAACCTGATTCTATCCCAATAAATACTTCTTTACACCCACTCTCTTTTAGTTGAACTAAAAGATCCGTACATTGCTTAAAAGATTTAACATGAGCCATTGCTCTCCATGATAAAAACTTAAATTTATTAAATATATTTATGGCTTTAATCATATTTTCTCTGTTTCTTAAAAAAAGATCATCTAATACTCTAATACTTTTAACTTCTGAATCTCTTTTAATTATATCTTTTATATCGTATATTATACTTTCTGAATTCTTTTCCCTTGAAAAAATATCTCTATTAAGACTACATGCTCCACCACAAAATGCACAATTATAAATACATCCCCTAGATGTTATAATAGCACTTTCTATTTCTCCATATACATTTTCAGAATCTCTTCCTTTAAAAAAACTTCTGTCTAAATTCACACAAGAAATATCTCTAGGAAAGTATTTAGAATCCTTATTTATCCAATATACTTTCTTATTATCTTTTTCTAGAAAGACTTTTTCTTCTACGTTTTTATTAACAATAGCATTAATTATATATTCTCCTTCTCCTATTATTATATGCATATTGTTTTCAGTAGCAAAGTTTAAAATCTCAGGATACATAAACTTCACTGCTTGTCCGCCTATTATAAAATCCACTCTAACCTTACATTGTTCTATTATAGCTCTTACTATATGCTCATTAGCAGTAAAAATATTTATTCCCACATAATTTGGTTTTTCCGCCTCTATTATTTCTAATATTTCTTTAAATCCTAGATGCTCATAAATACAATCAATTAATTCTACATCAATATTATTTTCTTTTAAATAAGTTGCTATATATCCTTGTCCTATTGGTGGCAGTTTATTTTACCATATTTTTTTATAAAATGTATTTTTATAAAAATTAATAAAATAAATCCAAGTTTTCTTTATAATTTAATGATATTTTTTAATAATCTACAAAGAGAAAACAATTCTAGAAGGAATTAATACTCTTAATAATTATGTAGTTACTTATTCTGATATGGCTGAGTATTTTAATGTTACAGAGGAAATGGTTGATATTAAAGTGAAGTCTATAATTTCATTTTCAGCATAAAGTTATCTTACACTGACTTAAATAATAACAGCAGGACACTCCTTTCCCTTGCTGTTATTGTCAGTAATTATACAGTTTAAATAGTATTATGTTTAGATAATATCTCCAAAGAATAACTTTGAATTAATTTATTTAATTTACAACTTTTATTGTTTGAATCACAAAACTCTTTTAATTTTTCTTCTCCCTCTCTAACTTTCAAATCATAAATATCTGAAATATCTAGCTTTATCTTTACATATTTATCTTCATCTCTCCCAAATAATGAAGTATTATAAGGTACTAATGGAGATACTATTATAAAAATTAATAAAATTATTAAAACTACTTTCTTCATATTTGTCTCCTTAGCCAACTTTACACTATATTATTCATAATTTCGCAATTTCGAACAAATTATATCATATATCGTAACATATATTGTAAATAAAATATTGTATTAATATTTTTCCCATGAGATATTTTTAAACATAAATATTCTTTTAATATACATATTCTTATTACATCATTAAATAATATTTAATTTTTCTAATGCACATACTAAAAAAGTGGTTTTGCCACATTTCTATTAATTTAATTGCATCTTAATTTTTCAAAAGCAATTTTAACATATTTAATCTTAACTGAAGTCACTTTTTCAGTCATACAGCAGTGTTCTTAAATCTTAAACATTCCTTGTTTCTAATATATTTTTTATTTAAGATTTAAGGTTCTGCTGTGTCACCATATTTTTAATGTCTTAGCTTCTTTGATACCTTTAAACCCTGTAATTGAAAGACTTGATAAATTTTTTGATTTTATCCTTTACTAGACATTAAAAAAACAACAGGAGAAAAGGTTACTCCTAATTCTCCTGTTGCTTTTTCTTTAATGAACTAACACAACTTTTCATTAAAAATATCAGTTAAATTTACTCTATCAACTCTATTCTTTATATCCTTAATATCCATTGTATAAAGACATAAATCCTGCATTCTCTTAAAATATCCTGCTCCTGCAAAAGTATATCTTGCCTTTCTTCCTTCTCTTGTTTGAGATTTAGCATTTTCATAGGAAATAATATCTCCTATTGCTAAAGAATTTGGCAATATTAATAATGGCATTCCCATTATAAGCCTTACTGCATTATGACCTGCTAATGTTCCTGTACATATAGCTTCAGTATGTCCTACAAAAAGCCCACTCTTTTCTCCTGCACATAATAAGTTATCTACTCCTATAACCTTCATGTCGTTTGTTCTTGGAGCTACTGATAAATATCTTATAGAGTTTCCTTTACTTCCTGCGTAAGGATCAACATATTTTGCATGTTCTAATCCTTTTATCTTTCTTAGCTTTTCTAGTGGATAATAAGTTGTCATTAGCTTTGCATGACCAGTATCCAACAAAATAATATTCTCCGCAAACTCCTTCAAAGCATACTGTTGGCATACCTTACTATTAAGCTTATCATAATTAATATCTTCACTTGGAACCTTTAATACAACTACACCTTTTTCAGCCAACTCAGCCCTAATATCATCAGATAAACTTTCCTTACTAAGCTTACAAGAACCTGACATAGCACCTAAAATATCATTAGCCCTTTCACCTTGACTATCTGATACACCACATCTCTCACTAATACTTATTCTTGGTCCAAAAGCCGGACATCTTAACACACACATAGAACATCCATTTCCGTATCTCAAACAATTTCCCATAGGTCCTGTTGTTCCTGTAGTTTCAACAAATACGTCTCCTTCTACGTAATTGTCATCAGCTAAATATATTCCCTTAATCTTTTTCTTCTCTATTTCAACATCCCTAACTCTAGATTCCATATGAATGTTAATTCCTATAGATTTAAGGTAATCCCTTACCTCTCCTTCTATTCTATTTACATCATAAAGTGTTGCATGTGCATGACTTATTATATTGCTACATTTTTATTAGTATTTGATTATAGAAAAAATATAATATCCACCAGATGCTACTGTCCAAAAGAATACAAAATCTCCTTTCTTAATCTTACCTGCCTTTATTCCATCATGAAAAGCTGTAAAAGGTGAACATGTTCCAGTATATCCACATTTATCCCCTACATATAAAACCTTCTCCTTAGGAATATTTAAATTCTTTCTTAATAGCTTTAAATTAAACAATACTAATTGTGAACCACAAAATGCTGATATATCTTCTAGTTTCAAGTGATTTCTCTCTAATAAGTTTAATACTACTGCTGAAACCTTTTCTGTATTCCAGCCTGAATCACCTACTTTAGTGTAGTATTCCTCTATTGGTGACTTATAGATATTAGAAATACCACAGGCAGGGAAGGCAAATTTCTCTATTCCTTTTGTATTTATATAAGTCTTTAAATCTAATAAACCACATCTTCTCTTACTTCTTTCAAAGATTACAGCACAGGCTGCATCTGATAAATTAGCTCTCATCCTATAATTATCTGAACTCATATGAATTGATGAGAATTCAGAACCTACTAATAAAGTTCTCTTAACATAAGGATCTGATTCCATAGTTCTATATATACCTGTCATAGCAGTAGTCATTCCTGCACAGTTAACATTCATATCAAAGCAAATTGCATCTTTCTTACCATTAATTTTATGATGTATTAATAATGACATTGGTGGAACAGTATATTCAGGAGTAGTACATGAAAATACTATCATATCTATATCTTTACCTTTAAGATTAGCTGATTTTAATGCTTTTTCAACTACTTTGTATGCCATAGTTAAACTATTTTCCTTTTCATCATCAGATTTATATAAAATATCTTTACCTAAATAATTTTTTATTACAGATCTTATCTCTTCCTTGTCCCCTTTATAATCCTCAATTATTTCATCTACACTTACCTTGTTTTCTGGATAATACATTTCCACTGTTGTTATTTCTATATCACTATTTATATGCTTATTTGCTTCACTAATTCTGTATTCTCTTTCTAATCTTTCTTGTTCACTAAATTCTTCAGAAGTTTCTATATTATTGTCTACTTGAATCTTTCCTTGTTTTATCTCAATTAACTTTTCTATATCTTTAATAGTTCTATAATCAACTAAATCATCAGAATCAATCTTAATCTTAAAATGTTCTGATAGTTGCTTTACTAAAACCACTGTCTTTAAAGAATCTCCTCCAAGATCAAAGAAATCATCTTCTACATAATTACATTTAACATCTAACACTTCTTCAAATATAGTTTTTATTTCTAATCCTTTAGTAGTAAAATTAGTATTTTTCTTGTTAGTCCTTGCTCTTTTACAACTATATAATATTTCTAAATCATTAGATAAATAAGCTTTTCTATTTTTACCCAAGGCAAACTTTCCATTATCAGTTCTAATAAGCTTTTCTGGTGGTAAAATTAATATATCATATGGATCAATTCCAAAATATCTATGGAACACAATTTTTATCTCTTTAGCAATCTTACCAAACTTACTATCAAAACTTCCCTCAACACCTACTATTATTTGTTCCTTATTATCTATATTAACTGAAAATGAATATACTACTGCATCTTCTAATTCTATAATTTCTTTCTTTAAATTTATTTCTATATCTCTTAAGTAAATATTATGTCCATTAACTATAACTACTTCTTTCATTCTTCCTAAAATATAAAGCTGATCTTCATAAATGCACCCTAAATCACCTGTTCTAAAAAAGCAGCCCTCTTCTCCTAATATTACTGCTTTAAAGCTTTCTTTCGTCTTTTCCTTGTTTTTCCAATATCCTTTTGCTATCTTATCACCTTTTACCCATATCTCTCCGACTTCATTATTATTACATTTCTTTAAAGTTTCAGGATTTACTATTAATACTTTTACAGAGTCAATAATTTTCCCTACTCCTGATAGAGTCTTAACTTCCTTTGTTCTGGAATTTGCTATTTCAATTATATTTTCTTGAAGTTTTCTTCCGTCCACATCAAGATTATATACTGGGCCTCCACTTACTTCTCCAGTAGCTTCTGTTAAACCATACTGACCTTGTAATACATCCTCACTTAGTCCATAACTACCAAAAGCACTGGCTATCTTTTCCCAATCACTAGAATTAATACTTTCAGAACAGTTAATCATACATTTTACATTTGATAAATCTAAGTTTAAATATTTTCCCTTAGACACTAAATTAGCACAAGTTATATAAGCTGAATTTGGAGCCCATACCATACTACTTCTATATTCAGAAATCTTAACAAGCCATTCTAAAGGATTACTTACAAATCTATCAGTTGTTAAAATTACATTTGTATTACCTACATAAACATTTAATAATACTCCTGTTAATAATCCCATTGAATGAAAGAATGGAAGCCATGTTACAAATGTATTTCCCTCTGGATTATACTTAGATAAAGATTTCATAGATTCAATTATATTTTTATGTGTCCACATAATACCTTTTGGCTCATTAATTGAACCTGATGTATATTGTAATGCTGCTATATCCTCTTCATCTATATCTTCTTCAACAAAATTATAAGTACCTTCATTTCTAATCTCTAACACATCAATAACAGGTATCTTAGTATCTATATTAATTTCTTCTAATATCTTTTTCTTACAAAATACATACTTAGCCTCTGAAGATTTTGCTGCAAATATAAATCTTTCTTGCTTACTTTTATCCACTGGAGTTGGTACTATTACAAATATAGCTCCCACCATCAACGTACCATAAATAGAATAAATAGTTTCTATACTTTGCTCCCCAAATATAATTATTCTATCTCCTTTTTTTACGCCTTTCTCTTGAAGACATGATGCATATCTAATTATGCCCTCATATAATTCCTTAAAAGTAACACAAACATTATTATCCTCATTGTCCTGTAAAAAGTTATATGCTTTCTTATTAGGTGCCTCTTTTCCCCATTGTTTAATAAAGTCTAAAATTGTATTATTTTTCATTTTAACCTCTCCCTCTTTTTTTATATCATTTACAATTTAATATTATGAATTTAAATTAACTCAAAAATATCTTAATTCCGACAATACAATTTTATCACATTTTTTATATTTTTGTATTAGTTTTACAAATATTTTGTCATTTTTTTCAAAAATTATGTTCTGCACGTCAATATATATGTTTTTTTAAAACATAATGACATATTTTTTCATAAAATAAAAGCCGTTTTTTTATAGACAGATTTTATTCTTTTTATCTCTTATAATTTAGTGAAACTTTTATACAAACTATAATTTATTTTCAACTTATAACACTACTTTTTCTAGATTTACAGCAAAAAAGGGAGTGTCGCATTAGCAATTTAAAAAATTGCTAATGGCACTTCCTTTTTTTGATGAATATATCTATTTTAGGTTACTAAAAAACTTTAATCTAAAATTTGACGCACTTTAATAAAGGTTCGTAAAAATATA
>SVCL01000090.1 GCA_015058405.1 Clostridium sp.
AAATTGTAGATAATAATGTAGTATTTTTCATAATATTAAACCTCGCTATAAATTTATTTATCTATAGCGAGGCTGCAAATTTTTTCACTATTGTCAAGCTTTTTTTACATTTTTTATTTTTTTCTTAAGTTGACGACATTGCGCGACCGTAAGGCTTATATAAATCTCTTACTTCATCATAAATAAAGTCTAGATTTATTGCTGCATCTAATTTTCTAACTAAATGATTTTTAGGAACAAGATCATCTATACTTAATAATTCTATTTGATTTCTATCTGCTTTCTTTTTAACACCCATCATATTGAAACACCATCTTATATTAGTTAATTATATTTTAACATAAAAATAGACAACTATCTTCGAAAACGAAGTTAGTTGTCAACAGTCTGAATATTTATTTGTTACTATTTACAAAAAAGTTCTGAAAGATAAATATAAAAATCTTTCAGAACTTTTCTTATTTTAAATAATATTAATCAAAGTAGAGTATATACAGGAGTATTAGTTTTTTATAATTAGTTCTTGAAGAGCTGATAGAATAAGATTTTATTTAAACTCCATAGTTTAAATAATAAATTTAATAAATCTACTCAAATTTACATAAATGAAATGTGGTCTATGTAAATTTAAGGTTATTACGCAGTTGACATATGTAAAAAAAATATATTATGAGTAATATTTTTTGTTTTCATGATTATATTAGTGTAACAGGGTGATAAAATTAATGATTTGTTATTTAATCATCTAGTCAAAAGCTTTTTAGGAGGTGAACATAGAGTATGAAAATGAAAATGTTATTAGCTTCTATAGGAGCAGCATCTATAATGATTATTTCTTCTATAGGAATGACTTATGCAGGATTTTTCACATCATCAGATTCTAAAGAAAATAATTTTTCTAGTGGAAATGTAGAAATAAATATTAGTGAGAAGTTTGAAAAGCCTATAGGAGGGTGGGATGGATCTAAGCATGAAAAAGAGGTTAAAATTGAAAATAAAAGTAATGTTCCAGCTCTTATTCGTGTAGCTGTATATCCTAGATGGATAACTAATCAAGGTGATTGGTGGTCAGGAAATTCTGATTTTGTAAAGCTTGAGTATGGTGATGATGTTAGTATACCATCTGATAGTAATACGGGAGAAAAATGGATAAAGGATAATAATGATGATAGAAAAGTTAAATATTATTACTATAATACTATATTAGAGCCTAATGCTTTAACTAAGGAATTAATTAAATCTGTAACTTTATCTTTACCCGATAAAACATTTCAAGAAAAATTAATAAAGTATTATGAAAGGATGTATTTAGCAGTTGATGTAAAAGCAGAAACAATTATAGCTACAAAAGAAGCTTATAAAGCAGCTTGGTCAGATATTGATAATCCAGAAATAGTGGATATGTTAGATAAACTATGTGACAAATAATTTGTAACCAGTTGAAAGAGAGGATTTAAATGAGAAAACAAATAGTAAAAATAGTATTAAACATAGTATTTTATTTAGTATTGGCTTTTTTGGTATTTATATCTTTTATGGGATTTTATTCTTATAAGTCAGGTAAACAACCAGAAATATTAGGATATAAGTTTTATGTAGTATTAACAGGCAGCATGGTTCCAACAATTAATCCAGGTGACTTAGTAATTGTTAAAAATGTTCCTGCAGATGAAATAAAGGTAGATGATGTAATTACTTTTGGTAGTGAAAACATAAAAGAAGTTACAACTCATAGAGTAAAAGAAATAAAGTCTAATGAAAATCTAGAATTTGTTACAAAAGGTGATGCAAATAATGTAGAGGATCCTGCTCCTATAAAGAGTACTTTACTTCAAGGTAAGGTTGTTAAATGCATTCCTAAAGTAGGAAGTGCACTTAAATTCTTAAAAGAAAATATGGTAATTATTATTGTATCAATAATTCTGATAATAACTTTTATTACTTTAACATTTAAGTTGATCAAAAAAACAAATAAAGTTAATAAAGAATCGGATGTATTAAAAAATATGTAAAAGGTAGACAAATGTTAGGAAAGAAATTATTAATTTAAAAAAATAAAAAAATATATGTAAGAAAAGACATAATAAATAAAGTCTAATAATAATAATAGATGTATAAAAAATAATAAAAAAAAACTATGGGAGGTTTTTTAGTATGAATAAAAAGAAAGTGGCAGCATTAATTATTTCAGGAATATTAGCTGTAGGTGCTATTGGTGGATCATTAGCATGGTTTACATCTAAAGATAGTGCAACAAACTCATTCTCAACAGGTACAACTACAGACACAAAAGATCCAGATGCTGGTGTTAAAGTAGATGAAGTTTTTGATCCAATCACAGCTGATAAAATGGTACCTGGAACAGAAGTTAATAAGGATGTAGCGGTAAAGAGTACAGCTAGTTATCCTCAATTTATAAGAGCTAAATTAACTTTGAAAATCAAAAATGATGCTGGTACATTTGAAGAAAAGAAACTTACTGATAAATATAATGATACTCAAACTTATGGAGATATATTTAAATTAAAATTTTTCGGATCAGCACCAAGCTTTGGCGAAGATGGAAAATGGAATAACGATGGAGACTATTATTATTACATGGCTTCAGTGCCTGGAGCAGGAAGTACAAGTAAATTACTAGACTCTGTAACTTTAAATAAAGACACAGATAATACATGGAAAAATAAAGAATTTCAAGTAGTTGTAGATGCAGAAGGTGTTCAAGCAAATAATGATGCAGTTGCAGATGTATTTAAAGATGCTTCAAGTACTACAATAAATTCTTTGAAAGCTTTACAAGGAAAATAAGTTGGCTGCCCTTATAGTGGACTGATAATCTTATATTAAAAATTAACCTGATTAATTTATTAATCAGGTTATCATATATGTAAATATAAAGGGGAGGTGACTTCATGAAATACAAGAAGTTAATAGGAATGTTGTCGATATTATTCTTTTTAACTCCAAATGTAAAAGTATTAGCTAGTGAAGATACAAAGTCAACAGATGCTGAGTTATACTGGGGAGAAAAACAGATGGAGGGAAAACTTCAAGAAGGATTAACTCATAATTTTGATGGCCTTTTTTTAGATGGCGAAAGTATGATGCCAGGAGATTCTGTTGAAAGATGTATGACTTTAAAAAATACTTACAAATATCCATATACTATATCTTTAACAGGTACTAGGAATATGGAGGAATGTGACAAGCAATATGATTTATTAGAAAAAATAAATTTAGATTTATTTATAATAGATTCAGAAGGAAAAGAAAATGAAGTATATTCTGGACCTATTTTTGAGGGGAATAAGTGTAAGGCTAATATAGAACTTTGTACATTACAGCCAAAAGAACAAGCAACATTAAAAGCTGTAGCAACATTAGATGGTCAAAATACTACTAAAGAATACATGGGAAAGAAGGCTAGTGTTGATTGGGTATTTAGTGTAGAGGGAGACGAAAAAAATTCTACAAATAAGTCAGATGAAGCCCCTAAAGATTCAACTAAGCCAGATGATAAAAGTAATCCTGTTACTCCTAGTAATACTAATCCAATATCAACAAGTACTTATAATGGTTCTACTCCTTTAGGAAAAGGATTAGCTAAAACAGGAGATACAACTAATATGACAGTTATATTAGTACTAGCAGTAGGTAATTTGATTGTAGGAACTTTATTATTTAAAAAGAGAAAGGTAAATAAGGAGGAATAGTTATGGGAAAGAATTTTATTAAAAAGATAAAAACTAATCATAAATGCAAAATAAAAATATGTTTGATTATCACCTTATTTTTCTTTATGTTTCAAATATTTACACCAAAACTTTCTGTAGAAGCAGATGAGGATAAAAGTACAGCAACCACTACAGAAAATGGAGTAGAGTTAACAAAATCAGCAAAAAAGGTTGGGGAAAATGAGTATAGAATTACTCTTAAAGTAGATGGGGATGCACCAGATCCTTTACCAGTTGATATTGCACTAATGTTAGATGTATCAGATAGTATGAATGATAAAATAGATGCTGTAAAGGGAGCCATAGCTAATTTCTGTGAAGAACTTAAAAAAGAAATTGGAGTAAATATAAGATTGTCTGTAGGATCTTTTTCACTTACAGATATATATGAAACAGGAGAAGTAGATAAAGCTGAAAAGAGAGTTGATGATGAATATATAGATGGGAAATATATAGGAGATATTCATAAAGCTACTAATTTAGGTGATTCTATGCAAATCACACCTGGATTTATGTCTATTGACGATGTTAAGAATAATTATTTGAGTAAAGTTACTTTGGGTACAAAGGCTTCAGGAACAAATACTCAGGCTGGAATTTGGCGTTTAGGAGATATGTTAGGGGCATTAGATTCAACTCATAAGAGATATGCAATATTATTTACTGATGGGTTACCAACAGCAGCATCAGGAATGAATTGTAAAGGAGATATGGCATTAGACAAGTATTTTAAAGCAGCAAAAACTGAATATGCAAGCGTATCTGCAAATGTAAACAAATTTTATAGTGCAGGAATATTCACAGGACTTGAAGATGATGCAGTTGAAAGAGGTAAAGAGTTTTTAAGCGAAATTCAAAATGTTGTAAATGCCGAGAGGTATAAACAAGAATATTTCTCAGAAGATGTTGGAGCAGCAAATAAGATTTTCGAAGAAATTTCTGATAGTATTATAAATGATTCTGAAAAAGCTATTACGAGAAATTCTATAATAACTGATATCTTAGATGAACATTTTATATTGCCTTCAATAGATGAATTAGAATTAGAAGGAATTGATAAAAGTAAGGTTACAATAGAAGGAGATAGAAAAATTAGTTTTGATGTGGGTAATATAACAGAGGAAGGAAAGACAATATCATTTAAGGTAAAAGGAAGAGATCCTTATTATTCTCAAACTGATCTTCCAACTAATAAAGAGGCCACTATAAATTATAATGATTCTATAACATCAAAAAGTGTAACTTCAAAGTTTGGTGTTCCTGTAATAGATATATCTCCAAAGCTTGGAGAAGTATGTGTAGAAAAGAAAATAGATAAAACAATAAAAAATGATGATAAATTTACTATAGTTTTGCAAGGGGATAATGGTAGATATATAGTTAATTTAAGTAAAGATGAATCACAGACAATTGATTTTTATTATAGAGGTATAGATACAGATATAAGTCATTTTCCGGGTATTGACAATAACAACCCTACTAAACTTGATACCAATGGCTTTGTAATTGCTGGTGAATATACTGTTACAGAAATAGTTCCTATGAATTATAAAAAGACTAAAATAGAGATAAGCTTTGATAAAGGAGTAACATTTAAAGAGTTAAAAGAAGGTGAGAAGTTTAATTTAGATTATATAAATCCTAATATCAATATAAGAGTTACTAATGAGCTTTCCAATACAAGTTATTGGTGGGATAGCAAGAATATCAAAAATTATTTTCCACGTAACAAAGGTATATAATAATGAAAGATTAAGTTTAAAAATCTCAAAGTATTTGAAGTGTTTAAATGCTTTGAGATTTTATATATACATATAATTAAAATACAGTGAAATTTATAGCAATATAAAGATAATTATACATAATAGTAAAAAATAAAGATATATATTAAAAAATAGGTATTTTCATAAAATAAAATAAGTGCTATACTTTGTCTTGTAGTTGAGGCTCATTGGTCAAGCGGTTAAGACGCCACCCTCTCACGGTGGAATCAGGAGTTCGATTCTCCTATGGGCTACCATTCTTGTGAGAACTGTTGAAAATACTTACTTTCAGCGGTTCTTTTTATTTTGAATTCATGTCTAAATTTCATATTTAACACCATTTTAACACCATAGTTTTCTATACACTTAATAAACTTAGTGTATCTATGGCTTTTTCTTTTTCCTTTTTTAAAACATGAGTATAGATATCTAAAGTAATATCAATATTACTGTGTCCTAATAATTTAGATACTGTTAAGACTTGAGTACCTGACTCAAATTGTCTAGTTGCGTAAGTGTGTCTTAATGCATGAAACTTCTTATGTTTAATACTACACCTTTTTAAGAATGAAATCCAACTTTTATCAAAGTTACTTGAATTAATAAAGTTACCTTCCTTAGAAATAAAAAGCATATCTTTAAATTCATCTGATAAATTAACACCATACTTTAACACCATTTCTTTTTTTAAGATAATAACTTTTTTAATTATAGATATTAATTCATTAGGTAATGGAATTGTTCTAATAGAATTTGAAGTCTTAGTATCAGATACATAAGTTTTTTTATTTCTATTACCATGATCATCAATTATAGTAGAAGTTACTATAGATCTTTGAATATTTATTTCTCGTGATTTATAATTAATATCGCTTTCTTTAAGTCCTAAAATTTCACCTTTTCTCATACCAGTTGCATAAGAAATTAAAGCAGCGTATTTAATTACTGTATTTTCTTCTATAGATAAGATTCTTTTCATTTCTTCATTCGTAAATACTTCTACTTCTTTTTTTATATTGGTATTATTACTATCCTTAGGTATTGTAACCTTTTTACCTGATATAGGAGTTTTAACTATATAATTATTATCTTCGCAGTAAGCAAAAAATTGTTTTAATAATTTATGGACGTTCTTTATAGAGCTACTGCTTTTACCATTTTTAAATAATTCGTTATAATATCGTTGGATGTCTATAGGTTTAATTTTATCTAGTGCCATTATAGAAATAAGGCTATCTTTTAGATAATTTCTAAAGATACCTTCATATCTTTCAAAACTAGAAGCTTTTACTTCTACTTTTTTAATTTCATACAACCAATCATTCATTGCTTTTCCTAAATATAGCGTATTATCAACTATACCAAGTGCTGAATTTCTTAAATATTCAAGCTTTTTTTCTTCAGCTTCTTTTTTCGATTTTCCGTAGAATTGCTTTCTTACTCTTTTTCCTTCAGCATTTCTCCCTAAGTCTAGCGTAATCCTATAGTAATCTTTATTGTTAATTTTAGTATTAGTTTTGTTAGCCATTTTATAAAACCTCCTTGTAAAAAATAGGCGAACGTATGTTCTTGCAAAATAAGAACATAGATGCTAATATAAAATTAGATAAGGGGATGATTACATATGGAAAACGAAATAATAAAATTACTAGAAGATATTGATAATCCTAGAATTCTACGTCTTATTTATGCATACATAAAATCTTTAATAGATAATTCAAAAGCAAGTTGAAGTTAAAACTTGCTTTTAATTATTACCATTCATCAACCCATCTATTAGCCTATTTATTAACTCTAAGTTAGTATCATTAAGCTTTGTCAACTTTTCGGCTATTTCTTTAAGGTTTTTGTTTTCAGACAATGATATTTTAGCTATAGCATCAGCTATTTTTTTATCATCTTCAGCAATTAAATAAATTTCGCCATTACCAGTTCGTAACCATTCTTCATTTACATTAAATTCTCTGCATATATCTTTAATTGCTCTATCTGTAATTTCTCTATATCCTGTTTCATAACATGCTATTTGACTTGAAGATATTCCTATCTTTTTACCAAAGGCAGCTTGTGATAGTTTGTTATCTTTTCTTATTCTTTTAAATCTTTCTTTTAAACACATTTTTATACACCTCGTTAATATTGTATCGCAAAATATTTCGCAATGCAAACATACAAAAAAGTATTAATAAAAAAACACTTGCAAAGCGTGGAAATAAATAGTAATATATAGATATAAGGTTCGCAAAGCAAGAAAAGGGGTGAAAAAATGCAAGTTCAAAAAATATTAGATAGTATTAATAAGTTAAAGATGTTAAATGATAAGAATTTAAATTTTGTTGAAACAGCAATTGATTCATTATTAGTAGCTCAATCATTAGAAGAGACAGTTAATGATCCACAAGCATTAAGAAAGATTGCAAGTTTAATAGGTTAGGAGATATTTGGGGATGGAAGAACAATTAAAAAAGATAGTAGCAATATTAGAAAATAGGGGAATGGAAAGAGCAGTAATGACAATAGATGAAGTCTCTGAGTATGCTTCAATAAGTAGAACTAGATTATTAGAGATTGTGAATGTAAGAAATACTGATTTTCCTTACTTTAGAAATGGGAAGAAGATATTAGTTAATAAAATGCTTTTGGATAAATGGTTAGAAAGAAAAGCTGAAAGGCATGAAGTGATTTAAAGTAGGTTATTACTGAATAAAAGGTGAAAAGCTGCAAGAAAAATTATGTTTTGAAAATATTAGTATGTAGGAGGCTTAAGAATGAAATATGAAGAGTTAATAGGTAAAAGAACTAGAGCATTATATGACATAAAACTAATAGCAAATAGTAGTTTTAAGAGTGATGAAGAAAAAGTAAAAGGTATAAAAGAGATCTTAAGAGATGTTGAAGAGCTTGAGAAAGCATGGGAGGAAGAAGCTAAAAAATATTTATAAAAAAGTGTAGGAGGAATTTTTATGAAAGAAAATATAGCAAATAAAATCCAATCTTTAATTAAGATTGATTTTAATAATGAAAGGGTATTAACTACAAATCAGTTGGCTATGATTTATGAAACTAAAGAAAACAATATACAAATGAATTTTTCTAATAATAAAGAAAGATTTATAAAAGGTAAACATTATTATCTATTAAAAGGTGAAGATTTAAAAGAATTTAAAAATAGGATACCCAATGATATTGGGGTAGCTTTAAAATATGCAAATTCTTTATATCTTTGGACTGAAAAAGGAGCAAATAGGCATTGTAAAATACTTGATACAGATAAGGCGTGGGAACAATTTGATGTTTTGGAAGAAACGTATTTCAAAGTTAGAAAAGATAGAATTTTAAGTTCAACAGAATTATTAGAATTGCAACTTCAAGCAATAAAAGAAAATGCAAATGAAATCAGAAGTGTTAATGAAGATTTGCAGAGTTTCAAAGTTAATATTCCTTTATTCGGAGATGAGCAAGATGATCTCCAAAAAGCTGTACGTTATAAAGGTACAAGCCTTTTAGGTGGTAAAAATTCACCAGCATATAAAGATAAAAGTTTACGCCAAAGGCTTTATTCAGATTTACAAAAAGAAATTAAGAGACAATTTGGAGTAAGAACATATAAAGCTATTAAAAGATGTCAACTTGATATAGCTAAAAATATTGTTGACAAGTATACTCCACCATTGATATTGCAAGAAGAAATATCATCATTAAATAGTTAACATAATAAATTATCTGTAAAGGAGTTGGTAAAGTGGTTGGAAGGTTAGTTGTAGAAGCTATTCCATATTCAACATTTAGAGAAAAGATAAGAATAACAAAAGAATATCAAAATAATAAGATTGAGATCACTAAAAATTTTATATTAGCGTGGAGGTAAAAAAATGAAAGCAACAGGAATTGTAAGGCGTACTGATTATTTAGGAAGAATAGTTATACCAAAAGAAATTAGAAGAACATTAAGAATACAAGAAGGAGATCCATTAGAAATATATACAGAAGGTGAACAAATTGTATTAAAGAAATATGAACCATCTTGTATGTTCTGTGGAGAAGCTAAAGAAGTTGTTAATTATAAAGGTAAAAACATCTGTAAGAACTGTCTTGAAGAAATTTCTACTAAATACAAGAAAGAAGATGATGATATATGCAAGCTAGAGAGCACATGGAAAACGTTAAAGTAGAGTACTTTTGGAAAGGGTTTGTTACTTGTGTGTTGGTTTTTATATTCTTTTATGTTGTATCACTTTTAGGAGGTGAGTTTTTTTGACTAAAAGACATAAAAAGCGTTGGACTAAAGAAGAGGAGGAGTTTTTAAAAGAGAACTATAGTTCTAAAACTAATAAGAGTATTGCTAAAAAATTAAATAGAACAGAAGGCTCTGTATTATATAAAGTTGCAAAAATGCATCTAAAAAAAGAATATGGTGAAATGTTAACTTTTAATCAATTGGCAATAGCTTTAGGGCTTCAATCAAGTTATTCTCACATTAAATCTAAGTTAATTAAAAATGGATTTAGAACAAATTGTGAAAACAAATTTACAATAGAATATTTTTGGAATTGGGCAGAAAAGCATAAAAATATTTTAAATTTTAGCAAATTCGAAACTAATATGTTAGGCAAAGAACCAAGCTGGGTTGAAGAAAAAAGAAGGTTAGATTCTTCTAATCCAACAAAAATAAATTACAACAGAGTTTGGACTAAAAAAGAGGATTCTCTATTAATACAAAAGACTAAAAGTAATAGATATACTTACAAACAACTTTCGTTAGAATTCAATAGAACAGAAGCAGCAATTAAAAGACGATTGAATGCATTAGGCGTTCCGTATAGACCTGTTCCATTGAATTGCCACATAAAATGGACAAAAGAAGAAGATAGAATGTTAATAGAACTTAATAATAAAGGACTTGATAGTTATACTATAGCAAAAATACTTAATAAGTCCCAATTGGGCATAAGCAATAGAATAAAGAAATTAAGAGGTTGATATGGACATTAAAGATAAAGTAGAACTTGCAACCATGTATGTAGAAGCAGGAGATAGTTATAGAGAAGCAATAGATAAAATTAAAGCCCAATATCCAAACACCACTAAGGACAAAGGGCATGATAAAACAATCAACGAAATTATACCACATGAAAATAATATAGACAATGGAGAAGTTTATAACTTAAGTAATGGTGAAACTATAAAGGATTTAATTTAAAGGGGGATTTATTAATGAATAAATTACAAGAAAGTGTTTTAACTGATGAAACAGTAGAAAGAGAAGGCTTTAAGATAGATAGCTTAGAGGGTGCAACTTGGGCTTTTAGGAAGTTAAGAGCTTTATCAGAAAAGCAAGAAGAAGCTAAGAAGATAGCAGATGAAGAAATAGCAAAGATTGAGGCGTGGAGAGATAACGAGATAGATGCTTATGCTAATGATAAAAACTACTTTGAAGGTTTACTTACTGAATATTATGTTAAGGAAAGAGCTAAAGACAAGAAGTTTAAACTTAGTACTCCTTATGGAAAAGTAACCTCAAGAAAGACTAAAAAGTGGGTTTATGAAAGTGAGGAACAACTTCTTAAATATTGCAAAGATAACAAGATACCAGCAGTTAGAGTAAAAGAGGAACTTGATAAAGCTGGGCTTAAGAAATTGTATAAAGATGGTGTTAATGCAGAAACTGGAGAGTTACTTCCTTTTATACACATAGATGAAAGTACAAGTATAACAGTAAAGGTTGAGTAGGTGAAAAGTAATGGGTATATATAACAAATTAATGAAAATACAAGATGAATTAGTTGCACCTAAAACTCAATATAATTCTTTTGGAAAATACAATTATAGAAATTGCGAAGATATTTTAGAAGCAGTAAAGCCGCTTCTTAAAAAGTATGAGCTTACTTTAGTTATAAAAGATGAATTAGTAAATGTAGGTGATAGATACTATATTCAATCAATACCAACTTTGACTGATATAGAAACTGGCGAGGAAGTTAGTGGAAAAGGTTGGGCAAGAGAAGAAGAAACTAAAAAAGGTATGGATGGAAGTCAAGTAACTGGAGCAAGTAGTTCATATGCTAGAAAATATGCTTTAAATGGTTTGTTTTGCATTGATGACACCAAAGACAGTGATACTACTAATAAACCAATTAAAAAGCTATCTGATGCACAAATTAAAAGGCTTTATGCTATATCTAATAAAGCTGGATATGACAATAAAAAGTTAGCTGAATTGGTTCATAAAAAGTATGAAAAAGATATTAAAGAATTAACTAAAGATGAATATGATTATATCTGCAAATGCTTGGAGGTAGGTAAGTAATGGGTTGGAATGTAATTAGTGTTGATTATAAAGAAGAGAATCCACCAGCCGAAGCAAGACTTCAAGATAGTAGCGTTAATATACAACTAGATGGTGGAGAACTAAGGACAAAGTTAAGAATAAATACAGATGTTGCTTTAGATCTTGCAGATAAGATTAGAACAGCATTAGGGGAAAAGGACTTTGATACTTTAGAAGATGAACTTCTTTCTAAAGATGCAAAAATAGAAGAATTAGAAAATCTAATAGAACAGTATGAAGAAAATAATGATGCTTATCGAGAAAAAATGACTTTAAGTAGTGGACCATTTTAGGAGGTAATAATCATGGCACAAAGGAGAATGTTTTCAATAAAAGTAATAGATAGCGCAAGATTTTTAAAGATGCCTCCATCATCAAGGTTACTTTACTACGATTTATGCATGAGAGCTGATGATGATGGAGTAGTAGAAGGTTTTAATGTACTTAGGATGACTGGAGCAACAGAAGATGATCTAAGGATTCTAGTAGCAAAAGATTTTGTAAAAGTTCTTAATGAAGATTTGGTTACTTATGTTACTGATTGGAAAGAACATAACAAAATAAGGGCAGATAGAAAGGTAGATAGTATATACAAAGACTTGCTATTAAGTGTATTTCCAGATGCTAAATTACTAGAATCTAAAGAAAGAGCAGACCGTAAAAAGAGTGGGACGTCCCAAGGACAACCAAAGGACGGCATAGGTAAGGATAGGTTAGGTAAGGATAGGTTAGGACAGGATAGTATAGATAAGGACAATATAGGAGAGAAAAATATAAACTTGTTGTCATTATGGGAAGATTTAGGATTTGGTTCTGTTAATCCTATTATTTATACAGATTTAGAACTATTAGAAAAAGAATATACAGAAGAATGGGTAAAAGAAGCTATGGAAGAAGCTACTAGACAGAATAAGAGAAATATTAAGTATGTAAGAGGAATACTTAAAAACTGGAAAGAGAATGGCTTTAAAAATGAAAATAGACCTACTACCACTAAAAAGGATGAAGTAGGGACAGGCTTCAATAATTTTAAGCCTAGAGAATATGATTATGACGATTTAGAAAAGAAATTATTAGGATGGGAATAAGAAGCTTGATGTGTAAGGGGAGTGAATTAATTGAGTAAATGGGCACATGATATGGCCATGAAAACATATGAGAAACAATAACAAGGTCATAATATCCCAGATATAACATGTACAAGGATGATACAAAGCAATTAAATGATTTGATAAATAGATATAACCTATTAGCTGAAAATGACGTTGTAGGTGCTTATAAACTAATGAAGGATAGCTTACAGCTTTTTAATCGCTGGAGCTATATAAGAGCAGAATATAGAAAAGGATTAAAAAGAGGTGAGAAACCAGAAGAAAAGGACAGGCTAGAGGATATATGCAGATATTTAAAAGAAGTGCATACAGACTCCAGAATGGTTTGGAAGTATGGAATAGAAAGTAAAAGAAATAGGGAGGATTTATGAAACTAAAAGTAGGGCGAAAAATAAAACTAGTAAATGATAGTGGTAAGCACCCATCAGTAAAGATAGGAACACTAGACAGCATTACTGAGAATGTTTTAGTAATACAAATGACAAATTATAAGGAGTCTATCACAAAGGCTGATGTGATAGCTCCACAAGAATTAAAGGCTTATGTGAGGAAAGGTAAGGAATGGGTGTTAATAGATAAGGAGATGATAAGTTGATACTAGCGATAGATCCAGGAAATATAGAAAGTGGATATGTATTTACAGATGATAATTTAGAAGTAATAGAATGTGGAAAAATAAACAACTACGAACTTATTAAAAAAATAGGAAACTTTTGTTGGTACAATAGCAGCAATAAAACAAATATAGCAATAGAAATGGTTGCTAGTTATGGAATGGCAGTTGGTGCTACAGTATTTGAAACTTGTGTATGGATTGGTAGATTCAAACAAAAGATAATTGAATGTAATTATTCAGAAGATGATATAAAGCTTATTTATCGTAAAGATGAAAAGATGAATATTTGCCATACAATGAAAGCTAAAGATAGCAACATAGTACAAGCTTTAATTGATAGGTTTGCTCCTAATACCCCTAATAAGGGAAAAGGGACAAAAAAAGACCCTGGATGGTTTTACGGATTTAAAAAAGATATATGGCAAGCATATGCAGTAGCAGTTACTTGCAGTGATATGTATTTTAAGGAAGGTGAAAAAAGTGAAAATTAAAGTTGGCAACTATCTTATAGAAACAGATAGCAGACAATAAAGCTTATTGCCATAGGTGTGGTGAAAAAGATTATGCCAAAATAGAACAATGGTTTACTAATTTTAATATAAAAATATGAGGTGAAAAGATGAATAAAGTTGCTCTTATAGGAAGATTAACAAAGGATCCTGACTTAAAGTTCGCAGCAGGCAGTGGTACAGCAGTAAGTAGGTTTACAGTTGCAGTTAATAGACAATTTAAAAGAGATGAAACAGATTTTATAAACTGTGTAGCTTTTGGTAAAACTGCGGAAACTATATCTCAATACCTAACAAAAGGTAGACAGATAGCAGTTACTGGAAGTATTAGAACAGGAAGCTATGATGCTCAAGATGGTACTAAAAGATATACAACAGATGTTGCAGTAGAAAGTTTTGAGTTTATTGGCTCTAATGGTAATAGTTCAAGTTCAGGTGGTTCTAATAATGATGTATTTGGTGGAGGAAGCTTTAATGATGATATTACACCAGTTGAGGATGGGGACATGCCATTTTAAGGAGGTACAAAAGTGAGGTGGAGGGAAATAGAATATGGGTGCTAATAAACCTTGGAAAAGACAAGCTAAAAGAATATGGGGGTACTGCTATAATAACTGGCACTACTACTGTAATGACTGTCCGAAGAGTGCTGAGTGTATGCATATACTCGGGTGGGGTGGATGTGTGAAACCAATAGCCCTAGCGATGAAGCATGCGAAGGAAAACAGAATTAGAAAACATGAAATATTAATGGGGAAAAGAAGAAGTATTTATTGAAAATGATATAAGAAGGTGTAGGGATGGAAGAATTAAAAAGAATAATAAACAAGATAGTTGTTAATCAATATACAGTTTATTTCTCTTATGCTACTAGAAAAGGTAACTATAGAGAACAGCAGGTAATAGTAAATGCTACTTCAGAAGAAAATGCAAAGGAAGTATTTAAGAAATGGGCAGAAATAGAAAAGGATATTGTTAACTTTGAGATTTTAGGAACAGTTAAAGCTGCTAAGAAAGAAAATGTAATTGAGATTTAGAGAGGTATAGATATGAATAAAGAAAGAGTTTTAGAAGTTGTAAAGATATTGATAGATGAATGTAGTTCAAGTTCATGTGAATATTGTGATTTCTGTAATGCTAAAGGAGATTGCGTTCTAGCTGATGAACTTATAGGAGCTCCAAGTGCTATAGATATTGAGAAATTGGAGGAATGTAAAAATGAATACACAGATTAGTTTTCTAGGTGAAGATGTAAAAGTTGAACCTAAAGCAAAGAAATTTGATTTTTTATTACAACAGCTTCAATCATTAATTGAAGATAAAGATAAGGAGATAGAAGCACTTGAAAGTAGAATGGATAAGATTTTAGAAGAAAATAGAAAACTAAAAGAAAAGCTAAGTAAACCTAAAGTACTTGCTATTGATTGTTTTAAAGTTCCAAGGAATGGACGTAAGACTAATTTAAATTACTTTTTAGGACAAGTTCATTACAAAATGTTTATAAAAGATGGTGGATATGAGACATTTGATGATGATAAAAAATCAATTTATAAAGAAGTATGGAATAAGTGTGTAGTTCCTACGTACAAGGAATACATGAAATATCATTGGGAAGAACAGGATAAAAGGGATGATTATTAAAAGTTTTAGAATAATGGAACAGGCTAAAGAAAGGAATAGATAGATGAAAATTAAATTTGAGAATATAGATTTAAGCCAAGTATCAAATGAAGATCAAATAAAAAAGGTATTGGAAGAAGAAAATGAGTTTTGGACAGCTTACAGAAATAAAGACAAAGAAAATCTTATAGAAGAGTTCTTTGATACTTTACAAGCAAAACTTGGATTAATGCATAAGGCAGGAATTACAGCTGAGGAAGTTATGGAAGGATACTCTAAACACTTAGAAAAGATTAAAAATAGACCAAGGGAGGTAGACGAGTAATGCTATACAACTTATTGATTAAAAATTATAAAGAATTAAATCATTTTGAAGAAAAATGGTTTAAATATCTATTCAATTGCTTTATAAAAGATAGATTTTTTTAAGGAGGGAAAAATAATGAGGCTAAAAGAAATAAGAAATAAAATAAAGAAGTATAAGGAACTTAAAGCAGATATAGTTAATATAGAAATAGAAATAAAAGAAAAAGAATATGAATGTCTAGGTATTACAGCAAGTCCACAAGGGGAAAGGACAAGCCCTACTTATAAGATTACCTCTAGTGTAGAAAACCAAGCAGAGAAGCACCAAGAGGAAGTAGACAAGCTATTACACATTAAGTTCATTAAAGAGAATCAGATTAAAAGAATAGATAATGCATTAAGTATATTGGATGAAACTCACAGATATGTAATAGATGTTTAGCACAAACTATTAGTAATCCATTATAATCATTAAAAAGTAAGCCACACCTAATAAAAATTAACTCTTATACACATAATAAATTGGAAATTAAAATGGGTGTAAGAGGAAGTGTAGAAGGTGATAAGTATAATGGA
>SVCL01000091.1 GCA_015058405.1 Clostridium sp.
AGCTAATACTGCTTGTGATAAGAACAATTATGTTTTAGGTTTTGAATTAACTCCTGGTATTGAAATATAGTACAACTAATAGAGATGGATACAAAGAATATAAAAGTGATAAGCTGACGCTAAAGAAAAACATGGTATGCGTTATACACAATATCGAGGTATAAAAAAGGTTAGGATGGAGCTTAACCTCTTATTTGCGTGTATGAATTTGAAAAAATTGGCAATATGGCTGGACCGAAAAGGGTTATTACCTACCGGTTTGGACAATTTATTGTCCAATCTCACAAAAAGTTTTATAGACCTTTTTATATTAAGTAACAAAAGGGCTAAATGCGAATGCATTTAACCCTTTTGTCTACAAGCTGAAATCACTAAGTATTATGCTTAGTGATTTTTTTGGTATTTACGAAGTAGTGAACTATTTTAATGGTAAATATAGATGTATGGGTAAAGAAATTATAATTTAATTAATAATTAATATTTAAAAATCTTAATTTATTATAAATTATAGGATATACTTCGCTTAAAGGAAAATCTAGTTTGTCATAAGTGTGGCAACAATAAAGAAGATCATTGTCAAGAACTTTAGTAATAATACTGGAATGATCAAAAAAACTTTTTGGATTAGAAAAAAACTGAAGTATGTCACCTTCATGTATAGTATTATCTAAGGAAGCAGGAGTTCCAATAGATTTTCGAGATAGGTAATAATATAATTCATTCACTCTAATCCATGTATTAGAGTAGGGTCTCCACGTTTTTGATAAAGGGACATTACCAGCAGCTAAGCATTGAGAAATAAAGTTTGTGCAGTCGCCTCCATTATCGGTGAAGTCTTTGTATTTAGAATTATAATTTAAGGCATATTTTCTAGCATAAGAAATGGCAGATGATCTATTGTGGTTTTGAGAAATTTCAGGTGTGTAAGATCGCTTGAAATTAGGTAGAAGTTTAAGATATTCTATATATAGTTTATCAATATTATTAATTTTTTCGGAGTATAATTCTAATTTGGAAACTTGATTTCTATTAAAAAGGCTACTAAAATTTTCGCTACTATCTAATAATACGTATTCTTTATTTTTCATAAAGGATATTTTTTTGTTTTTAATTAAAAAATTAAATTTTAATAATTCTTTACTAGTAATATTACTATTATTTAATTTAAAGGAATGTATTACAGAAACTTTTAAATAATATTTATTAGAAATTTTATTTGTTTTTATATTTTGTATTTTAAATTTTTCTTTCGAGATAGTGTTTCCAATCTTTTTTCTCCATAGATATTTAAATTGTTTAATAATTAAGATTTCATTAATAAGATTTTCGTCACTTATATATTTTTTAAAAATATCTTCGTTCAGTGTTTCATAAGGCTTAGATAAAGTATTGAAAAATTTATAGATGAAAAACCTAAACATAAAAGACTCCTCGCTTAACTATTTAGCTATTAATTTAATATATGAAATACAATAAATTTATGATATAAGTCTAGGAGAAAAACTATGGACGTGATAATATATATATATTAATAAAATTAACTTTACATATGGAGTGAAAATGATGAAAATAGTATATATTTTAATATTATTAATTATGGTATCGGTTAATGTTTTTTGCTTTATAAAAAGTAAAAAATATTTTAAAATGGTAAATGGTGATGATGAAGTATCGCAAGAGAATTATAAAAAGGGATTAAAATATGTGAAGATATCTGTAGTGATTTCACTATTAATTTGTTTAGGTGGTTCATTAATGATATTATTACAACAATTAATTAAGTAAAATATAGAGTAAGATGTATCAAGGGTTTTAAAGTATATACCTTTGATACATTTTTTGGAAAAATTAAACTTACCATAATATTCTGTATATTCTTCCTAAAGAATAAAAAATGATTTTAGAGGAATAATAACTTTATATTATAAAGGGAGGTTAATTTATGAAAAAATTTATATGTACAGTATGTGGATATGTTCATGAGGGTAATGAGCCACCAGAAGAATGTCCAATATGTAAGGCTAGTAAAGATAAATTTGAAGAGGTTAAGGGCGAATTACAATGGGCAGATGAACATCGTATAGGAATAGCTAAAGATATAGCACCTGATATTATTGATGATTTACGTGCTAATTTCATGGGTGAATGTACTGAAGTTGGTATGTATATAGCTATGGGACGTCAAGCTGATAGAGAAGGATATCCAGAGGTTGCAGAAGCATATAAAAGGATAGCTTATGAAGAGGCTGATCATGCTTCAAGATTTGCAGAAATATTAGGTGAAGTTGTTATGCCAGATACTAAGTCAAATTTAGAAGCTAGGGTAGAAGCAGAATTTGGTGCTTGTTCAGGTAAAAAGAAATTAGCTACTAGAGCTAAAGAAGAAAATTTAGATGCAATACATGATACTGTTCATGAAATGTGTAAAGATGAAGCAAGACATGGAAGAGCATTTAAGGGATTAGTTGATAGATATTTTAATAATAAATGATAATCTTTAAGTTGTATTATAATTAAATTAATAAATGTTTAATCCTTAAGAACATTGCTATATGGTTAAAAAGGTGACTTAAGGTAAGGTTAAATATACTAAAAATATTAAAAAAATCTGGATGTAATTCAGTTAATAGAAGTGTGGTAAAGCCATTTTTAAAAATTTGTCTGTGTTAGTGCACGGATTTTTTTAATTATTTTTTAGGAGGGGATTTAGATACCTCTAAGTGGCTTATTTCACATAAAAATTGGGGTGGAAAAGATAAAGTGACTGGCTTGAACTACAATGGAGGAGTAGTTCTAGAAAATATTGAAGTTAAAAATGGAAAATTAACTTTAACAGGTCATGAGTATGAAGAATATTATCCAGGAGATAAGAAATACTATGAATTACAAAAAGGGGGAAGCTATTATGCGTAAACCATGAAAAAGCAATTTTAGCATTAGGTAGAGATACAGATACTATAAGTCAGGTAATTGATGTTCTTGGAACAGAAGCATATAGATTAACAGCAAAATTTTATGAAATTCTACATTACTCTTATATGAAAAGAAACACAGGTGATTTAGTGTACACAATAATGAATAAAATAACTGGCTATTGATAATATTAATTTTGAGCAAAAAATCTCAGGATAAAGCTAAACATGTAAGAGCTTTTTTGATTGATTGATAAATATTTTGGTTAAGGAGTGTTGAAAATATGAGTAAAATAGCATGCACAGTTGATAGCTGTTCACATAATAAAAGTCATGTTTGTTATGCTAATAGAGTAAATATAGGAGGAAAATCTGCTATATCTGATGAGCAAACATGTTGTGGTTCCTTTTTAAATAAACTTCTTTATAGCGATTTGACTAATAATACAAATTCTCATGGAGAATGTGATGCATTAGTTTGCTTTGTTAAATCATGTAAGCATAATTGTGAGACTCTTTGCGATTTATCTAGAATTGAAGTTGATGGATCATCAGCAGAAATATATACAGAAACAATATGTAGTAGTTTTGAACACGAATAAAATATAAATATTTGAAAAAGGTTAAGAAAATTAAATATCTTTCTTAACTTTTTTATATTATACAGTATAATAAACTCTCTTTGTACAAACTATAGATTTGTAGATAAAAATTTTTATCTTACAAATAAATATAAGGAGTGTATTTATATGAAAAATAAAATGCTAAGAAATATGAAATCAAAATTCAAAAGAAATGGTATGAAAAATAACATATTAGTTGAGATGGCAGAAGATATGAAGGATATAATAGCTAAAGCTAAAAAGTATAAAAAGATGAAATAAATCTATAGATAGAAAGTAATATTTAAGACATTCGATATATATAATGATATTGAATGTCTTAATTTATAGTGATATATGTATTGAAAACAATAATTAGTTAAAAAGTAAAAAAATATAAAAATTCCGAGAAAACATTTACCTTTATATGTAAAAAAGTATTTACTGTTTCTAATTATTGCTATATAATTAGAAAGGCATTTAAATGGGTAATGGGTAACATAGTAAAAAAGGTAGGAGAATTTTATGAAAATAAATATGGAGAGACAAAGTGTGTCTATGAGAGATGATAAGAAGGCACCTAACAGAGAAACATTAGAAGTTATAGGTAGTTGTAGTTTTAGAGGTTTTATAGATATACTATGTAAAAATTATTGTCCCAAAATATATGAAGAAAAAGCAGTTTGGATTTTATGGGACAGGCATAAGGCAATAGCGGTTTTTGATAGTGTAACTAAGGAATGTGTATATCTAACAAATCGAGAAGATGTAATGATTCAAGATATAATAAAAGATGATTTAGCAGAAATGTATTTGTATTATAAAGGAAAAACTAATATAGAAGAAGTTATTTATGAATTAAATGAGGAAATGATAGGATAAAATTATCCTAGAAGATATATACTTTATTGTGATAAATTGCTATAATCTGTAATAAAGACAATATCTTTATAAAACTTGGGGTGATTTTATGAATATTAAAAAGTATATTGAAGAATTAGAGGAGTATGTACCAGGATTTCAACCTGACTTAGAAGATCCTGAGGTAATAAAGCTAAATGCTAATGAAAATCCATATCCACCATCTCCTTTAGTTAATGAAGCAATAAGAAATATGAATGTGGAGAAGTTTAGAATATATCCACAAGCACAAAGTATCTTTTTAAGAGAAGCTATTGCGAAGGTATACAATACTGATGTAAGCGAAGTATTTTGTGGGAATGGCTCTGATGAAGTTATTTCATTAATAGTGAAGACATTTTTAGAAGAGGGAGGCAATATAGTTACTCCTTATCCAACATACACAGTTTATAAAGTAAGTGCTGCTATGGAGGGCATAAGTTGTACCTTTGTTGATGTGGATGAAAATTATGAAATAGATGTTAAAAAATTACTTGATGTAAAATCAGATGCTATTTTCTTAGTTAATCCTAATGCACCTACTGGGGTTCTTTTATCAACAGAAAAAATACGATATATCTTAGACAATTATGATGGGCTAGTAGTAATTGATGAAGCGTATATGGAATTTTGTGATGAAGATGCAACAATGATTAAGTATATTAATGACTATAGCAATTTAATAGTTATGAGAACAATGTCAAAATCATATTCTTTATGTGGTGCAAGGGTTGGTTTTTGCTTTGCAAATAGAAAATTAATAGGTTATTTAGACAAATGTAGAGATTCTTATAATATAAATTATGTAAGTCAAATAGTTGGTATAGCTTCTGTAAAGGATCAAAAATATCATTTAGAAACTATAGAAAAAATAAAGAATGATAGAAAATATTTAGGTGAAAAATTAAAAGAATTAGGTTTTGAAATTATTCCATCAAATACAAATTTTATTCTTTGTACACCAAAAAGAAAAAGTGCAGCTGAAATAGTTAAGGAATTAGAAAAGTATAAGATATATATAAGATATTTTAATAGTCCAAGACTTGATGATAAATTAAGAATAACAGTTGGTACTAAAGAAGAAATTGACAAATTAATAAACGCACTTAAGGAAATACTATAAGTGTAAAAATAATTATGTATGCCTTAATAAGATTCATTTTTGAATTTTATTAAGGCATACATAATTTTAAGAGGAGAAAGTTATGAAAATATTAAAAGAAGATTTTTATGGAAGAAAAACTTTATTAGTAGCTAGAGAACTTCTTGGAAAATATTTAATTCATGAAGTAGATGGAAAGGTAATAGGTGGAAAAATAGTAGAAACAGAAGGGTACTTAGGAGTATTAGATAAAGGTGCTCATGTATATGGAGGAAAAAAGACGCCTAGGGTAATGCCTTTGTATGGAAAAGAAGGAACAGCATATATTTATACTATATATGGTATGTATGTGTGCTTAAATGCTATTACAGAAAGGGAAGGTGAGCCTCAAGGTGTATTAATAAGAGCTATTGAACCTCTTATTGGTCTAGATTTTATGGCTAAAATGAGAAGTAAGAAAAGTTATAATGAGTTAACTAAAAAGGAAATTCTTAATCTGACATCAGGGCCTTCTAAATTATGCATTGCTTTAGATATAACTAAAAGGTTAAATAATACTATGTTTTTTGGTGGAGAAATGTATATAACAGAAAAAGATGAAGAATTAGAAAAATTATTTGAAGTGAAGGAAGAAAGCACAGGTAAAATAGTAGAAAGCAAAAGAATAGGAATAGATTATGCAGAAGAGGCAAAAGATTTTCTATATAGATTTTACTATGAAGATAATCCTTATGTATCAAAGAAGGATAAAAAAAATAAATAAAGTTTTAATATTTTTATAAATAAGAATAAAAACATTAAAGTGCAAATAATATTAAAATGAACCTCTCTATTTAGGAAGTGAAGTTATGGACGAAGAAACTCTTGCGCTTTTAATATATCTTGATGAAGGTTTGGTAAAAAACTTATCTTCTTTATTTTTAAGCGGATACATAGATATAAGAACTACAAAATTAACTCAGGATAGAACGCTTATAGGAAGTGCTGGGTATAATAATAAGAAATCTAATTTTGGTGAAGATAGGTATTTTGAAGAAGAACGACAAGGTTTTAAAGGTAATAATTGTTCAAAAGTAGAACAGTTAGATACAGGAAATTCAAGCAATGCTAATTTGGAAAATAGAGAATTTATAAGAAAAGAAGAAGAAATAAAAACTATATATACAACCTTTAGCTTACATAGTCAGATACTTACAAGTTTAAGTTCTGCTCAAGCTATGAGAACTTTTAATAATAGAACTATAACAGCAGGAGAAGTAGTAGAAGGTGAATATGTAAAGATTCAAGGTAAGCTTACTACTGAAAATATAAATTCCTATTTAGATTGTCTTCTTTCTGTATTCAATTGTTTTGGTTGCGAGTCACTTGATTCCATAATTGCTGATAAAAAAGAAAGTCTTATGAAGGGAAATGTAAATAAGATAATGAATTTCAAGGTTATTAATACAATGATAAATCATTTAAATGACTTGCTTAATAAGAATTCTACTGAAGATATGATAATGACTTGTGGTGATACTCCAGTGGTAATTAATGTTAATGATAATTTTTTTATGAACAATAATTCCTATATTTTTGATAAAGTAGATTGTCCTTGTACAGTTTTTGGAAAAGTAATTAAAGTAGCTAATAGTGGGGAATGTATAAGTTTATTAAGGAAGACAGCTCAACATGATTTTTATGAAAAGGTATTAAATAGTTGTTTGCCATATTGTGAAGTATTATCGGAAAATGGAGTAATAATACCTACTATGCCAAGGCTTAGCTGTAGTGGTGTTTCTCTAATAGTAGTACCTGTTAGTATATGTATGTAAATAGTACTGAGTTTAAACTTAGTACTGTTTTTGCGTATAAGAAATTATAAAACTTTTTTAATTAACAATTATATGATGTATACATAAAATGATTATAGATGAAGTTTAAAAAGAATTTACTAAGGAGGTATGTTTTTAGATGGCTAATGGTCTAGATGTATCTATGCATAACGGAACTATAGATTTTGCTAAGGTTAAATTATCAGGGTATGAATGTGTGTATATTAAGGCAACAGAAGGGACAACTTTTATAGATCCTTTATTAGAGCAAAATTATGTGAAAGCTAGAGCAGCTAACTTAAAAACAGGTTTCTATCATTTCTTAGTTGGTACAAGTAGTCCTGAAACTCAAGCTGAAAGTTTTTATAAAAATATAAAAGGGAAGGCTAATGATTTAAGAGCTTGTTTGGATATCGAAAAAACAGGTTTTGCAGTTATGGACTATGCAATTAGATTTATTAATAAGTTTGAAAGTTTAACTAATGACATAAAAATTTGTATATATACTTCTCCTTATTTTGCGAATAGCAATTTGGATAACAGGCTTAAAGAATATCCTTGTTGGATAGCTCATTATGAAAAAAAGCCTTGGGAGCCAGGAAATACTGAAATTTGGGGTAAGATATATTGTGGACATCAATATAGTGATACAGGTAATGTTTCTGGTATAAATGGCAAAGTTGATTTGAATGTTTTTAACTTAAATATTTTAAATAATGTTAAGGAGGAAGAAGAGGTGGATTATAATTATAATTTTAGTGAGTCATATTATGCTGAAAAAAATCCAGATGTAGTAAAGGTTTATGGAAATAGTAGAGAAGCTTTATTAGATCATTATATTCGTCGAGGTAGAGATGAAGGAAGACTACCAACACCACCAACAGATGGATTCAATGAAGCTTATTACCTTTTAAATAATCCAGATGTAAATATTAATGTATCATCAGGAAATGGATTTGCCTCAGGATTAGCGCATTATAGGTGTATAGGATGGAAAGAAAATAGATCTTGGGATATGCCTAGCTATAAGTCCCTTGATATACTATATGAATTTAGTGAAAATTATTACAGGAAAAAAAATCCCGATGTAGTAAAGATTTATGGAAGTAGCAGGGATAAATTATTAGCCCACTATATTGAGTATGGTAAAGCAGAAGGAAGATTACCAACACCACCAACAGATGGATTTAATGAAGCGTACTATCTTTTAAATAATCCGGATGTTTATGATGCAATTAAAAAAGGAATGCCCTGGTGTGTTAATGGATTAGCTCATTACAGGTATACTGGTTGGGAAGAAAACAGAAGTTGGGCTAAACCTAAAGAAGATAAAAAACACTTAGATAAAGCAGATGAAGAAAGTTAAACTTTATAAGTATAAATTATAGAAAAAATACGAACGTTATTAATAAAAAATACAAAAAGGTTTGACAAAATGAAGTTGATTATATAAAATTAACTTAAAAATAAAATAGTAATAAAAATGTTAGGAAGAGGAAAAGTAATATTATTAATTTTTTAGAGAGGCTACGTTTGGTGTAAGTAGCTAAATTGATTTTATGAAAATGGAGCCTTGGAGCATTAATTAGTTTAAAGCAGGGCTATTGCCAAGAAGGGTGGAACCGCGGAAATAATTTCGTCCCTTTATATTGGCTATAGCTCTTTTATATTATAAAAAATATGAATAGGAGATGAGTGTATGAAGTCAATTCTTACAGTAATAGGAAAGGATCAAGTAGGTATAATAGCAGGAATAAGTAATGAATTACAAAAGTTTAATATTAATATCCTAAATGTTAACCAAACAATAATGGATGGATATTTTACAATGATAATGCTATTAGATCAAAGTCAAGCTAATGCAAATATTGAAGAAATAAAAAAAGGTTTAGACCTTAAAGGTAAAGAATTAAAGGTAGAAGTAAAGATACAAAGAGAAGAAATATTTAACTTAATGCATTCAGTATAAAGTTATAAGGGGGCATAAAAAATGAGTAATTTTACAGCACAAAATGTTTTAGAAACAATAAAAATGATTGAAGAAGAAAATCTAGATGTTAGAACAATTACTATGGGAATATCATTATTAGATTGTATTGATTCAGATGGGGTGAAGGCTAGAGAAAAAATATATAACAAAATAATGACTTCAGCTAAGGATCTTGTTAAAGTTGGTAAGGAAATAGAAAATGAATTTGGAATTCCAATAGTTAATAAAAGAGTATCTGTAACTCCAATATCAATAATTGCTGGAGCTACTGATGATGAAGATTATGTAGAATTTGCAAAGACTTTAGATAAGGCTGCTAATGAACTTGGAATAGATTTTATTGGAGGATTTTCAGCTTTAGTACATAAAGGATGCACAAAGGGAGATAAAATACTTATAAAATCTATACCTGAAGCTTTGAAAGTTACAAGTAAGGTATGTGCTTCTGTAAATGTAGGTTCATCAAAATGTGGTATTAATATGAATGCTGTTAGAGATATGGGACAAATAATAAAAGAAACAGCAGAACTTACAAAAGAACAAAAAGGTTTTGGATGTGCAAAGCTAGTTGTATTTGCAAATGCAGTAGAAGACAACCCATTTATGGCAGGAGCTTTCCATGGTGTTGGTGAAGCAGATAAAGTTATAAATGTAGGTGTAAGTGGACCAGGAGTAGTAGAAAGAGCACTTCAAAAGGTTAGAGGAGAATCTTTTGATGTAGTTGCTGATACAATAAAAAATACTGCATTTAAGGTAACTAGAATGGGGCAATTAGTTGCAAAGGAAGCATCTAAGAGATTAAATGTACCTTTTGGAATAGTTGATTTATCCTTAGCACCAACACCAGCAGTTGGGGATTCTGTTGCAGCAATACTTGAAGAAATAGGATTAGAAACAGTAGGAACTCATGGAACTACAGCGGCTCTAGCTTTATTAAACGATGCTGTTAAAAAAGGTGGAGTTATGGCATGTAGCCATGTTGGAGGATTAAGTGGTGCATTTATACCAGTATCTGAAGATGCAGGAATGATAAATGCAGTAATAAAAGGTTCTTTAAATTTAGAAAAGCTTGAAGCTATGACTTGTGTATGTTCAGTTGGTCTAGATATGATAGCAATTCCAGGAGAAACACCAGCATCAACTATTTCGGCTATGATAGCTGATGAAGCAGCAATTGGTGTTATAAACAATAAAACAACAGCAGTAAGAATAATACCAGCTCCAGGATGTAAAGTTGGAGATATGGTTGAGTTTGGAGGATTACTTGGAAGAGCTCCAGTTATGAGAGTTAATCCAAATTCTTCAGAATTATTTACTGCTAGAGGTGGTAGAATACCAGCTCCTATTCATTCATTTAAGAATTAATATAAAAGATAATTACTAAAGGATGTATCAAAAGCAAGACTATAGCATTAAAAATGTTATAGTACTAAATAGCTTTTGACACATCCTTTTTTGTTGTTTAGACAAGTGATACTAAAAAAATGGGAAGCTTACAATTTAATGAGTTTCTATTTTAGTATGGTAGGTGAAATTTGTACGAAGGATATAAGTAAAATTAAAAATTAATATCTTATATTAAAAAATTAGTATATAATTAAGTTTATGATAGAGAAGTTATTAAAAAATCAATTATTTAAAAATATGAAAATAGAAGAAGTTGAGGCAATATCAGAAAAAATAAGATTTTATAAAACAATTTATAAAAAAGGTGATATTATTGCTCATGAAGAGGATGAGTGCACATCTATAGGATTAATATTAGAAGGATCTGTACAAATAGAACGTATATATTCTAATGGTAATGGTATTATACTTCAAACTCTTAGAAAAGGTAATGTTTTTGGAGAAGCATTAGTATTTTCATCCTTTAGAAGTTATCCTGCAACTGTAGTAGCTGCAGAAAATTGTGAAATCGTATTTATAAAAAGATCAGAGATGCTGAATTTATGTTTAAGTGAAGAAAGGATATTGGAAAATTTTACTGCATTATTAAGTGATAAAATATTCATGCTAAATGCAAAAGTTAAGAGTATATCATTTAAAAGTTTAAAAGAAAGGGTTATTAATTTTATAATAGAGAAAAGTAGAGAGCAGAATAGTTTAAATATTAAATTAAAGGGAAGTAAGGAAGCAATAGCTCAATATCTTGGAATGCCAAGACCTTCTTTTTCTAGAGAACTTATAAAACTTAGGGATGAAGGAATAATAAGTTTTGATAGAAATAGTATAAAAATTTTAGATTTTGAATTATTAGAAGGAAAGCTATTTGAATAAAATACATATAACTTAAGGAGAAAAAATGAAAAATAAATTTGAAGATTATAAGTTAAGTGATGAAATAATAAGAGCATTAGAGGCATTAGAATATAAAAGTCCTACTAAAGTACAAAGAGCTGTAATAGGTGAAGCATTATTAAATAAGGATTTATTAGTAAAAGCTCAAACAGGTTCAGGAAAAACAGCGGCTTTTGTAATTCCTCTTTGTGAAAAGGTTAATTGGGAGGAAAATAATCCAGAAGTTTTAATACTTAGTCCAACTAGAGAATTAGCAATTCAAATTAATGAAGATGTTAAGAATATAGGAAGATTCAAGAGAATAAAGGGTGTTGCTTTATACGGAAAGTCACCTTTTAAAGATCAAGCAAGAGAACTAAAAAATAAAACTCACATGGTAATAGGAACTCCAGGAAGAGTACTTGATCACATAGATAGAGGAACTTTGAATATAAAAAATATAAAGTATTTAATAATAGATGAAGCTGATGAAATGTTAAACATGGGATTTATAGGACAGGTAGAAGGAGTAATGAGAAGACTACCTAAAAAGAGAACAACTATGTTATTTTCAGCAACTATACCAGAAGAAATATTGAGTTTATCTACTAAGTATATGAATCGTCCTGTAAATATTGAAATAGAGAAAGAAAATGCTATAACAAATAGGATTGATCATTATATGTACAGACCTTTAGGAAGTGAGAAGTTAGAAACTTTTAATAAGGTATTAGTTAAGGAGAGACCTGAAACAGCAGTAGCTTTTTGTAGAACTAAAGAAAATGTTGATTTAGCTTATGATTTTGCAAAGAAAAAAGGATATTCTGTAATAAAAATTCATGGCGGAATGATGCAAAAAGATAGAATAGAAGCTATGGAAAAGTTTAAAAGAGGGGAATTTAGGATTTTAATAGCTACTGATGTTGTAGCTAGAGGTATTGATGTTGAAGATGTTACCCATGTTATTAATATTGATGTTCCTGTAGAAAAAGAAGCATATGTACATAGAATAGGTAGAACAGGAAGAGCAGGTAAGAAAGGAACAGCCATTACATTTGTAACTCCTTATGAAGATAAGTACTTAGATGCTATTGAAGAGTTTATTAATTATAAGCTAGAAGAAAAGGATTTGAAAGATTTAACTTTAGATAAAGATAAGGAAAAGGAAGCTATTGAGTTTTTAAGTAGAAGAGGTAAGAAGAAAGCTAGTAAGGCTAAAAGTGTTAATAAGGGAATAACTAAGCTTTATTTTAATGGTGGAAAGAAGAAGAAAATAAGAGCTGTTGATTTTGTTGGAACTATATCTAATTTAGAAGGTGTAGTAGGAGAAGATATAGGGATTATTGATATTCAAGATAACGGATCTTATGTTGAAATACTTAATGGTAAGGGTAAAAAGGTATTAGAAGCTCTTAAGAATAAAACTATTAAGGGGAAGAAACTTAAGGTTGAAATTGCTAGAAAGTAAGTGAAGTAGAGACTATACTGTTAAAAAGTTGTGCATGACAGAACTTTTTATGGGTATAGTCTTTTTAGTAAAAAATATATATTTTTAAATTATTAAGTTTTTTGCTTATTATAAATATTTTACATATTCTTGAGAAAACAAAAAAGATGAAGGAACAGTATCAAAAGTGGAACTATATGATTTTTAGTTTAAATACTTTTGATACTGATACTTTATCTTTTTACATTATAGTTATTTTTATAATGGTGAATTATTCACAATAAAAGTTAAAACTTCCTTTGCAATAGTTTTTGCATCATCTTCAGAAATATTAGATAAATCATGGTTCATATCATTGACAGTTACAAGTTTTACATCATTACCAACTTCTTTATTTTTTGTATAAAGTGATAAAGAATTATCATAAGGAACCATAGTATCAACTTTACTATGAACAATTATTGTTTTTGGGAGTCCTTCCTTTACATAATTAATAGGACTGAATTTTTTTCTGTATTCGTCTTTGTTGCCAATATTGTTTAATGCATTATTTATTTCATCTGTTGCTATGCTTTCATCTAAGGTAGATAAATCTGTTGGACCGAAGAAGTCTACTAAATATTTAATATTAGTAGGATACGAAGCAAGTTCTTTTGAATCTATAAATTCATCTTCATCTGAATAAACAGAAAGCATTGCTAAATGAGCGCCAGCAGATACACCTATAACTCCTATCTCATTAGTATTGAAATTATAAGTATCTTTATTTTTATATATCCATCTAATAGAATCTTTAACGTCACATACTTGTTTAGAAAAATCAATGTTTTTGTTTAATAATTCATATGACACACTAATTATACTATAGCCTCTACCTAAAAAGGTTTCTAGAAGTGGAGAAAGAGGTTGTGGAATATAATTATCGCCATAAGCCCAACTGCCTCCGTGTACATATAATATAACTGGCGAACCTTTTAAAGGAATTTTATCAGGTCTATATAAATCCAAATTGAGTTTTACATTGTTAGTATCCTTATATTTTATAGTTTCTTTTTTTATATCAACATCTTCAAATAAATCTCCAGGATAATCTATTGATGCTGCTTTATCTTTATATGAACTGTAATTTTTATAAAGATCATAGTAAAGAATAATTCTGTTTCTAAAAAGTATAGGAATAAATATTATTATAACTAAGATTCCAATAAGAAAATATTTGATTTTTCTCCTCATTAAATAACCTCCTAATAATCAATCTGTTTTATATTTTTACCAAATTTATTATATATTATAATGAAAAATATTGACAATATACTTTGAAGGTAATATACTTTGATTATAATATATTTTGATTATCAAAGTATATTGCAATTATATGAAAAAGAATAAAAATCATTTATGTGCAAAATATATTAAGAAAGGCTATTTTATACGTTACGGAGGAATTTGATGAATAAAAATGATCTACTTAATGAGCTTTTAGTTAGGCTTTTTAATGATGTTTTGCAGATTGAAGAAGACACCCTAAGAAGTGGACCTCTATCAGATTTGTCAATCACTGAATTACACGCCATAGAAACTATAGGTATGTATGATGAAAGAACTATGTCAGATGTGGCGCATGATTTAGAAATTACAGTTGGAAGTTTAACAACAGCAGTAAATAAACTCATAAAAAAGGATTACGTAGAAAGAAAGAGAATAGAAGAAGATAGAAGGGTAGTATTAATTAAACTTACTAAAAAAGGAAAACTGGCTTATAGATTACATGAAAAGTTTCATCATGATATGATAAACGAAGTTATTAGCGAATTAACAAATGAAGAACAAAATATATTAGTTTCAGCATTAGAAAAATTAAATAGCTTCTTTATGAGTAAAAAAAGATACATTGTTAAGGAGAAATGATGAGTAAAATAAAAATTAAATCTTATGGGGCCTATGCGCCTAGTAAAGTAGTTACAAATGATGATTTATCTAAACTAGTAGATACAAGTGATGAATGGATAAGACAAAGAACAGGTATTGAAAGAAGGCATATTTCAGAAGGTGAAGATACATCTGACTTAGCTATTAAAGCTTGTAAGAAAGCTTTAGAAAGAGCTAATCTTAAAGGAGAAGATATTGACTTAATTATAGTTGCTACTTTAACACCTGATATGTGTACTCCATCTGTTTCTTGTATAGTGCAAAAAGAAATAAAAGCAAAGGGAGCTATGGCATTTGATATAAATGCTGCTTGTTCAGGATTTATGTTCTCTATGCAAACAGCATATGCATTGATGGAAAGCAATGGTTTTAAGAGAGCGCTAGTTGTAGGAGTAGAACTACTTTCAAAGATAGTTGATTGGGAAGATAGATCAACTTGTGTTTTATTTGGTGATGGAGCAGGAGCTGTAGTACTAGAAGAAACACAAGAAGAAAGAATTGCATACTTTAAATCTTTTTCAAAAGGTGAAAAGGGTGATGTGCTTAAGTGTGGAAGTTTTGATGTTGAAAACCCATTTGTAAAAGAAAAACGTGTGAAAAATAAAAAGGTAAAAATGGAAGGAAGTAGTGTATTTAAATTTGCTGTAGTATCTATGGTTAAAACAATAAAAGAATTATTAGCAAAAGCAAATCTACAAATTGATGATATAGACTATATTGTTCCGCATCAAGCAAATAAAAGAATTGTATATGCGGCTATAGATAAATTAAAGGCTGATGAAAATAAATTTTATCTTAACATGGCTGAATATGGAAATACATCTTCAGCATCAATACCTATAGCATTAAATGAAATGTATGAAAAAGGTTTATTAAAAGAAGGTCAAAAAATAATTCTTGTAGGCTTTGGTGGCGGTTTAACCGTTGGTTCATGTCTAGTAGAAATATAATTATAAAGTGAGGGAAAGAAAATGATATTTGAAGAAATTAGAGATGTAATATGTGAAAAACTTGAGGTTGAAAAAGAAGAGGTAGCAATAGATACAACATTTGAAGAATTAGGAGCAGACTCATTAGATTTGTTTGAAGTAGTTATAGAATTAGAAGAAAAATATAATATTGAATTAGAAGATGCTGAAAAGATTAAGACAGTAGCAGATGCAGTTAAATATGTAGAAGAAAAAGTTAATGCAAATAAGTAATAGTAACTGATTTTTTATTAGTAAATCGGGTTTATTTTTAACCCGATTTATTATTTAAGTTTATATGTATTATTTTTTAATAAAGGTAATAAGATGGGGGGATTAGATTGAATAAGAGAATATGTGAACTTTTGGATATAGAATACCCAATATTTCAAGGAGGAATGGCTTGGATTGCAGATGCATCTTTAGCAGCTGCTGTTAGTGAAGCAGGAGGTCTTGGAATTATTACAGGAACAGCACCTATAGAATGGATTAGAAATGAGATAAGAAAAGCCAAAGAGCTTACTGACAAGCCTTTTGGTGTAAATGTTATGTTAATGACAGAACATGCAGAAGAAGTAGCAAAGCTAGTTTGTGAAGAAAAGGTTCCAGTAGTAACAACAGGTGCAGGAAGTCCTGGTAAGTTTATGGCTATGTGGAAAGAAAGTGGAGTTAAAGTAATTCCGGTAGTAGCATCAGTAGCCTTAGCTAAAAGAATGGAGAAGTTAGGAGCAGATGCAGTTATTGCAGAAGGTGGAGAATCGGGAGGTCATATAGGACCATTATCAACTATGGCATTAGTTCCTCAAGTTGTAGATGCTGTAAATATTCCAGTATTAGCTGCAGGAGGTATAGCTGATGGGAGAGGAGTAGCTGCAAGTTTTATGCTTGGTGCAGAAGGTGTTCAAATAGGAACTAGATTTTTAGTGGCAAAGGAATGTACTGTTCATCAAAATTATAAAAATAAAGTTTTAAAAGCTAGGGATATAGATACTGAAGTTACAGGAAGAAGATTTGGTCATCCAGTAAGAATTTTAAAGAATAAGTTATCTAGAGAATTATTAAAGATTGAAAAAGAAGCTAAAGATGCTAATGAATTTGAAACTTTAGGACAAGGTGCATTAAGAAAAGCTGTTGTTGACGGGGATGTAGATTATGGAAATGTTATGGCAGGACAAATAGCAGGCCTTGTAAATAAGGAACAAACAGTAAAAGAAATAATAGATGAGTTAGTTGAAGAAACAAGAGAACGTATAGGAGCTATTGGGGGTAAACATGAATAAAGAAAAAGTAGCATTTTTATTTGCAGGACAAGGGTCACAAAAAGTAGGAATGGGAAAAGATTTATATGATAGTATTCCAGAATGTAAGGAGATTTTTGATAAAGCAGAAGAAATATTAGATTTACCTATAAAAGATATGATTTTTGAAGGTACAGAAGAAGAACTTATGCTTACAGAAAATGCACAACCTGCAATCTTGGTTGATTCTTTAGCAATATTAGAGGCTTTAAGAGCTAATGATATAGATGCAAAATATTATGCAGGATTATCACTTGGAGAATATGGAGCACTTATAGCAGGAGGAATACTTTCTATAGAAGATGGACTTAGAGTAGTTAAGGAAAGAGGAAAGATAATGGGATCATCTCTTCCTAAAGACTTGGGAAAAATGGCAGCAATACTTAGATTAGAAGAAAGTCAAGTAGAAGAAGTAATTAGACAAGCAAGTGATTATGGAGTATGTGAAGGTGCTAATTATAATTGCCCAAAGCAAGTTGTAATTTCAGGTACAAATGAAGCAATAGATAAAGCAGTTGAAATAGCTAATTCAATGGGTGGAAGAGCTAAAGAATTAAAGGTTAGTGGACCATTTCATTCTAGTCTTTTAAAAAATGCAAGTGAAGAGTTTTATAAGACGGTTAAAAATGTGAATATAGGAAAAGTAGAGGGAAATGTTTATTCTAATACAAAGGGATGCCTTTATGAAGAAAGTGATGATGTAAAGTTATTATTAAAAGAACATATTATGTCTCCTGTATATTTTGAAAAAATAATTAGAGATATGATAGATAAAGGGGTAGATACTTTTATAGAAGTAGGTCCTGGTAAAGCTTTATCAGGCTTTGTAAAAAAAGTAGATAGATCTTTAAATATATTACATGTTGAAGATATTGATACGTTAAATTTAGCAATAAGCAAACTTAAATGAAAGGGGCAAAAATATGTCTGAAAGAAAATCAGCAATAGTAACAGGTGGCTCTAGGGGGATAGGTAAAGCTATAGCATTGAAACTTGCATCAAATGGAATTAATATAGTTTTAAATTATAGAAGCAGTGAAGAAGAAGCTAGTAAAGTTGAAGAAGAAATTAAGGAATTTGGTGTAGATGTTATTAAGGTTAAAGCTGATATAAGAAAATTAGATGAAGTTCAAGAATTAATAAATAAAGCAAAAGAAAAATTTGGTTCTATAGATATAATGATTAATAATGCTGGAATTACAAAAGATTCTTTAATACTAAGAATGAAGGAAGAAGATTTTGATTCGGTAGTTGATGTAAATATGAAAGGTGTATTTAATTGTTTGAAGTGTATTACACCTATTATGATTAAACAAAAGTCAGGAAAAATAATTAATATAGCTTCAGTAGTAGGGATAACAGGAAATGCAGGACAAGTTAATTATGCAGCTTCTAAAGCAGGAGTAATAGCAATGACTAAGTCTTTAGCAAAGGAAATAGGTTCTAGAGGAATTACTGTTAACGCAATAGCACCAGGTTTTATAGATACAGATATGACAGAAGATTTATCAGAAAAGTATAGGGAAGAATTAAAAAAATCAATTCCACTAAAAAGATTAGGTAAGACAGAAGATGTAGCTAATTTAGTAGAATTCTTAGCCAGTGATAAATCTAATTATATAACAGGACAAACAATAAATGTAGATGGTGGAATGGTTATTTAGGAGGAAAATATGAAAAGAAGAGTTGTTATAACTGGAATGGGAGCAGTTACCCCAATAGGAAATAATGTGGATGAATATTGGAATTCAATTAAAGAAGGAAAACTAGGCATTGATTTTATTAAGAATATAGATACAGAAAGTTTAGATGTCAAGATTGCTGGAGAGGTTAAAAATTTTAATCCTGAAACAGTAATTAATAAGAAGGAATGTAGAAGACTAGATAGATTTATGCAGTTTGCTTTAGTTGCAGCAGATGAAGCTGTAAAATCATCAGGAATTAATCTAGATGAGATTGATAGAGAACAATTTGGTGTTTATGTTGGTTCAGGTATTGGTGGTTTAGGAAGTATGGAAAAGGAGATAGAAAAATCTGCGAATAGCGTTAAAAAGAGAGTATCTCCATTTTTTATACCTATGGCAATAATTAATTTATCTGCTGGAAATATTGCTATTAAATATGGTGCTAAGGGTCCATGTACATCTATGGTTACAGCTTGTAGTACTGGGAATAACAACATTGGAGAAGCTTATAGGCTTATTAAAGATGGATATGCTGATGTAATGCTTGCTGGTAGTGCTGAAGCTCCAATAACTCATGTTGGTCTTGGTGGATTTTCAAGTATGAAAACTCTTAATCATACTTTAGATCCAAAGAGAGCATCTATACCTTTCGATAAGGAAAGAAGTGGCTTTGTTATGGGTGAAGGAGGAGCAGTTTTGGTTCTTGAAGAAGCAGAAAGCGCTATGAAAAGAGGGGCAAATATTTTAGCTGAAATAATAGGTTATGGAAATACTTGTGATGCACATCATATAACAGCTCCTGATCCTGAAGCAAAAGGTGCTATTAAGGCTATGAGAGATGCTATTAAGGATGCTAATATTGACCTTAAGGAAGTATCGTATATTAATGCTCATGGAACTTCAACAGCCTTAAATGATAAATGTGAAACCTTAGCTATAAAAGAGGTATTTGGAGATTATGCTTATAATATTCCTGTATCATCAACTAAGTCTATGACAGGACATTTATTAGGTGGTTCAGGATCTATTGAAGCAGTAGCTTGTATCAAAGCATTACAAGAAGGGTTTATTCCAGCTACTATAGGCTTAAAAGAAAAAGATGAGGAATTAGATTTAGATTATGTGCCTAATGTTGGAAGAAAGGCAGACTTAAAGTATGTATTGTCAAATTCATTAGGTTTTGGTGGACATAATGCAGTATTAGTTTTTAAAAGATGGGAGAATAAATAGGAGGGATAGTATGGAATTTGAAAAGGTTAAAGAATTAATAGAAACTGTTAACTCTTCAGATATTTCTTTATTTGAACTTAAGACTGATACAATATTTGTTAAAATAGACAAATCATTAGATAGAAGTGAAAAAGAATATAATTCAGAAGCTTCAGTAGAAAAGGTAAGAGAAAATACTGCTAAAGAAGAAAAGCTAATAGAAAAGGAAGAAACTATAAAGGATGATGTTGAAGAAATAACTAAACCTGTAGAAATAGAGGAAGATGAAAAAGATTTAGTAGTAATTAAGGCTCCTATGGTAGGTACTTTTTATAGTTCTCCCTCTCAAGATTCTGCTAGCTTTGTAAGTGTTGGAGATAATGTTAAAACAGGAGATACATTATGTATAATTGAAGCTATGAAGCTTATGAATGAAATAGAATCTCAAGTAAATGGTGTAATAAAGAAAGTATTAGTTAATGATGGAGAGATGGTTGAATATGGACAGCCAATATTTAAAGTCAAGGAGGCGTAATTATGTTAAATTCAGAAGAAATAGAAAAGATATTACCACATAGATATCCTTTTTTATTAGTTGATAGAGTAACTGAACTAATAGAAGGAAAAAGTGTTAAGGCTTATAAAAATGTAACTAGAAATGAACCTTTCTTTCAAGGACATTTTCCAGGAAAGCCAATAATGCCTGGAGTACTAATCCTAGAAGCATTAGCTCAAGCAGGTGCAGTAGCTATCTTAAAAATGGATGAGTATGCAGGTAAAACTCCTTTATTTGCAGGGGCTAATAAGGTTAAATGGAGAAAACAGGTTGTTCCTGGAGACAAATTAGAATTAAGTTTAGAAATAATTAAGTTAAGAAGTAGTATTGGAATGGGTAAGGCTTTAGCTACTGTAGATGGAGAGGTAGCTTGTGAAGCTGAAATAATGTTCGCAATAGGATAAAGGTGATAAATTATGATTAAAAAGGTGCTTATTGCAAATAGGGGAGAAATAGCTGTTAGGATTATTAGGGCATGTAGAGAAATGAATATAAGAACTGTAGCTGTTTATTCTGAAGCAGATAAAGATGCTCTTCATACTCAGTTAGCTGATGAAGCTATATGTATAGGTCCAGCAGCATCTAAAGATAGTTACTTGAATATAGCAAATATTTTAAGTGCTTGTGTATTAACAGGCGCAGAAGCAATTCATCCTGGTTTTGGTTTTTTATCTGAAAATGCTAAGTTTGCAAAGATTTGCGAAGAGTGTAATATAAAATTTATAGGACCAAGCTATGAGTGTATTGATTTAATGGGAAATAAGGCAAAGGCCAGAAAGATTATGAAAGAGGCTTTAGTGCCTGTAGTTCCAGGTTATGAAGATGAAATTAATAATGTAGAACAAGGCATTATGATTGCAAAAGAAATAGGATATCCAGTTATCATAAAAGCTGCCGCAGGTGGTGGAGGTAAAGGTATAAGGATAGCTTGGAATGAAGAAGAATTTAGAACAGGATTCAACCTGGCTAAAGCTGAATCTAAGGCTTGTTTCGCTGATGATAGGTTATATATTGAAAAATTTATAGAAAATCCAAAACATATAGAGTTTCAAATAATAGCAGATGATTTTGGAAATGTTGTTCATCTAGGTGAAAGAGATTGCTCAATGCAAAGAAAAAGTCAAAAGACTTTAGAGGAATCACCATCTATATTTTTAAATGATGAACTTAGAAAAGAAATGGGAGAAGTAGCAATAAAGGCAGCAAAGGCAGTTAATTATCAAAATGTTGGAACTATTGAATTTTTAGTTGATAAATATGGTAAGTATTACTTTATGGAGATGAATACAAGAATTCAAGTAGAACATCCTATAACTGAAGTAGTTACAGGAATAGATTTAGTTAAGGAACAACTAAAAATTGCATCTGGTATGAAACTTGATATATCACAAGAAGATGTGAAAATTACAGGTCATGCTATAGAATGTAGAATAAATGCAGAAGATCCAGATAATAAGTTTTTGCCATGTCCTGGTGTTATTAATGAATTATATGTTCCAGGAGGTATGGGTATAAGGTTAGAATCTGCTGTATATTGTGGATATAAAATTCCTCCATATTATGATTCTATGATAGCTAAGTTAATCGCTTATGGAAAAGATAGAGATGAGGCTATTGTAAGGATGAAGAGAGCTCTTGCTGAGTTTGGAATAGGTGGAATAACAACTAATATTGGTTTTCAATATTCTATTTTAGAAAGAGATGAGTTTCTAAGTGGTAAATATGATACTACATTTTTAGAAAAGATGGTGAAGGAAAATGCTTAAAGATTTATTTAAAAAGAATTCTTATGGAACAGTACGTAGGATATTAAAAGATGAAGATGTTAAGGCCAATATTCCTTCAGGCATGTGGGTTAAGTGTGATGAATGTGGTGAGATAATCTATAAGGAAGATTTGATTAAAGAATGTTATGTTTGTACTAAGTGCAATAATCATATGAGACTAAAGTCAAAAGATAGAATAGATATGGTATTTGATAAAGGAAGTTTTGAAGAATTATTTAATGATATAAAAACAGCTAATCCTTTAAGTTTTAAAGGATATCATGAAAAGATAGCAGGATGCAAAAAGAAAACAGATAGTGATGAAGCTGTATTAGTTGGGGTAGCTAAGTTAAATGGCATAAAAGTGGCTATAGGTGTTATGGATAGTTTCTTTATGATGGGAAGTATGGGATCTGTAGTTGGAGAGAGAATAACTTCTATAGTTGAATATGCTACAAAAGAAAGGTTGCCATTAATTTTATTTACTACTTCAGGTGGTGCTAGAATGCAAGAAGGTATTTTTTCTTTAATGCAAATGGCAAAAATAAGTGCTGCTATAGGACAACATGATGATGAAGGCTTATTATATATAACAGTTATTACAGATCCTACAACCGGTGGTGTTACTGCAAGTTTTGCAATGGAAGGGGATATTATTATAAGTGAACCTGGAGCATTAATTGGTTTTGCAGGAAGAAGGGTTATAGAGAGTACCATAAAAGAAGAATTACCAAGTAATTTTCAAAGAGCAGAATTTCTTTTGGAAAAAGGTTTTCTAGATGCAATAGTAGATAGAAGAAAATTAAGAACTTATTTGTACAAAACTTTAGTTTTACATGAGGTGAAATAATATGAATATAGAAATAACTAAAAATTATTCATCTTGGGAAAAGGTTAAAATTGCAAGACACAAGGATAGACCAAATGGGGCTTTTTATATAAATAATATATTTACAGACTTTTTGGAGTTACATGGAGATAGAGCTTTTGGAGACGATAAAGCAATTATTGGAGGAATAGGTTTTTTAGAAAAAATCCCTGTTACTGTAGTCGCTATTACTAAAGGAAGTAATACTACAGAGAATATAGAAAGAAATTTTGGAATGCCAAAGCCAGAAGGATATAGGAAAGCATTAAGGCTTATGAAGGAAGCTGAAAAATTTAAAAGACCAGTAATTTGTTTTGTTGATACTCCTGGAGCTTTTTGTGGGGTAGATGCAGAGGAAAGAGGTCAAGGTGAAGCGATAGCGAAAAATTTATTAGAAATGAGTAGACTTAAAACTCCTATAATTTCTATTTTTACTGGAGAAGGTGGTAGTGGAGGAGCTTTAGCATTAGCTGTAGCAGATAAGATATATATGTTGGAAAATTCTATATACTCTATATTATCACCAGAAGGATTTGCCTCAATATTATGGAAGGATGGAAGTAGAGCAGAAGAAGCTTCAGATGTTATGAAGATAACTGCCCAAAATCTGAAAGAATTTAATATAATTGATGGAATAATAAAGGAACCTTATGGAGGTGCTCATAAGAATCCAAGTAAAATGGTTAAAACAATTAAAGAGATACTTATAGCAGAGCTTAAAAATATAAGTAAGGTAGATAAAGAATCATTAGTAAAAATAAGATATAATAAGTTTAGAAGAATGGGAGAATATATTTAAGAATAATAAATGAAAAGGAAATGTATCAAAAAATGCTATGATACATTTCCTTTATTTTTTAGAAGAGGTAACTAAAATTAAATGAAAGTCATACTATTAAAGGGATAATAAGTATAATAGATGGAGTGAATAATAATTTTAATGCATTAATTTTAAAAAAAGTGTTTATGATTTAATTTTTTATGTTATCATTAAGTATAATAAATAAAAAAGGATGATGATATGGATATTGAGCTGAGGGGTAAGGTTGATTTGCTTACTGAGAATTATAGAGAAGTAAGAAGAGCTTTTAGATGGGATGGTAAAAAGTTAAATATTTTAGAAGCTTTATTGTATAGTAGAACAGATAAAGATGTTGAGTTTCTTAGAGTAAAGGAAATTAGAGAGTTCATAACGAAAGATAAGACTAATAGAAAAGTTTTTAATAGAAAGTTTATTAATAGATTTTCATTATTATATGATACAGATAAAGATTATACGAAAGAATATGAAAGTATAAAGTATGTATATGAATTCTTAATTTCAAAAGGCTTTGATGAAAGGGAAGAAACTGTATTATCTTCGTATATGTTAGTAAAGAGATATACGGGTGTAGAGCTTCAAAACAGAGTTAATAAGCTAATTGAAATAAAGAATAGTTTAGGAAAAGATAGCGTTATAAATTATGCTTTACTTTCAACTTTAGATAAGGATATAGAAGAAATAAAAGATGAGATTAATAAGATTAAGCATTTAATAAATGAGAGTCATGGAATAGATAAAGAATTATGTTTATCATCATTAGTTCAATTTATGTTAGATGATAAAGAAATAACACAAAACATAAATAATATATCTAAAATGGCAAATAAGATAAAAGAAAAGAAGATGCCTATATCAAAGGAAATCTTTCCTATGATAGGTGTGGCAAATTTTATAGTAAAAGATATAGATGAATTCGTTAAGGAATTACAATATGTTTACAATGATATGAAAAGTAGAAAAATATTTAAATATTTTTTGAATAAGAATATTAAGTTGATGTTTAGTATGGCAATCATATTAGATAAATATGTGGAGGAAATAAGAGCAGATTTAATTGATATAGATGATGAATCTGAAATTAATACTTTATTGATTTTAGAAGAGTGTATAGTATTTTCTATTTGTTCTTAAGTTTTGGTTTTTATATAATTGTGGTTAGGATATTAGTTATCTAACCACTATTTTTGCAAGAAATGGGGAGTTTGTTATGAGTAAGGAAACTAGTATTCAAGTAGCAAAGGTAGCTACAAGAATGGCTATAAGCAGCCGTGAAGAAGAAGAACATTTAAAAGAACAGTATGGAAAAACAGATATGAAAGTTACAGCAGTTAATATAGGGGGAAATATTAATGAGTCTATACATAAAATTTTGGAAAGAGCATTAGTTGCATCTAAAAGAAACGGATTAATCAAGGAAGAACATTTGCATGAAGGTGCAGTAATTGGAGCAACAAGAGATGCTTTAATGCAGGTTAGTACTAGAGCAAATGGTCAAAGTGTAGGTGGAAAAATAGGGATAGCTAGAAAAGGGGAGCACATATCTGTTTGTATTTTTCTAAGTATTGGATTATTGCATTTAGATGAGGTTGTTATTGGAATTGGTCATAGGGCCTTGCCAGAATAAAAAATATAAAAATATATAAATATATAAAGAAATTAAAGGTGCTGTCGCACGAAGAGTAATTTGAAATTTAAAATGAGAAACTTAAATTTTTAATTATGCGACAGTACCTTATTTTTTTATAAAAATTATAAAAAAATAGGTTAAAAAATTATTATTTGGTAATACTTAAATGGTATAAGAAAATAACAAAAATTGTGGAGGAAATAGCAAATGAAGATATTGGTGATTAATTGTGGAAGTTCATCTTTGAAGTACCAACTTTTAGACATGGATAATGAAGAGTTAATTTCAAAAGGATTAGTAGAAAGGATAGGCATAGATGGTTCAGTTTTAACTCAAAAAACTCCAGGTAAAGATAAATTTATTTTAGAAACTAATATGGAAACTCATAGAGAAGCTATGGAAAATGTAATTAAAGCTCTTACAGATAAAGAACATGGTGTGATTAAATCTATGGAGGAAATTAAAGGCGTTGGTCATAGAATAGTTCACGGAGGAGAAAAATATGAAGATTCAGTAATAATAACTGATGAAGTAAAAGAATATATAAAGAAGTGCTATAAGTTAGCACCATTACATAACCCAGCAAATATTATTGGCATAGAAGCTTGTGAAGAGCTTATGCCAAATACACCTATGGTTGGAGTGTTTGATACAGCATTTCATCAAAGCATGGAAGAAAACGTATACTTATATGCTCTTCCTTATGAACTTTATAAAGATCATAGAATAAGAAAGTATGGTTTTCATGGTACTTCTCATAAATATGTATCCCATGAAGCAGCTAAGTTTTTAGGAAAAGATTTTAATTCTTTAAAAATGATTACTTGTCACTTAGGAAATGGTGCATCATTATGTGCAGTTAATAATGGTAAATCTATAGATACAACTATGGGATTTACACCTTTAGATGGAATAGTTATGGGAACTAGAAGTGGAAGTGTAGATCCATCGATCCCTTTATATCTAATAAGTGAACTTAATTATTCTGTAGAAGAGGTAGATAAAATATTAAATAAAAAATCAGGTGTATTAGGTATTTCAGGTATTAGTTCTGATTTTAGAGATTTAGAAAGAGAAGCTGATAATGGAAATGAAAAGGCTATTTTCGCATTAAAAATATATTGTAACAGAATAAAAAAGGAAATAGGCGCCTTTATTGCTGAAATGGGATATGTAGATGTTATTGTTTTTACAGCAGGTATAGGAGAAAATTCTCCAAAGGTAAGAGCTGATGTAGTAAATGGGTTAGAAGATATAGGTGTGAAGATTGATTTGAAAAAAAATGAAGTAAAAGGTAAAGAAACTGATATATCTAGTGCAGATTCGAAAGTAAAGGTATTAGTTATTCCAACTAATGAAGAATTATTAATTGGAAGAGATACTAGGAGATTAATTACAAAGAAGTAGTTTTAAAAGGAATTGATTGTAATTATTATCTAAATTACAGTTAGTTCCTTTTTATATATGAGAAATGTTTATGGTATAATAATTTGATATTATTTGTAAAATAGGAGAAATTAATTACTATGAATTTCAAAGTAGAAAGTGTATTAGATAATGTAGTATTTTTTCATATGGAAACTACGGGTTTTAGTGAAGAAAATTCAGAAATAATTGAAATAGGAATTGTTAAGATAAAAGATAAAGAGATAATTAAATATTCTACATTAATACGTCCTAGTAAAGATATAGGATATTCAAGTAATGAGATATTAAAAAAATATAATAAAACAGATTTAATGAAAGCTAGAAGTTTAAATGAAGTAGAAATAGAAGTGGCAGGATTTTTGGGAAATTTACCTGTTATATGTCACAATTTAAATTTTGTACGAAAGTTTTTGAATAAATATATGAGTAAGGTAAATAATGAATTGCTAGATTCTAAGGAATTTGCAGCAATTTTAGAACCTTGGAGAAAAGAGTTTACTGTAGAATCACTTATTAAAGAAATAACCAATTTAAATTATATAAATAGTAACAGCGCATTAGATCAATCAATAAATTTACTTATTGTAATAAATTCACTTTTATGCAGGCAATGGACTAGGGAGGAAAGTGCAGCTAAAAGAAAAAAATCAATGTATTTAACCTTAGTTAGAGATTATTCTTTATTAAATAGATGGAGTTGGACTAAATATTTAGAAAGACCATTAATATTTACTTATGAAGGATATGAATATGTAAATTACGAAGAAGATAGAACTATAAAGCCTAACCTAAAGAGTATAAAGGTGGATTATAAAAGGTTTGAAGATTTATTGAAGGAAGTTGAAATATGGAATAATGGAGAAGATTTTAAATTTCAATTTAGAGAGGAACAAAGAGTTTTAGCTAAAAAAATAAGAGAAAACATAGAGAGAGAAGAAAGAATTTTAATAGAAGCTCCAACAGGAAGTGGAAAAACCTTTGCTTATGTACTTGTAGCTGCACTAAAGGCTTATATAAATAGTAATACTTATAAAGTCGAAGATGCATCTTTTATAATTTCTACAGATACAAAAGAATTACAAAATCAACTTATAAAGAAAGATATACCTAATATCCTATTAAAATTAGGTTTAGATAATAAAATAAAATATGGTGCAATAAAGGGAAAAAGTAATTACATATGTACAGAAAAGTTAATAAAAACTCAGTGTTTTAATGGAGATATTAATAGCATATTAGCCGAAATATTTTTAAAAAGACTTTGTAAAGATGGAAACTATGGAGATGTAGAAAATATTAATTATTGGGCTTATATGCATTTTCAGTTAGATGAGTATATATCAAATGTACTTTGTGATAATGATGAATGTAATTTGGAAAAGTGCTATAGAAATTGTTATTTGAAAAAAAGATACTTAGAGCTTCCTACAGAAAATATAACTGTCATTAATCATTCCTTACTGGCTAGCTGGCCTTATGGTGAAAAGAAGAAAATAACACATTTAATAATAGATGAAGCTCATAATTTAATGGAAAAATGTTATGATTTCTTTTCGGAAGAATTTATATCAAATGACTTTCAAGAATTATTAAAAGGGGCTTGTGAAACTGAACCTACTATATATAGACAGCTAAATAATTTAAATGCTACCTATGGTTATAGGGAAGTAATAGATTTAGATAAGATTAAATATTGGGTTAAAGAAATTGACACCTATATAAGTATTTTGCTGAATAAGACTATTGAACTTAAGCTTGCTGGTGGAGAATACAATTTTAGATCTGAATATTATTTAGCAGAAGAAACGCTAGAAAAGAAGCTTATATTGTTAGAAGAAAACATAAATAAGATTAAAGAAAAAATATATGGTCTATATGCTTTACTTAATAAATATATTAGTAATATAACATTAGAGGGTGAAGAGGGAAAGGATGATAATGAGTGTATAGCTGTAAGTAATTATATTATGAAACTTAAGTCGGCCTTTGAAATACTTGATGCTTTTTTGGAAAATCCAAAAGAAAATAGAAATTGTGCGAAGATTATAGAAATTTCAAAGGATTATAGTTATTTTAAAGTTACTAATACACCTTTAAATATTGATGAACTTTTTAATGAAAAAATATTAAAGGAAGTTAAAAGTACTACCTTTTTATCAGCTACTATGAGAAGTAATAATTCATTTAAAAGAGCTAAATATATTTTAGGACAAAAAGATGCAAAGGAATTAGTAATAGCACCAACCTTTGACTTGAAAAGACAAACTAAAATATTCATCCCTAAGGATATGGGGACTTATAACAGTCCGAATTTTATTGAAAAATCTGCAAGGTTTATATTTGAAATGAGTAAAAAGACAGGAGGTCATATATTAGTTCTCTTTACTAATAATCTTAGAAAGAAGCTAGTTGAAGAACAATTATTAACTTTAATTAAGGGAACAGATATAGAAGTCTATACTCATAAGAAATCTATAAAATATTTAAAAGATAGAGAAAAGAACGTGATAATTTTAGGGAGTAAAGGCTTTTTTGAAGGAATTGATGTACCAGGAGATGCATTGACTTCTGTTATTATAGATAAAATTCCTAATAAGAGTTTGGAAGATCCGTTATTAAAGGCATTAACAACATATAAAAATCAAAAATATATGGAAGTTAACTATCCTAATCTTTGTATTAAGCTAAAGCAAGTTTATGGGAGGCTTATTAGAAGTGTAATGGATTATGGATATTTTTGTATCTTGGATGCTGGACAAAATAATAATGTACTGTATAGATTAGAGAAAGATTTAAGTGGGCCAATGTTTGTTAAAACAAATAGCAACGTGATTTTGAGTACTATAGAATTTGATTTTAAAAGATGGAAAATTAAAAACTTAAATTCTATTTTACAAGATATTGATGAAAAAAATATAAATGACGAAATCTTTAATAAGGAATCTAATAAAAGAAATAATTTTTGGATAAGAGAAGAAAAGTTATATGGGAAAGTTATGTATAAAAATAATAATATTACAGTGATAAAAAATAAATAACACTATAAACAAAAGTAAAAATACAAATAAACCATTCGAAAAATAAGTCGGAATAAATAAGACAAAAAAATAATGTTCGTATAATAGGACTTTGAATTCCTTTAAAAGGTATAAATAATGCATTAATAGTAAAAATAAATTAAAAAAAACATAAAAACAGAACATTTTTCTTTTAATTATAAAAAACGTTCAATTTTTTCTTGCAAAAAGTAAAGTTTAGAGATAAAATAAAATCGTAAATTGTATGGCGATAAATGTTTTAATGTAAATTTATTGTCAAATTTAAAATTAGTAGACTTAACTTTAAATAAGTGGAGGGGTAAAGGTGAAAAAGAAAGCATTAGCATTATTTCTAACTGGTTTATTATTAACTGGGGCATTAACAGGATGTGGAAGCAGTACTAAGGAAGGTTCTAAGAAAGAAGCTTTAAAAGTAGGTATGGTTACTGACTCTGGTACAATTGATGATAAATCATTTAATCAAGGGGCTTGGGAAGGAATAAAGAAAGCTGAGAAAGAACTTGGAGTTAAGAGTAATTACCTTCAACCAGATGGAGAAACATTAGCAGATTATATGACAAAAATCAAAGATTTAAATGATGGAGAATTTAAGTTTATAGTAGCTCCAGGATTTAAGTTTGAACAAGCAATTTTTGAAGCTCAAGAAAAATATAAAGATGCTAAATTTATAATTATTGATGGATCACCTAACAATGGTCTTGAAGGGGATAAGAAAGAAGCTAAAGTTGGAGATAATACAGTAGCAGTTTCTTTCGCAGAAGAACAATCAGGATTTATGGCTGGTGTTGCTGCAGCACTTGAACTTAAAGAAGGAGACTTAGGATTTGTTGGTGGAATGAAGATTCCAGCAGTTCAAAAATATAACTATGGATTCCAACAAGGTGTTCAATATGCTAACGAAAAGTTAGGAACAAAGATGACAATAAAACCTGAAAATGTAATATATCAAGGAACATTTAATAGTGCAGATGCAGGTCAACAATTAGCTGCAACTATGTATGATAGAGGAGTTAAGGCTGTATTTGCTGCAGCTGGTGGAACAGGTTCAGGAGTTATTACTGAAGCTAAGACAAGAGCTAAAAAGGGAGAAAAGATTTGGGCTATAGGTGTAGATACAGATCAATATAGTGAAGGTGAATATGAATCAGGAAAATCTGCAATATTAACTTCAGCTATGAAGAAGATAGATACTACAACTTATTCATTAATTAAAGATGAATTAGATGGTAATTTCCCAGGAGGAAAGAGCTTAGTATTAGATGCAACTAAGGATAGTGTTGGTATTCCAAACGAAAATCCAAACTTAAGCAAGGAAACTACAGATAAATGTTCAGAAGTATTTGAAAAAGTTAAAAGTGGAGAAATTACAGTTTCAAAAGAACAAGGTAATTTAATTGGTTAATAATATAAGAAGATAAAAAAAGACGGATCTTCCGTCTTTTTTTATACAAGTCATTTGGATAAGTAATTAATGTAATTGGAGGATTCAGAATGGAATATGTAGTAGAAATGTTAAACATTCGAAAAGAGTTTCCTGGGATAGTAGCGAATGATAATATAACTTTACAATTAAGAAAAGGTGAAATTCATGCTTTACTTGGAGAAAATGGTGCTGGTAAATCAACTCTTATGAGTGTTCTATTTGGTATGTACAGGCCAGAAAAAGGTACTATAAAAGTAAAGGGAAAAGAAGTTAAGATTAGCAATCCTAATGTTGCAAATGACTTAGGAATAGGTATGGTTCATCAACATTTCAAACTAGTTGATAACTTTACAGTTACAGAAAACATTATATTAGGAAAAGAATCTAAAAAGTTTGGATTATTTTTAGATAAGAAGAAAGCAGCAAAGAGAATAGAAGAACTTTCTAAACAATATGGATTAAATGTTGATCCTTATGCAAAAATTGAAGATATTAGTGTTGGTATGCAACAAAGAGTTGAGATACTTAAGATGTTATATAGAAATGCTGAGGTTTTAATTTTTGATGAACCAACAGCAGTATTAACACCTCAAGAAATAGAAGAACTTATTGCTATATGGAAACACCTTGTAAAAGAAGGTAAATCAATAATTATTATAACTCATAAGTTAAAGGAAATTAAGGCAGCTGCAGATAGATGTACTGTCATTAGAAGAGGAAGATATGTTGGAACAGTAGATGTCAAAGATACATCAGAGGCAGAAATGGCAAAGATGATGGTTGGACGTGAAGTTTCATTTAGTGTAGATAAATCAGAGTATAAACCAGGAGATGTTGTAGCAAGAATAGAACATCTTAATGTTAAAAATAATAAAAAAGTATTAGGATTAAAGGACTTTACCATTGATGTTAAAGCTGGAGAAGTATTAGGAATTGCAGGGGTAGAAGGTAATGGACAAACAGAACTTGTAGAAGCAATTACTGGTCTTAGAAAAGTTGAATCAGGAAGAATTGAATTAATGGGTGAAGATATAACTAATTTAAGTATTAGAGATAGAATTGAAAAAGGTATGGCCCATATACCAGAAGATCGTCAAAAAAGAGGTTTAGTATTAGATTATTCTGTAGAAGAGAATATGATACTTGAAAAATATATGAAAGAACCATTTTCTAATAAATATGGAATCCTTAATAAAGGTGAAATAAGAAAATATGCTGATAAAATAATTAAGGATTTTGATGTTAGATCTGGAGAAGGAGCAATTTCATTATCTAGAACTTTATCAGGAGGAAATCAGCAAAAAGCAATTATAGGACGTGAAATAGAGCTTAAGCCAGAACTTTTAATTGCAGTTCAACCTACAAGAGGTCTTGATGTTGGTTCTATTGAATATATACATAAGAGACTTGTAGAGCAAAGAGAAAAAGGAAAAGCTGTAATTTTAGTGTCACTAGAATTAGATGAAATACTTACAGTATCAGATAGAATTGCTGTTGTTAATAACGGAGAGTTAATAGGAATAGTAAATGCTAAAGAAACTGATGAAAAAGAAATTGGTTTAATGATGGCTGGAGTAAAAAAGGAGGACAAAGATAATGAAAAATAATGGATTAAAATCAATTCTTGCTATTATCTTAGGATTGATTGCAGGAGCATTATTGATGATAGCTATGGGACATGATCCTGCTGAAGGATATAAGTATTTATTCCAAGGTGGATTAAAGTCAGTAGAAAGAATTGCCAATACAGTGGCTACTGCTACTCCTTTAATATTAACAGGATTATCTTTGGCTTTTGCATTTAAGACTGGATTATTTAATATAGGTGCTCCAGGACAATTGTTATTTGGTGCTTTCTGTGGTACAGCAATAGCTTTAACATGTGATAGTTTACCAAGACCATTATTATTACTTCTAATAGTATTATCAGGATTATTAGGAGGAGCTTTATGTGCAGGTTTAGTTGGATATTTAAAAGCTAAATTTAATGTTCATGAAGTTGTTGGTTCAATTATGTTAAACTGGACAATATATTGGATAGTTTATTATGTAATACCAGCTTACTTTAAAGCAGAAGGTGCTGAAACAGAATCAAAACAAATACCAGAAGTAGCTTCATTAAAAGCACCATGGCTTACTGATTTATTTCAAGGTTCTTTCTTAAATTATGGAATTATAATAGCTTTATTAGCAGTTGTAGTATTCTGGTTTATTATAGAAAAAACAACTTTAGGATATGAATTAAAAGCAGTTGGATTTAATAGATATTCAGCAGAATATGCAGGTATTTCAGTTAACAAAAATATAGTAATTGCAATGATGATATCAGGTGCATTATCAGGTTTAGCTGGTGTAGCTCAATATTTAGGAAATGCTACATGTATGCAAATTGGTGTTATGCCAGAACAAGGCTTTGATGGTATAGCAGTTGCATTACTTGGTGGAAGCACTCCTGTAGGAGTTTTACTTTCAGCATTATTCTTTGGACTTTTATATGCAGGTAAAGGATTTATGACTACTATGGCAAGTATACCACCAGAAATAGCTGATACAATAATGGCTATAATAATATACTTTGCAGCTACAAGTATGATTATGGACAAGGTAATAAATAAGTTTAAACATAAAAAAGAAATAAAAGATGCGAAGGAGGAGAAATAATATGTTACAACAAATTTTTCCTTATGCAATAGCATATACAGTACCTTTACTATTAGCAGCATTAGGTGCAGTATTTTGTGAAAGAAGTGGAGTAGTTAATGTAGGCTTAGATGGGCTTATGATATGTGGTTCCTTTGTAGGAGCTTATACAATTGTTACTTTAGAAAATCAAGGTAATGAATATGCATTATGGCTAGGACTTTTAGCAGCTGTAATTGCTGGAATAGTATTTTCATTATTACATGCTTTTGCTAGTGTAACTTTAAATGCTAATCAAGTAATTAGTGGTACAGCTATTAACATGATAGCTGGAGCATTAACAGTATTCTTAGCAAGAAATATTACAGGTAGTGGTAACATAAGAATAGGATTAGGATTCTCACCAGTAGATATACCAGTTCTTTCTAGTATTCCTGTTGTAGGACCATTATTCTTTACAAAGACTTATGCTACAACATGGCTTGCTTTAGGTATATTGGTAATTAGTATAATAGTTTTAAATAAAACAAGCTTTGGATTAAGATTAAAAGCTTGTGGTGAACATCCAGAAGCAGTAGATTCAGTTGGTGTTAATGTATATGTTATGAGATATATAGGGGTAATGCTTTCAGGAGCATTAGCTTCACTTGCAGGAGCTGTAATCATCGTAACTTATGGTGGAGAATTTAATGGATCAGTATCAGGTCTTGGATTCTTAGCCTTAGCAGCATTAATATTTGGACAATGGAAACCATTAGGTGTACTTGGAGCTACATTCTTCTTTGGATTTGCATCTACACTTGCAAATGTATCTCAAGTTATGCCAGAGTTAGCATCAGTGCCAATGGTTTATTTAAAGATATTCCCTTATGTTGCTACATTATTTGTACTTGTTTTCTTCTCAAAGAGATCACGTGCACCAAAAGCATCAGGAGAACCATTTGAACCAGGTAAGCGATAAGATTAATCATTAAAGATGTTATGATATCAAAAAAAGATAAAATAATTAGCTACGTATAGACGGTTTGATTTCGGAAGAATTTCATCTTTTAAATGGTACTTGAAGCGTTAAGAAGGTTTAATTGTTTGAGTGTATACGAGTTTTAAACCTTTAGCGTAAAGTTCCATTTAAAAGATGAAATTCTAGCTCTTATCAAAATGCTATACTCCGCTAATTATTTTATCTTTTTTTATTATACTATCTTTATGTTAAATATTTTTTATGATGTCACTTATTTATAATAAAGTTATTTATTAATTATCATAGTATCTTCATTAAATTTATAATATCCACCTATTATTGTAGCTTTTGAAGTGGGAGCGTGACCTATTTCGGATGTTTTTATTATTGGTATATCTTTGTTATCTACTATTCTTATTATAAGTTCTTCTACAGTAGGAGTTAACTTATCTCTTTCCATTTCTGTAAATGATCCTAGTATAATACCATTGCATTTTTCAAAGGCACCTAATAGTTTATAACATGTAAGATAAGTAGTTATTTTAGCTACATTCCCACCTAGACTTTCTATTAATAGTATTTTATCTTTAAAGTCAGGCATGTATTTAGTTCCAGCAAGTTTTAGAGAACAACGTAAGTTTCCACCAACTAATGTACCTTCCATCTTTTCTCCTTGAAGCCATTTGTAAGAAAAATTAAGGAGATTATCATTATCTTCGTTAATAAAGCTTATAAAGTCATTTAATGAATTAGATGTTTTATCAAGAGCTATATTTCGTATTTGGTATAAATAATTGTGAGTATTTGTTTTAGCATATAAGCTGTTTAATATTACAGATAAATCACTATAGCCAAAGTATGGTTTATAGTGGTTTGTTATATATTCAAAGTCTAAAAACTCTAAAACTTCATTGGCTAAGTCACCACCAGATACGTCACAAATAATATCAATAGAATCATCCTTATAAAGTTTCATGAGTTCATAAGCACGTTTTTTAGGGCTAAAGCTTATATTTTCACTTTCTTCGTATATGGTATCTGATTTTATTATGTTAATGTTTTTTTCTTTTAAAAAACTTTCTAAAGAATTTATAATTTCTTCTTGTTTTTCTTTTAATCCATTAGATAGACTTATTAAACCTATAGATTTCATTATTTACCTCCTAAAAACATAAGGAAGCAGCTAAAAAGGCTACTTCCTTATGCATGAATAAATTCTATATATGTAAAGCTAATTAAGCAAGTAAATGAGCTAAAAGATCACTTGCTTCATCCTTTGTAATATTTTTTATTAATGAAATTTCTTCTGATAGTACCTTTTTTGTTGTATTATACATTTGATTTTCACTAGAATTTAGCGAATGTTGTTTTCTTGCATAGTATAAATTAGAAAAAACGTCAACATAATCTTTTAAAGTACCAGATTTTATTTTTTCTAAATTACTTTCATATCTATCTTTGCATTTACTTTTGCTTAGAAATTCATCATCGATATTATATTTTTTTATATTAGATAATACTGAATCAAGTGTAGTAATATCACTTACAAGACGAATACTTGAGTTTTCTAATTTATTAAAGGGTAACATTAATTTGAGAGAATTATGTATTAGATGAATGTTACAAAATTTTTTTAATTCCCCATGGAATTCTTTCTCTTCAATAAGATCGATAATACCAACACCTTGATTTGGGTATACAATCTTGTCTCCTTCTTTAAACATATTTGCACCTCCAATAGTCTTATATTTATATTATATCATAAATTTCAAAAAATATAAATGTTTAGTTTATCATACTATATATATTGATGTCAATATGAATAGCATGAAAAGTTTGTAAACTTATACATTGTGTTATATAAAAAGATTATCGCAGAATGTGCATATGTAAAATATATAATTAATATAATTACATAAAAAGTAATTATATGTTATAATTCATTTGTATTATTATGACTTAATGTATGGAAGGGTGAAATATGAACAAAGATATTAACGAAATTTTATCCTTAGTAATAAACGATATTCATAAAGGACAAGAAAAGATAATTAATATTACAGAAAGTTTAAAGAGCCAATATAAGAAGTATGAAGAAGAGCTTAGAGAAATAAATGAAGAAATCAATGAATTAGTAGCTGAAGTCATACAATTAGAAAAAGAAGACAAAAAGATGAGACGTAAACTTGCAGATGTTTCTGCAAACTTTCAAGAAGATGATAGTGAAATGAAAAAAGTTTACGAAGAGGCCTTAAATGTAAGAGTTGAGTATGTTACTAAGCAAAAAGAAGAAAATAGACTTAAGTCTAAAAGATCTAATTTAGAAAAGCTTGTAAAAGAAAATAGAAATAACATACAAGATGCTGATTCTGTTATAGAGCAAGTAAGTGTTGCACTAAATTATTTAAAAAGAGATGTAGGTGGCAATATAGATGATGTTGACGAAAAAAATAAGATAGCATATTCTGTTAGATTTACAAAAGCTCAAGAAAAGGAACGTAATAGAATAGCTAGAGAAATACATGACGGACCAGCTCAATATCTGGCAAGTACAATAATGAGATTAGATTTCTGTAAGATGCTTCTAAGTAGAGATTTGGAAAAAGGGTTAATGGAACTAGATGATTTAAAAGGTAATGTTAAGAAAACATTAAAGGAAGTAAGAGGAATAATTTTGGATTTAAAGCCACCATTTTTAAATGGAGTAACATTAGAAAATGCTATTTATGATTTGAAGGAGGCTTTTCAAGACGACACTAACATAAACTTTAACGTTAAGATGAAAGTGAGTAATAAAGTAATAGAATATGTTTTAGAAGTTGCTATATATAGAATGATACAAGAAATTTTACATAATATAAAAAAGCATTCAAATGCACAGAATGCTTCTTTGAAATTAGAAATAGGTTATGATAATATATATATTGATTTGCAAGATGATGGAAAAGGATTTGATGTAGAAAAAGTTATTAGAGATGTAAGAATAAATAATAAACATTATGGAATACTAGGTATATACGATAGAGTATATGAACTTAACGGAGAAATTACAATAGAATCAAGTGAAAACGAGGGTACTAAATATAAAATTAAATTACCTATAAACAGGGGGAAATAAAAAGTGATAAAATTAGCTATAACAGATGATCATGCTTTAATAAGAGAAGGATTAATCAGGATTTTAAGCTATGAAGATGATTTACAAATAGAAATAGAAAGTAATAGTGGGGAAGATCTTATTTCTAAGTTACATAATAATATGGTTGATATAGTTTTATTAGATATAAATATGGAAAAATTAGATGGAGTTGAGACTTTAAGTTTAATAAGAAAGATTTGGCCAGATTTAAAAGTTATCTTTTTAACTGTTGAAAAACAAAGAAGAACTATAAAAGAAGTATTAGAACTAGGTGCTAATGGATATGTATTGAAGGAATCAGCAGGAAGTGAGATTACAAGCGCTATAAGAGCAGTATATTCAGGAAAAAGGTATATAGACAAGAGTTTAATTGAAAGTGTGATAATTGATGAGTTTTCGGAAGAAAGAGAAATATTAAAAAAATTATCTGCAAGAGAATTAAGCGTATTAATTAAGTTATCAGAAGGAAAAAAGAATAAAGAGATAGGTGAAGAATTATTTTTATCGGAAAAAACCGTTAAAAATTATGTTACTAGCATATTTAAGAAAATAAACGTTGAAGATAGAGTTCATGCGGCTTTGTTTGCAATTGAGAACAAGGCAAAAGAGTATTACGAAAATCAAAATAAGTAAAAACGGGACTAAAGTCCTATAAAAAAAGGGACGTTAGTCATCTAGTATTTTATTATTAAATAAGTATAATAAGAGTATAGGTAATTTACCTCTTGCTTCAAAGTAAATTAACCCATAATTTACTTGATAGTTTCCCACCTATTAAGAAGCAAGTAAATATTTTTTATCGTTTGCAGTTTAAAAAGCCATCTACAGTATAGGTGGTTTTTTTACGTCCAAAATTATAGATAGTATATAGAGGATACATTAATGAGTGACTTTGAATATAAAATTGAGTATAAAAAGAGAAAAACTATAAGTATAGTTATTGAAAATAAAAATAGCGTATTAATTAAAGTACCTATAGGGACTAGTAATGAAACTATTAATAAAGTAATAGAAAAGAAAAGAAAGTGGATTATTTCTAAGTTAGAAATGATGTCAGAAAGAAAAGAACTTAAGGAAAACGAAATTCTTTATTTAGGAAATGTAACTAAAATAAAAGTTATAGTACAACCATTTATAAAAAGAGACTTTGTAGTGGTTATAAACCATGAAATAGTGGTAAATGTATCTTCAAGGGATAAGTATAAAAGGATATTAGAAAAGTGGCTTAGAGAAGAGGCTAAGAAGGTTATAGAGGACAAGATAAATAAGTATTGTACTATAATAAATAAAGTTCCTAAGGAAGTTAAGATAAAAGAACAGAAGACCAAGTGGGGGAGTTGCACATATGACAATAGAATCTTTTTTAACTGGAAGTTGATTATGGCTAGGGAAGAAGCTATTGAATATGTGGTAGTGCATGAGATGTGCCATATGATCCATAAAAATCATTCTAAAGAATATTGGAGTACAGTGGAAGCATTTATGCCATCATATAAAAAAGAGCATAATTGGTTAAAGGAAAATGGATATTTGCTTAGACTTTAATATATATGAATAAAGGATTCTGTATCAAAAGACTTAAAACAATAATGTTATATTATATTTTTTGATATCATAACATCTTTAGTATTTAAATAATTCCTTTTGATACAACATCCTTTATATTTTTTGAACAATATAATCTATAAAGCCCTGTCTTATAACGTAACCTTCATATATTCTTTCTAAAACTCTATCTTCTTTATATAATATTTTCATATCTTTAAAAAGTTTATCTGTTTCCTTTTCATCAAAATAAGAATGTATAGTAGGAATACCATTTTCAATTTGTATATATTGATAATTACTTTGGTCTTCTCCTACCTTAAAGCGATGATCTTTTGTAGTAAGAAAGTTAACAAATAATAAACCATCTTTCTTTAATACACGCTTCATTTCTGATAAAGATTTTTTTATATCTGCTTTATTCATATGGAATACTGAGTTATATTCAAGTCCAGTTACTGCATAGCCAGACTCTAAAAATAAACTTAAGGGAGGTTGATTTCCTCCAGCACCACAATCTAAAACAGTTTTTTCTAAAGATGAATTATTACAAAACATAAGAAATCTATAAAGTGGGATTTGTCTAAATACTTCATTCATTAATTATCATCCTTTCTTTTGTAACTTCTCTTTGTGCTATAACACTTTATTGGGAAAAATGGATTTTATTAGTGAGAGAAAAGCGAAAAAATACCCATGTATAGCAAGTTTTTTATATACATGGGAATACTAAAATAAATATTTTTTAAAATATTTATTTCATATGTATATCCATTTGAGGATATGGAATTGAAATGTTTTCTTCGTCAAATTTAATTTTTGCTTCTTCCAAAAGATAAAAATGAACATCCCAGTAATCATCAGTTTTAGTCCAAGCTCTAACTATAAAGTTAACTGAGTTATCAGCATGTTCTGATATGCTGATAAAAGGTTCAGGATCTTTTAAAATACGACTATCTGAATTAACTATATCCCATAATACCTTTTTTACATGATATACATTATCTTCATAAGCTACACCAAAAGTAACATCAACTCTTCTAGTATCTCTCATAGAATAATTTACAATACTAGAATTTGCTATACTTCCATTTGGAATCATTATTTCTTTATTATCTGGAGTAAGTAAATAAGTATAAAATAATTTTATATGTTCCACTCTACCAGAATGACCTGCTGTTTCTATAAAATCTCCAACACTAAAAGGTCTCATAAATAATAATATAACTCCACCTGCAAAGTTTGATAGACTTCCTTGAAGGGCTAAACCAACAGCCAAACCAGCAGAAGTTATCATAGCAGCAAAGCTTGCTGTATCAATACCTACATATCCAGCTAAAGAAACTGCTAATATAATTTTTAATATAGCATTAGATATAGCTCTTAAAAATGAATGGAGAGTAGGGTCAAAAGTTCTTTTTTCAATTACCTTATCTAAAGATTTAAGGAGTTTATTTATTATTTTCCATCCTATCACTAAGAATATTACTCCTAGTATAAGCCTTAAACCATGAGTAAAGCACCAATCAACTAATTTGTCTAATAATTGTTCTAAAGTCACAAAAAAAACCTCCTTATCATCTTATAAGTATAAGGATAAATTTAGTAAAATACAATATTAATGTTTTGAGAAATGATTTACAAAAATACTAATGTATGATAATATGGAATAAAATATTTGCACTTTTTTAACCTTTCGAACAAAATGTTAATAAAATGGTTAAAAAAAGAATAAAATATAGAGGTATTAATATTAGGGAAAATGTAGAAAGGCATAAATGTTGTAATATGCGAAAAGATGGAGGATGGTAAGAATGGTAGGAAAAAAGAAGGTAGCTATACTAGTTAGTTTAGCTGTAGCAATTTCTTCATTAGTAGGATGTTCAGGAAAAAGTGATTTAAAGAAAGTAGGGGTTATACAATATATCCAACATACAGCTTTAGATGCATCAAATGAAGGTTTTGTAGAGGCTCTAAAAGAAAAGGGCTATGAAGATGGAAAGAACATTGAAATTGAACAGCAAAATGCACAAGGTAAAGTAGATGTGTGTCAACAATTAGCAGGACAGTTTGTTACAGGGCAAAAAGATTTAATATTTGCAATAGCAACTCCAACTGCTCAGGCTGCTTTAAATGCAACTAAGAATATTCCAATTGTATTTACTTCAGTAACTGACCCAGTAGAAGCAGGTCTTGCAAAAAGTTTAAAAAGTTCTGGAGCAAATATAACAGGTACTTCTGATAAGGTGAATATTGAAGAACAGTTAGAATTATTTAAAAAGATAGTACCAAATGCTAAAAATATGGGAGTTATATATACAACTTCTGAGGCAAACTCAATAAACCAAGTAAATGAGCTTAAAGAATTAGCACCTAAGTTTGGTTTAGAAATAAAAGAAATAGGTATAGCTAATATTAATGAAATTAATCAAAATTTAAATAATGCATTAAGTTCTATAGATAGTTTATATGTACCAACAGATAATAATGTAGCAGCATCTTATGCGTTAGTTGGTGATATATGTGCCAAAAATAATTTACCAGCAGTAGCAGCAGAACCAGCATTAGTAGAAAAAGGTGGATTATTATCAAAGGGAATTAATTATAAAGAACTTGGAAAAATGGCAGGATATAAAGCTGCAGAAATATTAGATGGTAAGAATCCTTCTGATATAGAAATTGAAAGTATGAAGGAATTAGAATTAACAATAAATACTGATATGGCTAAGAAGCTTAATATTGAAATTCCAAAAGATTTAGAAGCTACAGCCAAAAAGGTAACTGGAGGGGTTAAGTAGTGGGGCTTTTAATAAACATATTAGAACAAGCATCTTTGTTCTCTCTGGTAGCGATAGGTGTTTATATTACTTATAAGATACTTGATTTCCCTGATCTTTCTGTAGATGGGACATATCCTTTGGGGGCAAGTATAGCAGCAATGTTATTATCAAATGGAATTAATCCATTAATTGCAACTGTAGCAGCTTGTATTGGAGGAGCAATAGGTGGATTTTTGACAGCGTTCTTACATGTTAAGTTAAAGATAAGTAATTTAATGTCAGGAATATTAGTTATGATGGGGTTATATTCCATTAACTTAACTATAATGGGAAAATCAAATATTCCATTATTAAATATTAAGCATATATTTTCTTATAATATATCGCCTTTAGTAATAGCAGTAATAATACTAGTAGTTATTAAGGTATTGCAAGATTTATTTATGAAAACTAAACTTGGTTTTCTATTATTTGCAGTAGGAGATAATGAACAGGTTGTAACAACTTTAGGTGTAAATAAGGGAAATATTAAGATATTAGGTCTTATGATAAGTAATGCTTTAGTAGCTTTAGCAGGAGCACTTACATGTCAATATCAAGGTTATGCTGATGTTGGTATGGGAACTGGAACAGTTGTAAAAGCTCTTGCATGTGTAATTATAGGAAGTTCGCTTCTTGGAAAAGTTTCTTTTATAAAATCAACAACAGAATCTATAATAGGAACAGTAATTTATTATGCGGCAATTACTTTAGCATTAAAGCTTGGATTAAATCCAAATTTATTAAATTTATTAACTGCAGTAGTTATAGTAATAGCTTTAGCTAGTGAAGGTAATATTTTTAAGGGTAGAAAAAAGGTAAAGGGTGGTGTTGTAGATGTTAAAAATACAGAATCTATCAAAAACATTTAATCCTAATACTATTAATGAGAATAAGGTATTTGATAATATATCATTAGAGGTTAACAAAGGTGATTTTATTGCTATAATTGGTTCAAATGGAGCAGGAAAATCAACACTTTTAAATATAATAGCAGGTAGCATTGAAGAGGACTCAGGTATTATTTTAATAGATGGAAAAGATGTATCTAAAAAAAGTGAGTACATAAGAGCTAAAGAAATAGGAAGAGTATTTCAAAATCCATCTGTAGGAGTTTCTCCTAAAATGACTATATTGGAAAATCTTTCACTAGCAGATAATAAGGGTAAAAAATATGGATTGTCCCTAGGGATAAACAAAAAGAGGATTGAATATTATAAAAAATTACTTAAGGAAGTAGATTTAGGTCTTGAAGATAAGCTATATAACAAAGTAGAACTTTTATCAGGTGGTCAAAGACAGGCATTAACATTGCTTATGGCAGTAATGTCTAATCCTAAGATTCTATTGTTAGATGAGCATACAGCAGCTCTTGATCCTAAAACATCTGAAAAGATAATGGATATAACTAAAAAGATAGTTAAGGAAAAAGGAATAACTACTTTAATGGTAACTCATAATTTAAAACATGCTATGGAATGTGGAAATAGACTTTTCATGATGCATAGAGGAGAAATAGTAGTAGATGTTAAGGAAAAAGAAAAGAAGACCTTAAATACAGATAAGCTTTTTGACTTATTTGAACAAGTTAATATGAAAAATGACTTAAGTGATAGAACATTATTTGGTTAATAATATAATTTATTATAAATTCTACTTATCAAAGTGCATTTAAAATACTTAATATTAAGTGTTTTAAGTGCACTTTATTATTTTTTGGATTTTAATTTTATGGTAATATATAAAGATAGAAAGAGGGGAAAGTTTCATATGTATAAACCATTGGCAGATAAAATTAGACCTACTAAACTATCAGAAGTTTGTGGTCAAAAACATATACTAGGATCTAATAAAATATTAGATAGAATTTTAAAAAGTGGCTCTATAAGTAACATGATCTTTTATGGACCTCCAGGTATAGGAAAGACTACTGTAGCTAACATAATAGCAGCTTCAGCTAATAAACAATTTTATAAATTAAATGCAACTAATGCATCTTTAAAAGATATTCAAGATATAGTTAAAGACTTAGATACTTTCATGGGGAGAAATGGTATACTTCTATATTTAGACGAGATACAAAACTTTAATAAAAAGCAGCAGCAATCTTTACTTGAGTATATAGAAGATGGGAGAATTACTTTAATAGCTTCAACTACAGAAAATCCTTATCATTATATATTTAAGGCCATATTAAGTAGATCAACTATATTTGAATTTAAACCATTAAGTGAAGAGGATGTTAAGGAAGCTTTAAATAGAGCAGTTAATATTTCTAAGGAAAGCTTTAAGGAAACTACTTTAGAAGTAGATGAAGAAGCTTTAGATTATATAGCAAAAGCTAGTAATGGTGATGTTAGAAAAGCTATAAATGCAATGGAAGTAGCTATAAATTCTACTAATCCTAATAAGGATGGCTTGGTTAAGATAGATTTACAGGTGGCAAGGGATAGCACTCAGACTAAGGTAGTAGCTTATGATATAAATGGAGATAGTCATTATGATTATTTAAGTGCTTTGCAAAAGTCTATAAGGGGAAGTGACCCTGATGCTGCTATTCATTATTTGGCTAGGCTTATAAAAGCAGGAGATTTAATCTCTATATGTAGAAGACTTCAGGTAATAGCTTCAGAGGACATAGGACTTGCATATCCTCAAGCAGCATTAATAGTTAAGTCTTTAGTGGATTCAGCTAGAGAGCTAGGATTTCCAGAGGCTAGAATACCTCTTGCAGAAGCAACAATACTTCTTGCAACATCTCCAAAGTCTAATTCTGCATATGTGGCTATAGATAGGGCACTTTCAGATTTAGAGACTATGAAAATAGATGATATACCTAATCACTTGAAGGATGCTCATTATAGTGGAGCTAAGAATCTTGGACGTGGTACTACTTATAAGTATCCTCATAGCTATGATAATCATTATGTAAAGCAGCAGTATTTACCTGATAATATTAGGAATAAGGTTTATTATGAATATGGTGAAAATAAGATAGAGGGCAATACAAAGGCTTATTGGGATAGAATAAAGAATTTGTAGAAAAGTTAAGCCGTTAAATGATTTCATATTTAAAAAGATTTTTGGAGAAAAAGGTAATGAAGATATCTTAATATCTTTTATCAATGCAGTTTTAAAAAGAACTAATAAAGAACCCATAGTAGAAATTGATATTATTGAAAATAAGCAGTTAACAAAAGAAGTTATTAATGATAAAACTGGTATAATAGACGTAAGAGCACGAACTGCTAAAGGTGAAAATATTGACATAGAAGTACAGTTAACCGATCAAGGTAATATGGATAAAAGAACATTGTTTTATTGGGGGAAGATGTATCTAGAAAACATTAAACAGGGTGAAGATTATACATCACTTGAAAAAGTAATAACTATAAATATTTTAGATTTTAATTATTTAAAAACAGACACTTATTAGTCATCATTTCATCTTTGGGAAGACGTGGAGAAAGATTATATGCTAACGGATATGGTTGAGATACATTTTTTAGAGCTTCCTAAATTTAGACGTAAGCAAAATAAGAATTATAAAGATAATGAAATTGAAAGATGGTTAGCATTTTTAGAAAAAGACATACCAGAAGGAATTTTAAAGGAGTTGATGGATTTGGAGCCGGCTATTAAAAAGGCTGAGAAAAGAATTGAATATTTAAGTAGTGATGAAGAAACTATGAATACTTATTGGGAAAGAGAAAGATCACTTCATGAAAGGGCTAATATGATAAATAGTGCAGAAAAAAGGGGAAAAGAAGACGGAATTAATTTAGCTAAAAGAATATTTAAGCTTGCTAGTACAGGTGAATCTATAAGTAATATTGCTAAAATATGTGAAATATCAGAGGGTGAAGTGAAAGGGATTTTGGAATAAATCCCTTTTATTTTAAATAAAAAATAGGTGTAAGTATTGTATCATATAATTTTAAAATATATTAGGAATATGATTAATTCTAATGAAAATTCATTAGTTAAATTGAAAAATACTTCTTCTGTGGATTTGCCTTCTGAATATGATGCTGATGATGTTAATGCTCCAGAAGGTGTGGGTGTAGCTAGGCAAAATTTTTATTTTTCTGTTTTAAATAAAGGATCTCAAAGTATGAGCTTTGAATTTAAGTCAACTGCTTATGAATCTTTAGATAATTTTAAAATAACTATTAATATTAACATTAATTCAAGATGTAGATCCATTTTTCTTTTTAGTAACAGCAGAAGTAATGGGAGATGTTATTGCAGGACTGTTACCTTTTAATACAGCTAATCAAGTATGATGTATTATAAACATGGTAGGGCAGATAATTGAGACTTATGCAGCACAGATAGCTTATTTTGAAGGAGGTCCAGGAGCACTTTATAATCCTGAAAATAGGAATATAGCTAATAGATTTTGTAAGGAAAATGAAACATCAGAAGGTGCTGATACTGAAAAAGTAGATAATTTAAAATGTGAAATTAAAAAGTTGAGAAATGAATTAAAATCAATGCAGGAGAGAATTGAAATATTAGAAGGCAGAAATAATGAATAAATATGAGGACATAGATGAGATATTAGGAAAGTACGGTTACAAAAGATGTGAAAATACTAAGTGTAAAATAGATCCTACAGCAGGGGCTAGTACTAATTACTGTAGAGATATGAATTCTGATATTAAAAATGGATTTCAAGATGTTGATCCAATGTTTATAGCAGTCTTCTTTGAATATATAAGTAATGTTCTTTCAAGTGAAATGCCAAGTTTACAGGCAAATGCTTTTGGAAACTGGCTCCAGACATTAGCTGCTGCTATATTAACTTTTAATGGACAGCAACAATATTATCAAGGAGGGTCAGTAAGATATTATAATCCTGCTTATAGAAATGTATCTAATCCTTTTGCAGAAAATCAATCTCATACAGATGGGGAAGAAGAATTTGATTCCAAAAAGAAAAGGTCAAGAAGTGTAGAAGTAAAAAAGTTAAATTCAAAAATAGATGCATTAGAACAAGAAGTATCGGATCTAAAAAACTTAGTTAGAGAATTATTAAATAGAAGATAAGCAGTATATAATATTCTTACATATACTGCTTGTCTTAATTTATATATCACCATTTATTATCTTCTCTTTATCCCAAATAAATAATTGCTCAGAATTTAATAAAGACTTAAACAGGTTGTCTTTAAATCCAGGAATTTGTTTATTAAGAGACTTGATTAATTCTTTACTATCTTCTCTTTTAGTTTTTTTATCAGCTGGACATGGGTTTTCTATTATAGGAAGTGAGTTCTTTCTAGCAAAAGCTTTTATCATATATTCCTCTATATAAACCATAGGTCTAATAAGATCTAAATTATTCTTATGCATACGGCTTTTTGGTGAGAAACAATTAATACGTCCTTCATAAGATATAGAAAGCATAAGTGTTTCTATAGCATCATCTTTGTGGTGCCCTAGGGCTACCTTGTTGCAGCCTAGTTTTTCAGCTTCTCCATTTAAAGCACCACGCCTTAGATTAGCACAAAGTGAGCAAGGATTTTTCTCTTTTCTGATATCAAATACAATTTCCTTAATATTAGTTTGTACTTCATAAAAAGGAACATCTATTTCTTTGCATAATTTATGTAATGGTGAATTGTCTACACCGCCTGGGTTTAAAGTTATAGCAATTAGTTCAAAAGATTCAGGAGAAAACTTTTGATATGTTTTTAGTAGGTGTAGTAAAGTTAAACTGTCTTTTCCTCCAGATAAACCTACAGCAATTTTATCTCCATCTTCTATTAACTTAAAATCATTAATAGCTTGACGTAATTTACTTAATAGTTTTTGCATTTTTGCTCCTCCATATTATTTTATACATTATTTTATCATAATTTTATAATTTGAAGTATAGGTAAATATATGCTTGTCTATAAATAAAGAGGATGTTTTGGGTAGAAACATCCTCTTTTAGGTTTATAGTTTGAATTTATTTAATTCTTCAACTATACTATTAGTATTTTCATGAAGTCTTTCAGCAGATTTTGCTACATCTAAACTTCCTGTATTTAATTCTTCAGTCGAAGCTGAAATTTCTTCTGAAGAAGCTGAGATTTCTTCAGAAATGGCAGAAACTTCTGAGATACTTTGGGACATTGTTTCTGTCATAATATTTAATTCTTCGAATTCTTTATAAGTGTTATTAAGTTCAGGTATAACTTTAGATACTGCATTATTAATAGAGTCAAATGCACTCATAAACTCATTTATATGTTCACTTTGAGTATTTAATTCCTTATTCATAAGTTCTGTTTTTTCTACTATATCAGTAGTATTCTTAGCAGAATCAGTTATTATTTTATGAATTTCTTCAGCACTTACCTTACTTTGTTCTGCAAGGTTTCTGATTTCATCAGCAACTACTGCAAATCCTTTACCCATTTCTCCAGCTCTTGCAGCTTCAATAGCAGCATTTAAAGCTAGTAGGTTAGTTTGATCAGAAATGTCGTTTATTAAGGTGATAATGTTAGTTACAGTATTCATATCTTCAGATAAAGTAGTTATACTATTCTTAAATTCATTAAATTCAGAGTTGAATTTCTTAGATGAATTTATCATGTCTTTAGATACTTGCTCTGAACTTAGAGCTTGCTTTTCTATATCTAAAGTATTTGTCTGAACGTTAGATATAGAAGTAGAAACTATATCTACCTTATTTGAAAGAACTTTAGTGTTTTCAGAAATAGAAGTTAATTCAGAAGCTTGTTTTACATTTGCATTAACTGATTCATCTAAAGTCTTTGATATATCTGCAATAGAAGCAGATAATTCTTCAGAGAAGGCAGATAAATTAGTTGAATTATCATCTATATCTGAAGCTATGTTTTTAATATTTAAAATCATACTACTAATAGATTCTTTTAAAGTATTTATACTATTTGCTATAATACCAAATTCATCTTTTCTTACTAAGAGAATATTAGGAACTTCAATATCAAAATTACCAGTAGATAAAGTAGATATATTAGAAGATAATGCTTCTATAGCTTTAGAAATTCTATTTGCTACTCTATAAGTTAACAACATAAATGCTATTAAAGCTATTATTGTAAATCCTACGGAAATAGTACCAAAAGTAGAAAGTCCAGATAGTATTTCTGCTTTTGGAACATAAACACCAATAACCCATGTGTATTCTTCAAGTGGTGCAAAACCAATAACTTGATTTTTACCATTTAATTCGAATTCCCCGTAAGAAGTTTCTCCACCAATCATATCAGTTGCAATATCTGATAAAGAGGTAAATGAACTATTCTTTTTTCCTAGTTCTAAAATGTTAGTGTTAACTTCGATGTTATTATCTTTTAAACCTGCAAGTAAAAGACCATTGGTATCAATTACAAAGGCTTTTCCATTATCTAGAGTTTCAATAGAATTAATTATGTTTTTAATTTCTTCAATATCTCTTAAATATTCTACAACTGCAACTACTTCATTGTCAGAATTCTTAACTGGTATAGTATATGAAATTACTGTAGTTTTGTAGTCTTCATCGTAAAATGGATCTGAAATTGAGAAGTATCCTTGGAAAGCATTTTCTAACTCTTTTTTTCTATTTTTCTCTATACCAGAAACATATTTAACTATACCATCTGAATAGGCAATTCCGATGTCTGTATGACCATATGTTTTTTTATTAGATTCTAATAAAACTTTAATTAATTCATTGTTTGACATAGAGCCGTTAGGGGATTCGGGTATGTTCCCCTCATTTTCGTTTGCAGTTTCAGTAGCTATCTTACTTAAAAGGTCATTACTAGAGAAATGAGCTCCCATATTTATATTTCCATCTAATTTGGCAGAGAATGTTTTTGATGTTTCTGTAGCTATTTCAGCAAGCATCGAATTACTATTATTAAGTAATTCCCTTCTAGCATTTAGGTAAAGCATAGTAGAAAGGATACTTGTTATAATATACATCATTAAACAAAATCTTAATACAATAGTCTTTTTAATACTTTTTTTCCTTAGATTCTCTTTGGTTAATAGAGAGAGTGGTTTGAACTTTTTCATAAAATTCCCCTTTTCTTTTGTGTGTTTATGGTTGTTCGTTTGTATCTCGGTAGTATTATACAATAAAAAAAGAATAAAAGTTATATATATGAAAAAAATTCATGCATTTTTAAAATATAGCTTAAATATATGAAAAAATGATATTTAAACAGCTAATTACTATTCGAATTTTTATAATTTTTATAAAGCAATCTATAGAAATTATGAAGAAAACCTAGTGAATTGATGAATAAAATATATAATCGTATTAAAAAAATATATGAAATTTTAAAAAAAGGTATATTAAATATCAAATTCCTTAATTAAATATGCAATAAATATGATATAGGAAAAAAAGCACCTAAAAAATTAGGTGCCTTTTTAAAAAAGTGAAATATTTATATGCATTTATTAAATTAAAATATTATTAATATGTTTAATAAATAAATTTCTAATAGCTTTATATTCTCCAAGTCCTTTAACTATACATTCAACATTATAACCTTCATTTTCTAATAATGTTTTCCATGAATCTTCTTCATCGCTAGCCATATCATTTAAAGCATGATCACCAGCAACTATCATAAGAGGAGTAATGTATAACTTATTATATGTATTTTCTTTTAATGATTTAATTACAACGTCAAGTTCAGGGTAAGATTCAACATTACCTATAAATACATTTTTAAAACCTGCTTCTTTAAACATGTAATCTAAAGCAGCATAAGCAGCATTAGCATGATGATCAGTACCATGTCCCATTATTACAAGAGCTTCATCTTCTTTTACATAAGAAAATTCTTCAGCTATTGTTTTTATAATATGTCTATAGTCTTCTGTAAAAGTTAATAGGGGAGCACCTATTTTAATAGAATTGAACTTGTCCCTAAATGCATCTGTATCTTCAATCATAAAATCATTTTCTATACCATTAATAACGTGAGTAGGTTGTATTATTAAATCTTTAATTCCGTCATTAACCATTCTTTCTAAAGCTTCAGATACTGTATCTATATGGAGGTTATCACGTTTTTTAAGTTTTTTAATTATCATTTTACTAGTAAATGCTCTATATATCTTATATTCAGGAAATTCCCTTGCAATGTCATTTTCTATGGCATCAATAGTTTTTATTCTAGTATCTTCATAGCTAGTTCCAAAACTAACTACTAAAATAGCTTTATCATAATTTTTAGTCATAAAATTTCTCCTTTAAATGTTTGTAATATAATTTTCTAAATCCTCAAATGATTTTGGTGGTTTTAAGGTAGAGGATAAAATATTTTTATTTACAAGGCACTCAAAGATATTTAAAACATAAGGTTTTTCTAAATTTGCGTTAGTTAATGTGTTTTTATCCTTAAATATTTCTTCAGGAATGCCTGATTTTAAAACTTTTCCATCATTAAAGACTATTATCTTGTCAGCCCATTTATAAGCAAAGTTAACATCGTGAGTAGATAAGATTATAGTAATACCTTTAGTACTTAATTTATTAATTATATTATATACCATAGAAGTATGTTTTGGGTCAAGGGAAGATGTTGGCTCATCTAGAATAATTACCTCAGGATTCATAACTAAAATATCTGCAATTGCTACTTGTTTTTTTTGCCCTCCACTTAAGGCATAAGTAGGGTTGTTTCTAAAAGATTTTATATCTAAGTCTTCAATAACTTTTTCTATAATTTCTTTAGCCTTATTTTCAGGTGTTCCAAGATTTAAGATACCAAAGGATATTTCTTGAAAAACACTTGAAGAAAAGAGCTGATTATCCGAATCTTGAAATACTACGCCTATTTTACTTCTTAAATTAAATAATCCTTTTTTTGAATAATCATAAGGTTCATTTTTAAAGTACATCTTTCCTTCAGAAGGTTTATGCAGTCCGTTTAAAGTTAGAAGAAAAGTGGACTTACCTGAACCATTAGCCCCTAGGATAGCTATTTTCTCACCTTGTTTGATTTCTAAGTTTACCCCCTTAAGAGCTTCATTTCCATCTTCATATTTATAATGAACATCTTGAGCTTTAATAATTATATCTTTCATAAAAATACTCCTTAACTTAATTTGTAGTAAAAAAAGTGGCTTCGCCACGCTTCCTTTTTAAAATATATTTTTTATTTAAGCTTTAAGGTTCTGCTGTGGCACTATAATTTTATTTTTAACGTCTTAGCTTCTTTGATACCTCTAAAGTCTGTAATTATAAGGCTTTCCGTTTTTTGGGATTTTATACTTCCTTAGACGTTAAAAAAGGCAATTATAATTAGTATAATTTCTAATAATATAACTAAGACAATCTCTTTTTTACTAGCTTTTTTATATTCAAAAAGTACATTAATATTTTCAGTATAGCATCTTGCTTCCATAGCATCATATAAATTAGAAGCTTTTTTTAGAGATCTAACTAATAAAATGCTTAACATTTCTCCTGTAGACTTTAAAGATGTTTTAAAATCCTTATTTCCAAGGCGAGATTTTTGTGAAAGTCTGATATTAGATGCTATATCTAATAGTACAAATATGTATCTATATATTAGTAACATTAATTCAATTAAAATTCTTGGACAATGTATGTTCTTTAAAACTAATAATATATCAGTGAATGTAGTACTTAATGTTAAAAAATACAAGCAAGATACTGAAGCTAGAGATTTTAATATTAAATTCATTCCAAGATAGAAGGAAGAAGTACTTACTGAAAGATAAAATTCACCAACATTTATTGAAAACAGATCCAAAGGTTCTTTTGTTAAATTAACCATAATAGTTGTTGTGCTGATTAATATAAAGGCTAGTGGAATACTCATTATCTTCATATAATATTTTACCTGTGTTTTATTAACAAAAAGTGTTATAAAAGCCATCATAAACAAAATACTTAAGGATAAAGGTATAGACGAAGCTACAATACAAATAACTAAGGTGAAAAAAGCAAAAAAACATTTTAAATTAGGGTCCTTATATCTAAGATTAGAGATATAGGCCATTTTATCTATCATAATCATGATATTTAATTCTCTTTTCTATATTTAGCTCTTTCCTTTAATACTCCAAAACCATATCCAAGCACTAGTCCACCTAAGGCTGTTTGAAGGCAGAATAGTAATGATTCAGTTTCAGAACCTGGTGGTTCATAAATAGGAGATGCCCAAGGTTCATAATCAGGATTAATTTCTAATATAGCTTCTTCAGCCTTATCATCTGAACCTGAGAATTCTGAATCTTTATTAATACTTAGGGGAACTACAGCAATAAGTACACAAAGAAGAAGTAAGATTATAACAGTTTTGATTTTACTAATTTTAGAATTATTCATTAACATTCACCTTCCTTTATAGATAACCTAACTCTGAAAGTTCAGATTTTGCATAACTTTCTAAAGCCATAACTACAATAACACTTAAAATACCTTCAATAATTGCAAGAGGTATTTGAGTTACAGCAAAAATACTCATAAATTTACCCATAGAAGCTAAAGTACCACCTACTTCAGAAGGATAAGCTAAAGCTAATTGGAAAGAAGTTATACAATATGTAAATAAGTCTCCTAAAGCTGCTGCTAGTAAAATAGCAATTTTTTTAGGTAGTTTAACTTTTAAAGAAAGTTTGTATATACCATAACTTAAAAGTGGACCAGCTATTGCCATAGAGAAAGTATTAGCTCCAAGAGTAGTAAGACCACCATGTGCTAAAAGTAAAGCTTGAAATAAAAGAATTATAATTCCTATAACACTCATAGCGCTAGGTCCAAAAAGTATAGCTCCAAGTCCAGTTCCAGTAGGATGAGAACTACTTCCTGATACTGATGGGATTTTTAAAGCAGATAAAACAAAGGCATAAGCACCTACCATAGCTAGTATTAATAAAGTTTTCTTATGTTCTTTCACAGTTTTATTAATAGAAATAATTCCAAAAGCTAAGAAAGGTAAGCAAATAGCGCCCCATCCTATACAATAAGTATAAGGTAAATATCCTTCCATAATATGCATTGCATTAGCCTCTGGTGTGTAGCAAAAGCAAACAGCAAGAGCTAGTGCCATGATGATTAATAATTTTTCTTTCTTGTTCATAAAAATGACCTCCAAGTAATTAAGAATTTGGAGAATAAAAATAGCCTATTAAATAAACAGGCATAACAAAGTAAAAGTTTAAAAAATATATTTAAACTTTAAAATACACCAAGTTATTCTCCGTAACGAAAATGTATAATCTATTTTTAGGCAGGTCTTCTGACTTAGGCGTTAAACATAATATTAATCTTCCCATATAAAAATACAGTGATATACAAATATTACTATTCCATCACAGCGGCGGGACCGTATAAGAATCTCACTTATTTCCTTATTTATTACCTAAAAATACTCTACTGTTAAATAAAACTATATCATCCCAATAAATATATGTCAAAAGAAGAAAAAAAAATTAGTAAAGTGAAAATTTTAAGAGGTATAAGTAAATTTACAAAGTAAAACTCAAGTGTTATCATATAAAACATGTAGAATAATGATTAATTTTAGGAGGAAGTAGTATTGATGAAATTAATTCATGGGGGAGATATTTATACAAAAAGAGATATTGAAGGTGATAGGTTAATAGATTTTTCTGCTAATATAAATCCTTTAAAGATGCCAAAGGCAGTTAAAGAGGCTATAATAAATAATATTGACGAGTATATAAATTATCCAGATCCCTTATGTAGAGAGCTTCGAGAAGCAATAAGTGAATTTGAAAATGTTGACAAAAATTATATTACATGTGGTAACGGAGCTGCTGACATAATATTTAGAATAGTTTTAGCATTAAAACCAAAATCAGCCTTGCTTTTAGCTCCAACTTTTGCAGAATATGAAGAAGCTTTAAAGTTAAGTGAATGTAAAATTAATTATTATGATTTAGAGGAAAAGAATAACTTTTCTATAGGAAAGGATATATTAGATAGAATAACTAAGGATATTGATGTAATGTTTTTATGTAATCCTAATAATCCAACAGGAATTTCTATAAATTATAAGGTTATGTTAAAGATAGCTAATAAGTGTAAAGCTAATAAAGTTACTTTAATTGTTGATGAATGCTTTGTAGATTTTATTGAAGATGAAGAAAATGTAAGCATAGCAAAATATATAAAAGAATATAAAAATATAATAATATTAAAAGCTTTTACTAAGATGTATGCTATGGCTGGCATAAGGCTTGGATATATGCTATGCAGTAATGAAGAAGTTAATAATAAAATGTTAAAGGTTTCTCAACCTTGGAGTGTATCAACAGTAGCTAGTAAGGCAGGAGTGGCTGCTTTAAAAGAAAAAGAATTTGTTTTAAAGACTAAAAAATATATAAAAGAGAATAGAGAATATCTTATTGAGGAATTAACTAGCTTAGGATTTAAAGTGTTTAAATCTAAAACTAATTTTATATTATTTAAATCAGAAAATACTGAGATAAAAGGTAATTTAGAAAAGAAAGGAATACTTATACGTTCATGTAGCAATTATAGAAATTTAGGTGAAGAATATTTCCGTATTGCTGTAAAAAGTGAAGAGGATAATAAGTTATTTATAAAAACCTTAAAAGATATTATGAGGTAGAGTTTTAAATGGTAGAAGAAATAAAAAATGAAATTATAGGCGAAAATTATGTTTACAGAAATAACAAGAAATTAATGTTTGGATATACCACAGGTTCATGTGCTGCAGCAGCTAGTAAGGCTGCCAGCATTATGCTTTTAAATGATACAACAATAAAGTTTGTAGAACTTATGACACCTAAAGGGCTGCTTCTAAGACTTCAAGTATTAGAAGTAGAAAGGAATAAAGACTATGTTAAATGTGCCATAAAAAAGTATTCAGGAGATGATCCTGATGTAACTAATGGTATATTAGTATATTCTACTGTTTCTAAAACTAAAGATAAAGAAATTGTAATAGATGGTGGTATTGGTGTAGGTCGTGTAACAAAGGAAGGCTTACAATGTAAAATGGAAGAAGCTGCCATAAACAAAGTCCCAAGAAGCATGATTTATAATGAAGTAAAAAAGGTATGCGAAGATAATGATTATGTAGAGGGATTAAAGGTAGTAATATCTATACCAGAAGGAGTAGAAATTGCAAAGAAAACTTTTAATCCACGTCTTGGAATAGTTGGAGGTATATCAGTACTTGGTACTAGTGGAATAGTAGAACCTATGAGTGAAGCTGCACTTATAGAAACTATAAAAATAGAAATTAAACAATATGCAGCAAATAATAAAGAAAACTTAATTATAACTCCAGGAAATTATGGAGAAGATTTCTTAAAGGAAAATATGAATATAGATATAAGTACTTCTTTAAAATGTTCAAATTATTTTGGAGAGACTTTAGACTTTTGTAAAGAGTTTAATATGAAGAATGTATTATTTATAGGTCATATAGGAAAGCTTGTAAAGCTAGCAGGTGGTATAATGAATACTCATTCAAAGGTAGCAGATGCAAGAATGGAAATTATGACAGCCTATGCTGCTATTGCAGGAGCAGATATTAGTGTTTTAAGAAGACTTATAAATGCAATTACAACAGATGAAGCTTTAGATATATTGGAAGAAAATAATCTAAAAGAAAAGACAATGGAATTAATTATGGAGAGGATTAATTTCCAACTTAAACATAGAGTTAAGGATGAATATAAGGTAGGAGCAATAATGTTTTCTAATAAACATGGAGTTTTAGGTGAAACAGAAGATGTTAAAGAGATTTTAGAGAAATTTCAAAATTAGAGAGGATGTATATAAAAATGGGAAAATTATATGGAGTAGGAGTAGGGCCAGGAGATCCTGAGTTACTTACTTTAAAGGCAGTAAGAGTTATTGAAGAATGTGAAATAATAGCTATACCTAATAAATCTATAGAAAAATGTGTTGCTTATAAAATAGCTATGGGAGCGGTTCCTAGCATAAAAGATAAAGAAATTATGACTATAGAAATGCCTATGACTAAGGACAAGGATATATTAGAAGCAAGTTATAAAGTAGCTACAGAGAAGATCACATCAAAATTAAAAGAAGGAAAAAATATAGCTTTTTTAACACTCGGTGATCCAACTGTATATTCTACTTATATATATGTACATAAAAGAATTCAAAACCTAGGTTATGAAACAAAGATAATAAGTGGAATAACTTCATTTTGTGCAGCAGCAGCTAGAATAAATGAAGGTTTAGTAGAAAGAGCAGAAGAATTACATGTAATACCTGCATCTTATCAAATAGAAGAATCTTTAAAATTCCCAGGAACTAAGGTTCTAATGAAAAGTGGGAAGAACATGAAGAAGGTAAAAGAGCTTCTAAGTAATAAAAATTTAAAAGTAACCATGGTAGAAAACTGTGGTATGGAAAATGAAAAAGTATATAACAGTGTAGAAGAAATAAATGATGAATCAAGTTACTATTCATTAATAATAGTTAAGGAGGAAAATAATGATTAATTTTGTTGGTGCTGGATCAGGAGCAGTTGATTTAATTACAGTAAGGGGACAAAGGTTGTTACAAGAAGCAGATGTTATTATATATGCTGGTTCTTTAGTTAACCCAGAATTATTAAATTATAAAAAAGAGGACTGTGAAGTATATAATAGTGCAAAAATGACTTTAGAAGAAGTTATAGAAGTAATGCTTAAAGCTGAAGAAATGAGTAAAATGACAGTTAGACTTCATACTGGAGACCCAAGTATTTATGGAGCTATAAAAGAACAAATGGATCTTTTAGATAAACATAATATAAAATATGAAGTTTGCCCTGGTGTAAGTTCTTTTTGTGGAGCAGCAGCAGCTTTAAAAGCAGAATATACTCTTCCAGATGTATCACAAACAGTTATGATAACTAGAATGGCAGGAAGAACTCCAGTACCTGAAAAAGAAGAAATAGCATCTTTAGCTTCTCATAGAGCTACTATGGTAATATTCCTAAGTACAGGACTTTTAGATAAACTACAAGTGAGATTAGTTGAAGGAGGATATAGTGAAGATACTCCTGCAGCAATAGTATATAAAGCTACTTGGCCAGATGAAAAGGTAGTTAGATGTACAGTAAGTACCTTAGCAGAATCAGCTAAAGCAAATAATATAACTAAGACAGCTTTAATAGTAGTTGGAGATGTTTTAGACTCAGACTATAGTCGTTCAGAATTATATAATCCAGCCTTTACTACAGAGTTTAGAAAAGGAACTGATAGATAAATGAATATAAATCTAATTAGTTTCACTAGAAAAGGTGGATATTTAAATAAAAAATTAGGAGATTATTTAGTAAGCTTAGGATATAGTACTAAAAGTTACTCTATAGAAAAGTTTGCAAAAGATTTAGATTTACTACCTATGGGAAGTTCTTTAAAGGGATGGACAGAAGATAGTTTTAAACATATGGACTTTATTATATTCATAGGGGCTGCTGGAATAGCAGTAAGGTTAATAGCACCTTTTATAAAGTCTAAGGATGTAGATCCAGGAGTTTTGGTAATAGATGAGGAAGGTAAATTTGTAATTCCAATTTTATCAGGTCACATAGGTGGAGCTAATAAGCTAAGCAAAAAAATAGCTAAAGAGTTAAATGCTACAGAAGTAATAACTACAGCAACAGATATAAATAAAAAGTTTGCTATAGATAACTTTGCAGTAGAAAAAAATTTACATATAAGTGATATAAATATGATAAAAAAGATATCAAGTAAAATTCTTGAAGGTGAAAATGTACCTTTATATAGTGATTTTGATGTAAAGGGAAATCTACCAAAAGGAATAGCACTTTCAGATGAAGGGGATACTGGTATATGTATATCTCTTGAAGAAAAGAAGGTGTTTGATAATACTATGAATCTTGTACCTAAGATTATAACTCTTGGAATAGGATGTAGAAAAAATACACCTTTTCTAAATATAGAAGATTTAGTTTTAGAAGTATTAAAGGAAAATAATATTTCTATTAACTCAGTAAAAAGAGTAGCAAGTATTGATTTAAAGAAAGAGGAAGAGGGACTTTTAGAATTCTGCAAAAAATATAACCTTGAGTTTAAAGTGTATAGTGCAGAGGAATTAAAAAGTGTACCAGGTGATTTTACAGAATCAAGCTTTGTAAAAAGTATAACTGGTGTAAGTAATGTATGTGAAAGAGCAGCAGTTAAAGGAAGTAACAATAGTGATTTAATATTAAGAAAAAGAGCAAAAAATGGTGCTACAGTAGCCATCGCTAAGGAAGAATGGAGTGTTGACTTTGAATAAATTATATGTAGTAGGTATAGGACCTGGAGAATATGAACAAATGACAATTAAAGCAATAAAGGCTTTAGAAAACAGTGATGTTATAGTAGGATATACAGTTTATGTTGACCTTATAAAAGACCATTTTGGGGAAAAAGAATTCTTAACTACTCCAATGAAAAGAGAAGTTGACCGTTGTATATTAGCTTTTGAAGAAGCTAGAAAGAATAAAACAGTATCTCTTGTATGTAGTGGAGATTCAGGAGTATACGGTATGGCAGAACTTATACTTTCTATAGGAGAAGATTATAAAGATGTTGAAGTAGAGATAATACCAGGAATAACAGCAGCATCAAGTGGAGCAGCAGTACTCGGAGCACCTCTTATACATGATTTTGCAGTAATAAGCTTAAGTGATTTACTTACTCCTTGGGAAAAGATAGAAGATAGATTAGATTGTGCAGCTAAAGCAGATTTTGTTATATGTTTATACAATCCTTCAAGTAAAAAGAGACATGACTATTTACAAAAAGCTTGCGATATAATGATGAGACATGCAAGTGAAAAGACAGTATGTGGAATAGTAAGAAACATAGGCAGAGAAGGAGAATCTATGGAAGTTATGACTCTTAAAGAATTAAGAGATAAGAAGGTAGATATGTTTACTACAGTTTACATAGGTAATTCTCAAACTAAAATAGTTAATGGCAAAATGGTAACTCCAAGAGGTTATAAAAATGTGTAAGGTACTTATATTTGCAGGTACTACAGAAGGAAGGATTCTAGCAGAGAGACTATCAAAGTCCTCTCTAGAACTTTATTTTTGTGTAGCTACTGAATATGGGGAAAAGCTGCTTCCAAAGGGAGATAATATAAAGGTATCTAATGAAAGATTAGATCAAAATGCTATGGAAAACTTAATAAATAAAGAAAAGTTTGACCTTATAGTAGATGCAACTCATCCATATGCAGTAGAAGTATCTAAAAATATAGTTAAAGCTTCAGAAAATACAAATACAGAATATTTAAGATTATTAAGAAGTAGTGAAGAAAATACCTATAAATCTAGCTGTATATATGTAAATTCCATAGAAGAGGCAGTTGAGAAGTTAAATGAAACAGAAGGAAATGTACTTATAGCTACAGGAAGTAAAGAACTTCATAAGTTTACAGTTGTAAATAATTATAAAGAAAGATTATTTGCAAGGGTATTATCTACAGTAAATGTAGTAGATGAATGTACAAAGCTTGGTTTTGAAGGTAGAAATCTTATATGTATGCAAGGGCCATTTACTGAAGAATTTAATATAGCTTTATTAAAGCAGATATCAGCAAAATACATGGTTACTAAAGAGTCTGGTAAGGTAGGAGGATTCATAGAAAAGATAACAGCTTGTATTAAGGCAGGAGCTACCCCTATAGTTATAGGAAGACCTACTGAGGAAGAAGGTAAAGACTTAGAATCTGTTATAGACTATATAAAGAATAAGTTTAGCTTAGCAGAAAAAAGAAAGGTGTCTATTGTAGGAATTGGTATGGGAAATATGGATACTATGACTATTGAAGCTAAGAAAGCTTTTGAAGAAGCAGATATTATAATAGGTGCAAAAAGAATGGTAGATTCATTAAGTGGATTTAATAAATACACCTTTGCATCTTATAAAGCAGAGGAAATACATAGCTTTTTAGACCGTAATAAAAAATATAAAAATATAGTTATAGCCATGTCAGGAGATACTGGTTTTTATAGTGGAACTAAGAAGCTTTTAGAAGAGCTTAAGGACTATGAAGTTAAAAATATTTGTGGTATATCTTCTGTAGTATATTTTGCTTCTAAGTTGAATATTTCCTGGGAAAATATGGAATTAATTAGTCTTCATGGACGTGAAGATAATGTAATAGATGCTATATTAAATAATGAAAAAGTATTTGCTTTATTAAGTGGAAAAGACAGTATTCATAGTGTTTGTAAAGAGTTAATAGAGTATGAACTAAGAGATGTTGAGCTATATATAGGTGAAAGATTATCTTATGAAGATGAGTGCATTTATAAAGGAAAAGCAGAAGATTTTATAGATAAAGAATTTAAGCCTTTAAGTGTTATGGTTATGGTAAATAAAAATTATAACAATAAAATAATAACACCAGGAATTTCAGATGAAAACTTTATACGTGGAGAAGTTCCTATGACTAAGGAAGAGGTAAGAGCTTTATCTATTTCAAAACTAGCATTAAATAAAGATTCTATCATATATGATGTAGGAGCAGGTACAGGTTCCTTAGCTATTGAAATGGCTTTATTAGCTTCAAAGGGAAAGGTATATGCTATAGAAAAGAATCCTAAAGGAATAGAACTTATAAATCAAAATAAAAAGCATTTTAAAGCTTCTAATCTTCATGTAGTAGAAGGAATAGCCCCTGAAGCTTGTTTAGATTTAGAGGAGCCAACTCATGCTTTTATAGGAGGAAGTTCTGGTAACTTAAAGGAAATAGTTAAAATGTTATTAGATAAGAATCCTAATGTTAAGATTGTAGTAAATTCTATTACCTTAGAAACAGTAGCAGAAACATTAGAGGTTTTAAAGACTTTCAAAGTTAAGAATGTAGATATAGTAAGTCTTTCTGTTGCAAAAAGCAAAAGGATAGCTAGATATAATATGATGATGGGTCAAAATCCAATATATATAATTACCTTTGAAGGAGATTTAAAAGATGAGTAATAGAATAATGTTTTCTGCTGTTTCTTCAGGCTCTGGAAAAACTTTAATTACTTGTGGTATTTTACAGGCTTTAATTAATAGAGGTCTTAAAACAGCCTCTTTTAAGTGTGGTCCTGATTATATAGATCCTATGTTTCATTCTAAAGTTATAGGAGCAAAGTCTAGAAACCTAGATTCCTTCTTTGCTGATGAGAATATAGTTAGATACCTTTTAGAAAAGAACTCTAAAGATATGGATATATCAGTAATGGAAGGTGTTATGGGATTTTATGATGGACTTGGAGGGATTTCTAAAAAAGCAAGTTCTTATGATGTAGCTAGAATAACTAAAACACCAGTAGTACTTATAATTAATGCTAAAGGAATGAGCCTTTCTGTATTACCTATAATAAAAGGTTTTATGGAATATGCAAGATATAGCAACATCCAAGGTGTAATTCTTAATAAAATGTCTAAAATAATATATGGTGATATAAAAAAACTTATTGAAGAGGAGCTTGATATAAAGGTAATTGGCTATGTTCCAGATGTAAAAGAGCTTACTATAGAAAGTAGACATTTAGGTCTTGTAAAGCCAGATGAAGTTGTTAACTTAAAGGATAAGTTAAATAGCTTAGCAGAGATTCTAGAAGAAACTTTAGAGATAGATGAAATAATAAAGTTAGCTAATTCAACAGAAGAGTTAGAATATACAAAGCCAGAAATAAAAACAGTAGAAGGAAAAGTTAAAATTGCAGTAGCAAGAGATGAAGCTTTTTGTTTCTATTATGAAGATAACTTAGAGCTATTAAAAGAAATGGGAGCAGAAATAACATATATAAGTCCATTAAAGGATAAAGATTTTCCAGAGGATGTAGATGGATTAATCCTTGGGGGAGGGTATCCAGAACTATATGCAAAAACTCTTAGTGAAAATATAAGTTTTTTAAAATATTTAAATAAGAAAATAAAAGAAGGTTTGCCATGTATAGCTGAGTGTGGAGGCTTCATGTATTTAAATAATTCTTTAGAAGATAAAGAAGGAAATAAGTATAAGATGGCAGAAATTTTAAATGGTGAATCCTATAAAACAGAAAGACTTGGAAGATTTGGCTACATTAATATAGAATGTTTAGAGGATAACTTTTTATGTAAAAAGGGAGAAATTATAAAGGCGCATGAATTTCATTATTGGGATAGTACAGTTTGTGGGGAAAGCTTTAAAGCTAAGAAGCCTTTAAGAAAAAGAAATTGGAACTGTATTAATGCTACAGATAATTTATTTGCAGGATACCCACATATTTATTTTTATTCTAATTTAGAAGTGCCTTATAGATTTTTAGTTAAATCATTAGAATATGGGGGAAGAAAATGAATTTAGAAAAATCTTTAAAAGATATTGAGGCTATTAATGAAGATTATATTAAGGAAAGTAAAGAAAGATGGGATGGCATAGCTAAACCTTTAAATAGTTTAGGGCTATTAGAAAAATCTATAACAAAGATAGCAGGAATAACTAAGTGCAAGAAAGTTGACTTAAGGAAAAAAGCTTTAGTTATAATGTGTGCAGATAATGGTGTTGTAAAAGAAGGTGTTACTCAAACAGGAAGTGAAGTAACTGCTATAGTAACTAAGAATTTTACAAAAAAAGAAACTAGTGTTGCTATAATGTGCAATGATGCTGGAGTTGATATTTTTCCTGTAGATATTGGAGTAGAGTCTGATATAGAAGATTCTTTAAAAAGAGATGAGAAGGTAGTTCCTTTTAAAGTATTAGATAGAAAAATAGCTTATGGTACAAAGAATATGTTAGTAGAACCAGCTATGACTAGGGATGAATGTATAAGAGCTATTGAAGAGGGAATAACTTTAGTTAAGGAACTTAAAGATAAGGATTATAAAATAATTGCAACTGGTGAAATGGGCATAGGAAATACAACAACAAGCAGTGCAGTAGCTTCTATATTATTAAATAAATCAGTAGAAGAAGTTACAGGAAGAGGAGCAGGACTAAGCTCAAGCGGTCTTGAAAGAAAGATTAAAGTAATAAAAGAGTCTATTAAGTTAAGAAATATAGATAAAGAAGATCCTATTGATATTTTAAGTAAAGTAGGAGGCTTTGATATTGCAGGTCTTGTTGGTGTTTTCATAGGTGGAGCTATATATAAAATTCCAGTAATTATAGATGGATTTATATCAGGAATTGCAGCTTTATTAGCAGTTAAGTTAAATCCATTAATAAAAGATTATATATTAGCTTCTCATGTTTCTAAAGAGCCAGCAGGAATGATGTTATTAAAAGAATTAGATTTAAAACCACTTATAACTTGCGAAATGTGTCTTGGAGAAGGAACAGGAGCAGTTTTATTAATTCCTATATTAGAAATGGCAGCTAGTATTTATAATAATATGAGTACTTTTCAAGATATAGATGTAGAAGAGTATAAGCCATTAGATTAGGAGGATAATGTATGATAACTTTAGTAACAGGGGGAAGTGGCAGCGGTAAATCAGAATTTGCTGAGAATATAGCCTGTTCTTATAAAAGTGAAAAACTAATATATATTGCAACTATGATGGCTTTTGATAATGAATCTTTAAAAAAGATAGAAAGACATAAGGAAATGAGAAAGCACAAGAATTTTCATACTATAGAATGTCCAGTAAACCTAAAGAAAGTAAATGTTCCTAAAGATTCTACTGTTTTAATTGATTGCTTATCTAACTTAGTGGCAAATGAAATGTATAGTGATGAAGGTAGTGGAGTTTTAACTGTTAAAACAGTTATAGAAGGAGTAGAAAATATAATAAGACAATCAAAGAACTTAGTTATAGTAACAAATGAAGTGTTTTCAGATGGGGTAGAATATAGTGAAGAAACTAAAAGATATTTAAAGTACTTAGGTAATATAAATGAGTATTTAGGTAAAATATCAGATGAAGTTATAGAAGTAGTTTATTCTATTCCAATTTATCATAAAGGGGGGAAGAATAATGCTAATTAACGCTTTAAAAATAGCCTTTTCTATGTATTCTAAAATTTCTATGCCAAGGACAGATTGGAATAAAGAAAACATGAAATATGCTATGTGCTTTTTTCCTTTAGTAGGAGCTGTAATAGGAGCTATTGTAGTATTCTTTGGTAATATTGCAGATGTTTTAAACTTAGGTAATATATTTAGGACATCAATATATGTACTTATTCCTGTAATAATAACAGGAGGAATTCATTTAGATGGATTCTTAGATACTTCAGATGCTTTAAGCTCTTATCAAGATAGGGAAAAGAAGTTAGAAATATTAAAAGATCCACATACAGGTGCATTTGCAATAATAAGTGCTGCAGCTTATTTTGTATTACAATTTGGAGTATGGAGTGAAGTTAAGGGAAAATCTTTACTAATATTAGCTTTAGGTTTTGTATTATCAAGATCTTTAAGTGGATTAAGTATAGTTACTTTTAAATGTGCTAAAAATAGTGGTCTTGCAGCAAGTTTTTCAGATGCAGCTCAAAAGGAAAGAGTAAAATATACTATGTATTTTTATATAGTATTAGTATTTATTCTTATGGTACTTGTAGATAAGTTTTTAGGAATAGCAGCTTTTGTAAGTGCTATATTAGTATTTTTACATTATAAACATATGTCCATGAAAGAGTTTGGTGGAATAACAGGAGACTTAGCAGGATATTTTCTTCAAGTTTCAGAAGTTTTAATGGCTTTAACTGTAGTTTTATTAGAAAAGATATTATTAATGTAATTAAAGGAAGGGAAAGCTTATGAAATTTGTTATAGGTGGAGAGTTTCAAGGAAAGCTAGAATTTGCTTTAAACTTAGTAGGCGCAAAGGAAGAAGAAGCTTTAGATTTAGCTAAGGAATCTTTTGAAGAATTAAAAGGCAAAAAGATAATTTATAATCTTAATTTATTTATAAAGAAACTCCTTACTGAAGGTAAAGAACAAGAGGAAATAGAGGACATAATAAGTAATATAATTAATGAAAATCCAGAGATAATTATAGTTACTACTGAAATAGGTTATGGCATTGTACCTATGGACAAGTTTGATAGAAACTATAGGGAGGTTACAGGAAGAATATGTTGTGGTATTGCTAAAAAAGCTAATAAAGTTTATAGAGTAGTTTGTGGCATTGGTAATCTTATAAAAGGAGAGGATTAATATTAAAGTTTTACTTATTCGTCATTCGAAAACTAAAGGAAATCTAGAAAAAAGATATATAGGAACAACAGATGAAAGCCTTATAGAGGAAGGAATAAATCTTGCAAAATCAAAGTCATTTCCAAAAGTTCAAGTAGTATATGCAAGTCCTCTAAAAAGATGTATAGAGACAGCAAAGATAGTTTATAAAGATTTAGAGCCTGTAATTTATGATGGGTTAAGAGAATGTGACTTTGGAGAATTTGAAAATAAAAATTATAAAGAACTTTCAGGAAATGCAAACTACCAAAAGTGGATAGACAGTAATGGGAAGTTACCTTTTCCAGGAGGAGAAGATGTAGAAAGCTTTAAAGAGAGATGTGTAAATTCCTTTATGGAAGTTATAGATAATATGATTGAAAGAAAGATAGATACAGGAGCTTTAGTAGTACATGGAGGCACTATAATGGCTATTTTAGATAAGTTTTCAAAGGATGAAAGAACTTATTATGATTTTCAAGTTAAAAACTGTGAAGGTTATGTTATAGAAATAGATAATAGTTTATGGACAAGTGGTAAAAAAGAAATAGTTATAAAAGAAAAGATGGAGTAAATATGAAGTTAACATTAATAGCTTTAAGCCTTGGGTTTATACTAGATTTATGTTTTGGTGACCCAAGAAATTTTCCTCATATAATAATTTATATAGGAAAGTTAATTAGTAAATTAGAAAAGATTATTAGAAAAGTTTTACCTAAGGATAGTAAGGGAGAGCTTATAGGTGGAGTAATATTAGTTATACTTGTAACTGGGATTTCCACAGGAATAACCTTTGGTATTTTAAACTTAGCAGAAAGAATGAATACATATTTTAGACTGGCTATTGAAACATTTATTTGTTATCAGCTTTTAGCAACTAAGTCTTTAAAGGATGAAAGTATGAAGGTATATAAGTCCTTAAAGAAAGGTGATTTAGAAGAAGCTAGGTTTAATGTATCAATGATAGTAGGTAGAGATACTAAAAGTTTAACAGAAGAAGGAGTAACAAAGGCAGCAGTAGAAACAGTAGCAGAAAATACTTCAGATGGTATTATAGCTCCTATAATATTTATGTTCTTAGGGGGAGCTACTTTAGGAGTATTCTATAAAGCAGTAAATACTATGGATTCTATGGTAGGATACAAAAATGATAAGTATCTTTACTTTGGAAGAGCAGCTGCAAAGTTAGATGATGTGTTAAATTACATTCCTTCAAGAATATCAGGATATTTAATTATATTAGCAGCCTTTATTACAGGCATGGATGGTAAAGGTGCTTATAAGATATTTAAAAGAGATAGATATAATCATGCAAGTCCAAATTCAGCTCAAACAGAATCAGCTTGTGCAGGAGCACTAGGAGTAGAACTAGCTGGTGATGCTTATTACTTTGGAAAGTTATATAAGAAGAAAACTATAGGAGACAATTTAAGAAAAATAGAATATGAAGATATAAGAAATGCTAATAAGCTTTTATATGTATCAGCCTTTTTAGGTATGATTATATTTGGGTTAATTAAGGTTACAATTATTTTATTATAAGAAGGTGAATGTATTATGGCAAAGTCAATAATGATACAAGGTACTATGTCTAATGTAGGTAAAAGTTTATTAGTTGCAGGTCTTTGTAGAATATTTAAAGAAGATGGATATAAGGTAGTACCTTTTAAGTCACAAAACATGGCTTTAAATTCTTTTATTACAGAAGAAGGATTAGAAATGGGAAGAGCACAGGTAATGCAGGCAGAAGCTGCTAAGATAAAGCCTTCTGTTCTTATGAATCCTATTTTATTAAAGCCAACAAATGATGTAGGCTCTCAAGTAATAGTAAATGGTGAAGTTCTAGGTAACATGAAGGCTGTGGACTATTTTAAATATAAGAAAAAGCTTATACCAGATATAATGAAGGCTTATAATGAGCTGGATAAGGAATATGACATTATAGTTATAGAAGGAGCTGGAAGTCCTGCTGAAATTAATTTGAAGAGTGAAGACATAGTAAACATGGGCATGGCAAAGATGGCAAAAGCACCTGTTCTTCTAGCTGGAGATATAGATAGAGGTGGAGTATTTGCTCAGCTTATGGGGACTGTAATGCTTCTTGAAGAGGCTGAAAAAGCTTTAGTTAAGGGAACTATAATTAATAAGTTTAGAGGAGATAAAAACATATTAATGCCTGGTGTAGAAATGCTTGAAGATATGAGCAAAATACCAGTAGTAGGTGTAGTACCTTATATGAATGTAGATATAGATGATGAAGACAGTTTATCAGAAAGATTCACTAAAAAGGTAACAGCAGGTCTTGTAGATATAGCAGTTATAAGACTTCCTAGAATATCTAACTTTACAGATTTTAATGTTCTAGAAGGTGTAGAAGGTGTATCACTTAGATATGTTAGCACACCAGGAGAACTTAATAATCCTGATATGATAATATTACCTGGAACTAAAAATACTATGGAAGATTTATTATGGATGAGACAATGTGGTTTAGAAGCTGCCATTTTAAAAGAAGCCAGCAAAGGTAAAATAGTATTTGGAATATGTGGTGGATATCAAATGCTTGGAGAAACTTTAAGTGATCCATATAAAGTAGAATCAGGTGGAGAAATTAAAGGTATGGGACTTTTACCTATGAAAACAGTATTTAAGAAGGAAAAGACAAGAACTAGAGTTACTGGAGAGTTTAATAATATTGAAGGTAAACTTAAAGATTTATCTAAAGTATCTTTTGAAGGATACGAAATTCATATGGGAAATACAGAAAGTTTAAAGAAAGATATAAGCTTAACTAAACTAAGTAATGGAACAATAGATGGTGCTTTTTATAACAATGTTTATGGAAGTTATGTTCATGGAATATTTGACTCTGAAGGTGTAGTTAAAGGATTATTAATTAGTTTATTTAAAGAGAAAAATTTAGATTATAGTGATATTTTAACCTTTGACCACAAAAAATATAAAGAAGAGCAATATGATATTCTTGCAAAGATAGTTAGAGAGAATGTAGACATGAAGAAAATTTATGAAATATTGGAGGCTGGAGCATGAGTGGATTAATACATATTTATTGTGGTGATGGTAAAGGTAAAACTACTGCATCAATTGGATTAAGTGTTAGAGCAGTTGGAAGTGGAATGAAGGTTATATTTACTCAATTTCTTAAAAACAATAAATCAAGTGAGTTAAAGGTATTAAAGTCATTACCAAACTTAGAAGTAGTACCTTGTGAAAAGTCCTTTGGATTTTTTAAATTCATGAGTGACGAAGAGAAGAAGGAAGCTAAAGAAGTGTATTCTAATCTTTTAACTACAGTAATAGATAAGGCTATTAAGGAAAATGTGGACTTATTAGTACTAGATGAAATTATGGCAACATATAATCATGGTCTTATAGATAAGGAGTATTTCTTAAACTTCTTAAAGAATAAACCAGAAAAATTAGAAGTTGTTATGACAGGAAGAGACCCAAAGGAAGAATTAATAACCTTGGCTAATTATGTATCTAATGTACAAAAGGTAAAACATCCTTTTGATGAAGGTATCATGGCTAGAGTAGGAATAGAAATGTAGGAGTTAAACAAATGAAAGTAGAATTAGAAAAGGTATTACCAAGAGATATAGAATCAAGAAGTTTTGAAATAATTACTGAAGAGCTTGGAGATATAAAGCTTGATAAGGATAAGGAAAAGATAATTAAGCGTGTAATTCATACTACAGCAGATTTTGACTATGTAAATACGTTAACTTTTTCAGATGATGTAGTAAATAAAGCTATGGAAGCTATAAAAAGAGGAGCATGCATAGTTACTGATACTCAAATGGGTAAATCAGGCATAAATAAAAGAGCTTTAGCTAAACATGGTGGAGAAGTATTCTGCTTTATGTCAGATGAAGATGTAGCAGAAATAGCTAAAAAAAATGGAACTACTAGAGCAACAGCTAGTATGGATAAGGCAGCAAGCTTAGATAAGGAAATAATATTTGCTATAGGTAATGCACCTACAGCTCTTGTTAGACTTTATGAGCTTATAGAAGAGAAGAAAATAGATCCTGTTATGGTAATTGGAGTTCCTGTTGGATTTGTAAATGTAGTAGAATCAAAGGAATTGATTATAAAATCAGGAGTAAATCATATAGTTAATAGAGGTAGAAAAGGTGGAAGTAATGTAGCGGCTGCTATATGTAATGCACTTCTTTATATGATTGATGATAATAGAGAATAAAAAAACTTTTATAACAGTCCTTCAAAGGGCTGTTATTTTTGCCTGAAAAATTATATAATTCAAGTATATTACATTTTAGGGGGTTAAAAGGTTGAAGTTAATATGTATACCCTATGCAGGGGGATCAGAAATAATTTATCATAAGTGGAGAAGTAAACTAATGCCTGAAATAGAACTTATTCCAGCTAAGCTAAAAGGTAGAGGTTCAAGGTTTTGTGAGGATTTTTATGAAACTTTGGAGGAAGCAGTAGATGATATCTTCGATCAAGTAAAAGATAAAATTAAAGATGAAGAGTACGGAATATTTGGACATAGTATGGGAGGAGTTCTTGCTTATGAATTATATTATAAGATATTAAAAGAAGGCTATAATACTCCAAAGCATATGTTTTTTTCAGGTTCAAGATGTCCTAGAATAAAAGGCTATGAAAAAAATAGGCATTTACTTTCAGATGAAGAATTCCTAAAGGAGATAGCAGATCTTGGAGGAACTCCAAAGGAAGTATTAGAGAATAAAGAGTTATTAGAATTATGTTTACCTATTTTAAAAAGTGATTTTAAAATGTTAGAAACTTATAAGCATAAGGAAAAGTCAGAAGATATTAAGTGTGATGTTACTGTTTTAAACGGTAAAGAAGATGATATAAGTAAAGAATGCATATATGGTTGGTGTGATGTGACTGAAGGAGTTGGTACTGTACATAATTTTGAAGGAGGTCACTTCTTTTTAGATGATAATCTAGACTCTATTATAAGGTTAATAAAAGATAATTTACTTACAGTAAAGGTATATTAATAATGTAAGGGGATGAAAGTTTATGAAAGATAAAAAAAGCAAGGTTGGTTCATTACTAGCAATAGGTGCAGTAGTTGGGGCAACAGTAGGGGCAGTGGTAAGTGCTAAAAAGGCAAAAGAAAAATCAAGAAGAGAAATGGAACAACGTACTTTTATAGAAAGAGATGGAAAGCATATTTATTTCATAGGGGGAGGTTTAGCATCTTTAGCTGGAGCTGCATATTTAATTAGAGATTGTAATGTTGAAGGAAATTACATTCATATTATAGAAGGAATGAATATATTAGGTGGCAGTAATGATGGAGCAGGAGATATAAGTAATGGATTTGTTTGTCGTGGAGGCAGGATGTTTAATGAAGAAACATATGAAAACTTCTGGGAACTGTTTTCAAGCATACCATCTTTAGAGGTACCTGGTAAAAGTGTAACAGAAGAAATACTAAATTTTGATCATCTTCATCCAACTCATGCACAAGCTAGATTAGTAGATAAGGATGGGAAAATTCTAGATGTTACAAAGATGGGATTTAATACATCAGATAGACTAGCTTTAGCTAAATTAATGGCTACATCTGAAGAAAAGCTTGATAATATGACTATAGAGGAATGGTTTAAACATACTCCTCATATATTTGAAACAAATTTCTGGTATATGTGGCAAACAACCTTTGCTTTCCAAAAGTGGTCTAGTGTTTTTGAGTTTAAGCGTTATATGGAACGTATGATATTTGAATTTTCAAGAATAGAAACTTTAGAGGGAGTTACTAGAAGTCCATATAATCAATATGAATCTGTGATTTTACCTATAAAAGATTACTTAGAAAAGGCAGGGGTAGACTTTAGTATAAATGCAGTAGTAACAGATATAGATTTTGATGATGATGCAGAAAAGATAACAGCAAAGGCTATTCATATAAAGGACTTAGAAGGAGAAAAAGTAATAGAGTTAAATGCACAAGATATATGTATTATGACTAATGGATGTATGACTGATAATGCTACTTTAGGTGATTTAAATACTCCAGCTAAATTTGAGCCAAAACATCCAATGTCAGGCGATTTATGGGCAAAGGTAGCTAAGAAGAGAATAGGTCTTGGTAATCCAGAACCTTTCTTCACAAAACCTGAAGAAACTAACTGGGAGAGCTTTACTGTAACTTGCAAAGGGAATAAGTTATTAAAGCTTATAGAAAACTTTACAGGTAATATTCCAGGTAGTGGTGCTTTAATGACTTTTAAAGACTCAAGCTGGCTATTAAGTACAGTAATTGCAGCACAACCACATTTTAAGAACCAACCAATGGATACAACTGTTTTTTGGGGATATGGATTGCATACAAATGAAGCTGGGGATTATGTAAATAAACCTATGAGAGATTGTACAGGTAAGGAAATATTAATAGAGCTATTACATCATTTGCATATGGAAGATAAGATAGATGAAATAATGGAAGATGTAATAAATGTTATTCCATGTATGATGCCATATGTAGATGCTCAATTCCAGCCAAGAAAAATGAGTGATAGACCACAAGTTGTACCAGAAGGCTCAACTAATTTTGCTATGATTAGTCAGTTTGTTGAGATACCTGAAGATATGGTATTTACAGAGGAATATTCAGTAAGAGCAGCAAGGATAGCAGTTTATAAATTATTAAAAATAAATAAAAAGATTATTCCAGTAACTCAATATAAAAAGGATCCTAAGGTTTTAAAGAAAGCATTAAAAAAATCCTTAAGCTAAAAGTTAGTCTAAAATAATTTTTAAAAATGAGGCTGTATCAAAAATAATACTTAAATACTAAAGATGTTATGATAGCAAAAAAGATAAGCTAATTATTTTATCTTTTTTTGTTATAACATCATTATTTTAAAAATTTTGATACAGTCTCATTTTTTTAATACAAAGTAAGGCTAGTATTTAATGGATGATGTTAATTATTTGTTTTGTATAGTATAAAATATAAAAAAGAATTTAAATTAAAACGAAAAATATTAAAAAAATGGAATTTAAGAAGAATGATGCAAACATAAAATTATGGATTAATTTGAGATAATATAAAGAAAATGGGATAGTATACGAAAATAATGATGTAAGTATAGGGAAGGGGAGTAATAAAATTGAAAAAGAAAAAGAGTATAAGAAAAAAATTAGCCATAGTTATGTTACTATCTCTTATTATTCCATTAGTAATAGTTGGAGTGATAATGGTATGGAACTTACAATCTTTCATAAGTGAAGATTTCAAAAGTAACAATAAAATATTATCTACAATTGTAACAGAGAAAATTAATAATACTATAAGTCGATATGTAGATATAATACAAGAATATGTAGATAATAATCCTAATATAGGAGTAGAATCTGAGTTTACAAATTTAGAAAAAGATGAGGGATTAATTAAAAGAACAGATAAAAATATAGTGGATCTGTATTTTGCAAATGATAAAAAACAGCTAATAGAATCAGCAGAAGAAAAAATGGATTCTAGTTTTGATCCAACATCAAGACCATGGTATAAAGATGCAAAAAATCAAAAAAATAATGTTGTATTAGGTAGTCCTTATGTAGATATGAGTACTAAGAAATTAGTTGTTACTATTTCTAAAGCAGTAGAAAAAGATGGACAATTTGTTGGTGTAATTGGATTAGATGTAGATTTAAGCTTATTATCTAAAGAGTTATCAGAAGTCAAGTATGGAAAATCTGATGAAATGAGCGTTTTAGATAAAGAAGGAAATGTAATTGTTTCTTCAGATGAATCTTTAATTGGTAAACAAGATAAGGATAATTATACAGAGTGGAATACAATAGCTAACAATGATGAAGGTGGATTGAATTATAAATATAACGATCAAGCTTATGATAGCTATTACAATACAGAAAAAATAAGTGGATGGAAGATAGTACTTAAGACTCCAGCTAAAGAAGTAAGAAGTGGGGAATTAAGTGTTATATTTAATTTATTAATTGCTGTAGTAGTAATACTTGTACTAATTATATTAATAACAAGATCAATAACTTATCATCTTACAAAAAATATAACATTAACAATTGATACTATTAAGGAAGCAGCTAAAGGCAATTTAAATGCACATTTAAAAGTAAATGGTGAAGATGAGTTTAAAGATTTAGAAGAAAACTTTAATATAATGTTAGAAAATATTAAGAACTTTATAAATAAGGTAGATGAATCTACTATATCTGTAAGTGAAACATCAGATAAGCTTGCTAATATGAGTGATGAAGTATCATCATCTATGGAACTTGTAAGTCAGACAATTGGTCAAATTACTTCAGGAACAGTTGAATCAGCCAATGATCTTCAATCTATTTCTAATGATATGGACTTATTATCTAGAAGTATGAATAACATGGAAAAAGCAACAGATAAGGTTAACAATATGGCTGTAAAGACTGATGAACTTGGACATAATGGAATAAATATAGTTAATAAGCTTATGAATAAGTCAGCTGATACTAAGTCTTCAATCAAAAAGTTAAACAATGTAGTAAAAGATGTTGCTGAAGGTGTAAAAGCAGTAGAAAAAATGAATGAAGCTATTTCAGAAATTACTAATCAAACTAATATGTTAGCACTAAATGCAGCAATAGAATCAGCAAGAGCAGGGGAAGCAGGTAAAGGATTTGCAGTAGTTGCAGAAGAAATAAGACAACTTGCAGAAGAAACAGCTGAAACAGCTCAAAAAATAGATGCAGTTATAAAGAATATTAATAATATAACTGATACAGTAGTAGAAGATGTTAAGAATACTGTGGTGGTAGTGGAAGAGCAAGAAGAAGTTGTATCTGAATCAGAAGTTGTATTTAATAATGTTATTTCTTCAGTAGATGATTTAACTTTAAATGTTAATAATATATTATCTGAAATAAAAGATATTAATAAAATGAAGAATGGGGTTCAAGATAAACTTCAAAATCTTTCGGCAATAATGGAAGAAACAGCAGCAGGAGCAGAAGAAGTATCAGCTTCAGCTTCAGAAGTGTCTAATGCTTCAATAGAATTTACAGAAAGTTCAAGAGAACTTCAACAACTTTCTAAGACTCTTAAGGATGAAGTGGAAGTATTTCAATTTTAGAAAAGTAAATAGTTAGTGATTTTGTAAAAATTTTAACCAGAAACATATGTTTCTGGTTATTTTTTTAAGAAAAACGATATAAATAATAGAAAAAAGGAATATAATAACTTTTTTAAAAGAAATATAAGGAGTATAATACTATAATAAAAGTGTGTGTAAATTTGTGAGAAAAAAATTGCATTAAATTATAAATTTTAAAATGGTGAAATAAATAAACTTAGCATTATAAGACGAAAGGATTGATGAAATGAAGTTAGTAATTGTTGCAGGAGCAGGATGCGGTCATGGATTTTACAGGGATGTAGTTAAAGAGTTAAAGGATATTTATACAGATGTAGAATTAATATTACCTTTAGGTGAAGATTATGAAGAGATTATTAATTCTGTATATGACAAACTTAAGATAATTAAAGAGAACTTTGTATTACTAGGACATTGTATGGGTGGAATGGTGTCTATGGATATAGTATGTAATAAGGTTAAGTTAAATAATATGAGAAAACTTATCTTACTAAATACATATTTTGATTTTACTTTTATGGACAAACAGTTTATAAAAGATAGTGGTGAAAGTGTTGATAGTTATAGTGAGGATGCTATTAAACGTGTAAAAGACGGTTTACTTGATGGAGCTATAGCTAGTAAGCAATTAGACATAATATTAACTAGGGATTTAACAGATAGTATAAAGAATATAGATTTTAAAACATTAATTATAGGAAGCGATAATGATCCATTATTTCCTGTAGAAAAACTGTCTAATTTAAGGGATAATATAAAGTTTTCTAAGCTGCATATTTTGAAGAAGGCAAGACATCTTGCATTTATAACTCATATAGATGAAGTTAAAAGAACAATAGTTGAGTGGAATTTATCAACGGATGACTATGAATATGGTAAGAGTGAAGAGCTATTGCGTATATAAAAAATTATAAAAATTTAATGAAGGAAGAATAGGCTAGTATGATAAATACTAGCTTTTTTGATGAAATATAAGAGCGATATTACAATATTGAGATTATGTGTATTTTTATGTAAAATTAGGTATGCGAGAGGATAAAAAATATTTATTATGAAAGGTGAGATAAAATGTAAAAATTACATATAAAAGTTATTTTGAAAGGAGAATTAAAAATGTTAAAAGGAATTAAGAAGAAGCTAACTTTAATATTAACTATCTCTATGGGATTAACAATAGCTACATCTTTTTCAGGTTCAATTAAGGTTGATGCAGCTACTTCAGTTAATGTAAATGTATCTTCTACAAGACAACGAATGAGTGGGTTTGGTGCTTCTAGTGCATGGTGTGGGGCACTAAGTGATGGTGTTATGGATACACTTTACAGAGACATTGGACTTAGTATTTTGAGAGTTCGTATGGAACCAAATGAAGGATGGTCTAGAGGAGATTATAGAGCATGGAATGATGAACTTTCTAATGCAAGAAAAGCTAAGGCAAGAGGTGCTCTTGTTTTTGCAACTCCATGGACTGCACCAGCTTCTATGAAATCAAATAATTCAACAAGAGGTACTGGGGGAGCTACATTAAAACAAGAACGTGTTGGAGATTATGCAAAATATTTAGAGAGTTATGCAGATCATTTTGCTAATAATGGAGTGCCTTTATATGCAATTTCTCTTCAAAATGAACCAGATTGGACAGTTGATTATGATGGATGTAGATGGACAGGAGAACAATTCCGTACTTTCTTAAGAGCTTTTGGAGCTTCATTATCAAAGAAAGCTAAAATAATGATGCCAGAATCTTTAGGCTTTAATCATGCTCTTTCAGATCCAGCACTTAATGATCCTGAAGCATGTAAGTATGCATCAATAGTTGGTGGCCACCTTTATGGTGCTAAAATTCAAGATTATCCATTAGCACGTCAAAAAGGAAAAGAATTATGGATGACAGAACTTTATGAAACAGACCAAAGTTTAAAAGGTTCTTTAGATTTTGCAAAGAAGATTCATGATTGTTTAACAGTTGGAAATATGAGTGCTTATGTTTATTGGTGGTTAAATAATACTGATGAAAATTCATTAATTGATAGACAAAATAGACCTTATCATAGAGCATTTATCTTAGGTCAATTCTCTAAGTTTATTCGTTATGGATATAATAGAGTAGATGCAACAAGCAATCCTCAAGGTAATGTTTATACTTCAGCATATACTGGTGATGGAAAAGTAGTTATAGTTGCAATTAACCAAAACACATATCCAGTAAATCAAACATTTAATGTACAGAATACAAACTTGGGTAATGTATCACGTTGGGTAACTTCAGGTTCTCAAAGAATGGCTAAGAATTCAGATGTGCCTTCAAACAATGGTAACTTTACTACTTCACTTCCAGCACAAAGTGTAACTACATTTGTATGTTCAAAATCAGGTGCAAGCACTAATCCTAGTTCTGCAATTAAGACAAATGCATATTATAGAATTAAAAATGTTAATAGTGGAATGTATTTAGGTGTTACAAATAGCAATAATGGTGCACAAACTGTACAAACTTCAGCTATTAATGATAGTTCTATATGGCAGGTTGTAAATGGAGAAGATAATGGTTATGTTAAGTTAGCAGTTAAATCAGGTGAAGGTAAAATGGTTTTAGATATACCAAATGGATCAAATGATAATGCTAAGCAGCTTGATTTATGGCAAGTTAATGGTGGAGGTAACCAAGAGTTTAGGTTAAAAGATAATGGAGATGGAAGCTTTGGAATATTAACTAAGTTATCAGATGACACTAAAGGGTTAGATGTTAATAATAATAGTAAAGATGAAAAAGCTCCAATAATTCAATACGACTATAGAGCAACAGCAAATCAAAAGTGGATTTTTGAAGAGGTAAAGACAGAAACTCCAGGGGAAACAGTTAAGCTAGAAGAAGGCTGGTATAATATTAAAAATGTACATGCCCAAAAGTATTTACAGGTTGAAGGGAATAATGGAAGACCTACTGCGAACATTGAACTTAGAAGTGCTAATGGTTCAGATGGACAAAGGTGGTATTTAAGAAATGTACAAAATGGATATATTACTTTAACTAGTGCTTTAGGTGAATATATGATAGATATAAGTGCCGCTGAAGATAAGGATGGGGCTAATGTTCAAATTTATAATGGATATGCAGGAAACTCACAGCAATTTATGTTAAAGAAATCAAAAACAAATGGTGCTTATATTATTGCAACTAAATGTAGTGGATTAACTAAGGTTCTAGATGATACTAATTTTAGTAAGGCAGATGGAACAAATGTATGTCAATGGACTTATGGTGGAGAGGCAAATCAACAATGGATCTTTGAAAGAGTAAGATAAATGGAAATGTGGAATACTAAATTGTTCAAGAAATTAGAGGGATTAGAATAATGAATAGCCCAAAAATAAAGAGCATTAAAGTTAATTCTGAAAGTTATAGTATAAGTGTTTTATTTGATAATGGAGTTACAAAAAATATAGACTTTAAAGATAAAATTAAAGAAGATTTTTATAGTGATTTAAAAAATAAATTATTATTTGAACAAGCGAAAGTTGATGCGGGTGGTTATGGAATAAGTTGGAATGACGATATAGATATTAGCGAATATGAATTATGGAATATGTAATTTTATAAATAACAAATATAACGAGGTGAAAAATGAGAGGATTGCTTGACACAAAGGTAGATTTTGTATTTAAAAACATATTTGGATCACCAAAGCTTCTAGAAGAATCTGATGAAAAAGATATGCTTAGTGTCTGGACAGAATTTTTAAGAGATCCTGAAAGTGAAAAAGTTAGAAGTCTTGAAATGAGTATAGAAGAAATTAGGGAAGCTAAAGATGAACTCATTAGAGTTAATTGTTGTAATACTAATTTTGGGCGGAGGTGTAGCACTTTATTATTCCTCTTTTAGAGAACTAAATGATGTAGCAGCAGAAGAAAAACGTACTAAAGCTATGGGAGTATTAAGTATTATAATTGGAACATCAGCAGCCTTATCATTTGCAATTGGACCTGCTATTCATAAATATATTGAAGTTAATGAAATGTTTCTATATTGTGCAATTATAGTTTTTATAAGTCTTTTATTTATTATAATTCTATTAAAGGAGAGCAAGCTTCCTAAGGATATTAAAAAATCAAATAAAGGTGAAGAAATATCTTATAAGAAAGCTATAAAGGTATTATTAAATTTATGACTGGATTTATATTTATTACAACAATAGTACCGTCAAAGGCTAATAGAATTACTGAAGACTGTTATAGAGGAACTGGTAATGGAGTAATAAATAGCTTTCAATATATAGGTTCATTTTTAGGATCACTTGTAGCAGGTTCCTTGTGGGGGATAGGAGATAAAGTTGCTGTAATATTTACAATAGTCTTTTGTATTGCAGCTACAGTATATTCTAAAGTGAATTTGGAAAGTAGAAGAAAAGAGTATGAAGTATAATATGCAGAATACTTATCATAGTTAAGTTTGTATATTTCGTAAGCTTAAGTGGAAAAATGAATTCATTCTTCTAAAATGAATGTTATTTGTAATATATTGCGAAAAAAATGATAAAAATTGTATATATTACATAATTTACATAAACTTTATCGTTTACTAAAATTATATTATAAATATTTTGAGAGGATGATTTTTATGGAAAAACAAGTACAAAGTAACAAAATTTTAAAGTTATTAATTATTTCAGTGTTAACAATGTGTATGACAATTACATCATTTGTATTTGATTTTACTAAGGCTTCAGCAGCAACTGATGAGGTTGCATTAAGTTCAACTAATACTAAAATGATTGATGCAGCAGGCGGTCTTACTGTATATAAATTAACAGCAAAGATTAAGGTGAAAAATTTAGCTTATGACAAGAAAGTTACTCTTCATTATTATGATAGTTACGGATTAAGTAAGTGGACAGAGACGGAGGCAACATATAAATATTCATTAGATGATGGATATGAAATTTGGGAAGTTTCTGCAGTATATGCAGGAGATTATTTACAATTTGCTATAGAGTATGAAGTAAATGGACAAACTTATTGGGATAATAATAATCAAAAAGATTATTTTGTATACAAAGAACATAATAAAACTGTTAATTATTAAATAGTAGATAAAAAGGTATGGAAGATTTAAATTGTTCTTCTATACCTTTTTTATTTTAATAATATTCTTTTTAATAAATTTCTTTTATAATTTCTAATTTCAGATAAATCATGTTTTTCAGAGTACATTCCAATCAAGATTAATGTTAGCCCTAATCCACAACATAGTCCTTTTATAAACTCAGGTAAAAAGTTAAGTCCATTTCCTAATAAAAAAATACCGTTAAAGAAAAGTCCTAAGTTTATGTAATTGTTAAATTTTTCATAAGAATCAACTCCTTCTAAGTTATTTAAATATATTATATCAAATTTTCTATATATTGCTATTGATTTTAAATAGGTAATATATTACATTTATATACGATATAGGTAACATGTTACATTAATGGAGTAGTATATGAATTTTAATAAAATAAATCCAATAGAGGGAATAGACTTTGGAGAGAGGTTATGGGAAGTTCACATCAGAATGTTAAAAGTACTGGTTTTACAGAAAGATATGCAAAGTGGATAGCTGAAGAAGTTAATGGGGATATTATTACAATAAAAGAAGCCAAGAATATTAATGTCAAGAACCATTCTTATCTTAGCATTTATAAATATACTTAAGAAGCTTTATCCAATTTGTATAGAGCCATTTTATAAATTAGAAAAATATTTTGATAAAGGTTTTTATACTTCAGATGCTTGTGTAGGGTGTCAAATTTGTAAAAAGGTATGTCCAGTTAACAATATAACCTTTAAGGATAATCATCCAGTATGGAATCATAAATGTAATGCATGTATGGCATGTGTAGTTTATTGTCCTAAAAAGGCTGTACAGTTAAACAAACCAGAAGAATATAAAAAATCAAATCATATAGTCTGCAAAATGTTAGGATTATCAGACAAGCGTAAAAGATACCATAATCCATATATTTTAGCAAAAGATATTATGAAAAATAAACAAAACATAGAATAGAAATATTAAGCTTTATAGGTAAAGGCATTAACAATAGGGGAAGGTATCAAATAATTCAGACATAGTATCACTCCTAATACAATGAAATATATCCTATATTTTACTATTATTGATGCAGAAACTGAGTATGATGGTGTAACGCTAGTACCTAGGACACCTAAAGATACTCCTAAAATTGCTGCTGATATAATAATACAAATATTTGTAGATGACAAAATTTGCAGATAGGAGTGTTAATTATGAAGTACGAAAAAGCTGAAAATATTTTACCAGAAGAAGTTATTAAGATAATTCAAAATTATGTTGATGGAACATATTTATATATTCCAAGAAAAAGTGAAAACAAGAAGTCTTGGGGAGAAAATAGTGGAGTCTTAAAAAATTTAGAAGTTAGAAGATAAGGTATTAGACATTTTAGATATAAAAGATACCAAGATTTCTAAGGAAGTTACAATATATAATCTATTAACACATACATCAGGAATAGGTGATGATGCAGATGAAGAAGCAGGAGAATCTTATGAAGAAATATGGAGAGATAAGCCTAATTATTCAGTTAGAAATTTAGAAGACTATCTTCCAAACTTTATACATAAACAACCTAACTTTGAACCAGGAAAAGGCTGTAGATATAACAATTGTGCTTATATCTTATTAGGGCTAGTTATAGTAAGTGATTTAGATAAGTTCTTTAGAGAATTAGTAAATAATAAATTGTTATCAGAAGAATTAATTAAGGAAATATTAAGTCATAAAGAATTATATAGAGAAAATGAAGAAAGAAAATATTACATGGGATATGGATTTGAACATATCTTAAGAAAAGAAGATAATAAGGTGTTTTGTATAAAGAAAGATGGAAGTAATGCAGGTGTTGCAAACATAGTAAATTATTATCCTGAAATAGATACTACGGTTATTATATTATGTAATAATGATGCTTGCGATGTATGGGATTTATCATTTGAGGTTCAAGAAAACTTGGGTGTTAAGATGAAGTAGGGGAAACTACAGTATTATTCTTAAAAAGATGTACCAGATGATAAATTAGATAAAATAATTAAATCAGTTGATGATTTTGTTAGTTCATTTGCATTTTGTTAAATATACCATAAACAAAGACTTAGAGAGAAACTTTTTTAACTTATAGTTTTTACTGTTTATATAATAATCCCTCATAACTAGCATCCTGTGAGGGATTGTTATATGGTTCCAATAATTACTGTTTATTGATTTTATGCATTATAAAAGGCAAAGTTAATGTAATAGAAGTACCATTATTAGGTATACTAAATATTTCAATACCATATTCTTCGCCATAATTAAGCTTAAGACGTCTGTGAATATTTCTTAAAGCAATTCCCTTAAACTTATTATTTTTATCATTAATATAATCATTTAAGTCCTTTAAAGTATCTTCATCCATACCAATACCATTATCAGTTATAGTTAACATTAGATTATCGTTAATACGTTGTCCTTGGATTATTATTTGTCCATTATCAGTACATTCACTTAAGCCATGATTAATAGCATTTTCTATAATAGGCTGTATAATCATCTTAATTATTTCACAATTTAAAAGTGTATCATCAATTAAATTAGTTATAGTAAATATCTGATCAAATCTTATTTTTTGAAGATATATATAATTATCAATAATCTTCATTTCATCTCTTAAAGAAACAGTATTAATTTTTCTATTCATACTATATCTTATAATACTTCCAAAGTACTCAGCCATAACTGAAGTTTCTAAGTCATCATTAATTTCAGCCATCATGTGAATTGATTCTAAAGTGTTATAAATAAAATGAGGATTAATTTGATTTTGTAGCTGTTTTAGCTCTAATTCCTTTTGCTCAATTTTAGATTTATAATTAATATTTATAAGATCCTTAATTCTAATTTTCATTTTATTATAGGATTTTATTAAAGTTCCTACCTCATCATTATAAGGATATTCAAAACTTATATCTAAGTTATCTTTTATATTCATATTATCAATTAAAGAGTCTAAAGGTTTAAACACTCTTTTATTAAAGAAAAGGAAGAGTATTATAAAAAGTATTGAGAAAAATAATATATTTATTATAAATAAAAAGATATAAAGGTTATCTATATGATAAGCGTTACTCTTTGGAATTGTGCTTACTAATAGCCATTTTGTTGAAGGAATAGTATTAGAAACTTTCACATATCCTCTTTTTATTTCAATGTCTGGTTCATATAAGAATCTTGTTAAATCATTATTAGTAGGTTCTATTCCTTGATCTTTTTCATTAGTTGAAAGCAATAGATTACCTTCAGCATCATATATAGATAATATTTCATTGTTAAAGGCTAATTCTTTGCTTAAAAATTCTTGAACAGAGCTTATAGGAAGAGTTAATAAGATTATTCCAGTAGTTTTTTTATTTTTTACATCTATAATTTTTCTAGTAAATCCAAAGTTATTTTCATTTATATTTAACTCATCATCAAAGATGTTTTTTTCAGTTATATTAGGCACTAATGTGATTTGGCCATCAGTATTAAGTGCATTTTTAAACCAAGATTCATTTAGTGTGTTTTTAAGTTTGGCTGCATTTTGATTTCTTGTAGCAAAGGTTCCACTACCATTTGCATTATATATATAAGCACCATTTATTGTGTTGTCCTCAATAAGCATCATTTCACATATATTTTTTAAGTAATTTATGTCCTCTATAGTAGTAATAGAATTTGTATCTAGTGTTTTATGTAATTTTGTTATATCAGGAATTAATAATGGGAATTTTGAAACATTGAAAATAGCATTTATTTTCTCTGTAACTTGTTTGCTTATATTAGAATTAAGATTTTTCATGATTTTATCTGTTTTGTTGGATTCGTATTCAGAATATGAATACAGGTTATAACTAGTGAGAAAAAAGAAAATTATATACATTATTATGAATATTAGCAAACTTAATTTTTTTATTGATAATTCTTTTGTAAGATTCATACTTGTCTCCTTTTAAGTAGTGAGTGTAATAGAATACAATTTATGGTGTATAATGTTTATATATAAAATATATACATATTATATATATTATTAACAGAATATACAAGGAGACATAATTTATGAGAATACTTATTGTTGATGATGATAAAATAATTAGGATGGGGTTAAGTAAAAAGATTAAAAGGTTATTTAATGAATATGAAGTTATTTGTGATTTTCAAAATGGAAAAACTGCTCTGGAATTTTTACAACATGAAAAGGTGGACTTAGTTATAACCGATATTAAGATGCCTATTATGACAGGAACAAAACTAATATCAGAATCTATGAGAAGTATAAAGAATCCACCTATTTTTGTAGTATTAAGTGGTTATGATGATTTTTCTTATGTTAGGGAAAGTATGAAGGTTGGAGCTTTTGACTATTTGTTAAAGCCTATTAGGGAAGAGGATTTAGTAAATACTTTAAAGGAAGTAGAGAAAGAAATAGTAGAAAAAAAGCAAAATAGTGAACTTATAAATAAGTCTATTGAAGTTTTAAGGAAAGAGTTTTTTAAGTTCTTGTTATTTTCTAATAAAGAAATGGATGAAAACAAGTATAGAGAAACTTTACATAAATTAAATCTTGACAATAATCTTACATACCAATTAATAACAGTAAACAATTATGATAAAGGAAGTGAAAAGTGCCTAAAAGTCTTTCTTAAAAAAATGTTGGTGGAGTATAAAGATATTAAATGTATATACTTTTTAAATGAAGCTAATATTTATATTGTTTTTTATTATGATAAAAAATTAATAAATGAAGATGAATTTTTAAGTGGGCTAAGTGAAAAAAGTAACATGCTTATAGAAGAGGGAATGGGGATATACATATTAGAAACTGTTGATACTCCATATGATTTAAAGGATAGCATGGAGCTTGTGAGAAAGTTTAAAACACAAGTTTCTGAAAATATAAAAATAAAAAAATATTTCTTGAAAAAAAATATGGACATTTTAGAAGATGATAAGGAAGAGGAAAAAGATGCAGGGAAAATGTCTATAAAGTTAGCAAAAGATTATATTATTAATAATTACAACAATAATATTACTTTAAAAGATGTAGCAGATGAAATTTACTTAAGTCAAAATTATTTATCAGAATTATTCAAAAAGGAAACAGGAGAAGGGTTTTATGAATTTTTATCTAATTATAGAATTAAAAAATCAAAGGAAATCTTATTAACAACAAATTTAAGAATATATGAAGTGGCAGAAGCTGTTGGTTATAGTGATTCAATAACTTTTGGAAGAGCGTTTAAGAGAAAGACAGGAGTAACTCCTAATAGATATAGAAATGGTAATATATCAAATGATAAGGAGGAGCTTGAAGGTGAAGAATAGAAATGTAATAGTTTTAATTAGCGTGTTAATTGCACTATTTTTAATTAGTTGTACTATATTTATTAAAGAAAAATTTGTTGATACTAATGCTGAAGAGGAAGTAGTTACAGAGAATATATCATTTATATGTAATAGAACAGATAAGAAGTTAGAATTAGAAAAGCTTGTAAATGAATTTGAGACAAGCCATCCTAATATTAACGTTAATTTAGAGATCATAGGTGATACAGATGAAATACTTCAAAGAAAAACAGCAGTAGGAGATTTATCAGACATAACAATAGTACCTGCATATATGGATAATAGTGAGTTTAAGAAGTATTTTCTTCCTATAAATGATTTAGGGTTTAGTGAAGAAAATATTAATAATTATAATTTAGGTGTTGGTGATAATGAAAATTTATATTCAGTAGCACCTTCTATGATATGTCTTGGTGTTATATATAATAAAGATATTTTTAAAAAGGCTGGTATTGAAAGGCTGCCTAGAAGTGAAGAGGAGTTTTTTGAAATATGCAAAGTTATTAAGGAAAAAGGATTTATACCTGTAGCTATAAATTATAAGGAGCCATGGTGGATGGAAATGTGGTATAATGCCATTCCTAATTTACTAGATGCTAAGTTTGAAGTTAATACTATAGCTAATAATATAGATATTTTAGGAGAAAAAAGCTGTTTAACTGAGTCTTTGGGGTTTTTGAGAAGTATAGTAAAAAGAGGATTTTGTGAAGATGATTTATTAAGTTATGAGTGGCAGCAATGTAAGGATGATATTAAAGATGGAAAGGCTGCTATGACTATATGTAATTCGGATTTAATAAATCAGTTAAGTGATATGGGAGCAGATAAAAGTAGTTTTGGAATTTTTCCTATTCCCAATAGTAAGGTTATAAATATGTATCAGGATTTGGCATTGGCAATAAGTAAAAATACTAAATATCCTAAATCTGCAAAAGAGTTTTTTAAGTTTTTATTTGAAGATGATAGATATGCAAAAGCTGTTAATATTACTTCTAACAGAAAAAATAGCGAAGGTAGTAAGGAGATTATTGAGCAAATAGAGGAGTTTAATATTCCTATAAAATATGACTCTAGAGATAATCAAGAATTAACTGATGAAGAAAAGGAAAAAAAGTATATTTTTCATAGAAAAAAGACTAAGCTGGCATTAGATTTTAGATTTATCCAAAAGTATGTGATTTCTGATGATGTAGATGAGCTTAAAGAAAGTATGGATGAGAAATGGAATAGAGAAAAATAAACAATATATAAGAATTATTTACAATAAATAAGATTAGTACATATATATGTGGACAATGAAAGTGTTAAGAAATAAACTTAATATGTAAAGAATTCTTAAGAACTAGTAAACGTTTGAAAATGGAAGTGAGTTTGAAAATATGTGAAAAGTGGTTTGAAGGAGTTCTGTCTTTTTAATTATATGTTAGTATATGCAATTGGTTTCGGGGGTTAGTTATAAGTTGTATATAAAAATATATTAAAGAGATTTTGAAAAAAGTTATGAGTAAGGTATACATTAGGTAAGGCAGTTAAGGATAAAGGTATTGTAAACCAAGGAGATGTTTCGGATATTTTAGATGCTTTATGGTGTGAGAGAGGTGAAGAGGTAGCTTTTTAGGAGGCGGTTATATGAATTTAAATGACTTAGATAGAAGTAAGTACGTGTTAATTGAAGCGGATAATCCTAAATTTCAATATATGGGGAGAATAGATTTTAGTAATAAAAAGGCCCCAACAGTTATTTATGCAGGCAGTACTATTAGAGCAAGGTTTGAAGGGACATCCTTAAAGATGGCTATTAGGAATAAGAATAATTATTATAATAATTATATAGGTTATATTATAGATAATAATTTTCAAGGAAAGATAAAGGTTCCTAAAAATAATAAGGAAATAGTTTTGGATGTTGCAAGTGGGCTAAAGGATACAGTTCATGATGTTATTATATTTAAAAGGCAAGATGGATGTCATTATTTTGACTTTTTGGGCATTATATTAGATAAAGGTAAAAATATATTAAGGTCTGAAGAGAGAAGTAAAAGGAGAATAGAATGTTTTGGTGATTCTGTATCTGCAGGAGAACTAGTAGAAGCATTAAAATATGTAGGAAAGAAAGATCCGGAAAAACATAATGGAGAATATTCAAATGCTTGGTATTCTTATTCTATGATGACAGCTAGATATTTGAAGGCGGAAATTCATAATAATGCTCAAGGAGGACTTGCTTTATCAGATGGAACGGGATATTTTAGAGGGCCTAATTATTTAGGGCTTGAGTCTGTTTATAAGAAGTTAAAATATAATCCGGAGATTGAGAAGTGCAATGAGTGGGATTTTTCGAGCTATATTCCACATGTAGTAATAATAGCTTTAGGGCAAAATGATAATTATCCAGATGATTATATTAATACTAATATGGAAAAGAAAAGGTTATGGATAGAAAAGTATAAGGAGATAGTTAGAGACTTAAGGAGTAAATATCCCAAGGCTTTATTTGTTTTAATTACTACAATATTAGAACATGATATTAGTTGGGATTATGCAATAGATGATGTCCAGAAGGAATTACGTGATCCTAAGGTGGTTAGATATAAATTTGAGAGAAATGGTATCGCAACACCAGGGCATCCTAGGATTTCAGAGTCAGAGGAGATGGCTATAGAACTTAGTAGATTTATAAGTTCTTTTGGGAGAGATATTTGGGAATAAGTTAATAATAGTTTTGGGTACTAATAAGCTGATATGCAATTGATAGGATGTGTGTATCAGCTTTTTTGTGTGATTTGAGGTTTCTTTTTGTGGGGAAAGTACCTATAGAAATATTAAAGATTTTTCATATACACTTCTTTCTTAAATAAATGTTGGTAATGTTTAAAAATCTATCATTATGTCAAGGATTTAATAAGAGGTGATAATGATGATAGAGATAGATAGAAATTTAGAAAATTTGAGTAGATATTTAAATGATATTCTAAAGCCTAATATATATAATGAAAGAAAAAAACAAATTAACGATTGTCCTAAGTGCGGTTGTCATCATTATATTAAATATGGATTTTTTAAAGGAATACAAAGATATCGTTGTAAGAAGTGTGGAAAAACATTTTCATTAGTAACAAATTCTATTTGGAGTTATTCAAAAAAGGAAGCTAATAAGTGGATTAAGTTCATTGAATTAATGCTGGAAAAAAGAACTTTAAAATTTTGTGCAGATGAATTAAAAATTAATATAAATACAGCATTTTATTGGAGGCATAAAGTTCTTCATGCTATGACTTTTTTTAATATTCCAGATTCTTTAATAGGCAATGTACATATGATTAAGACTTCAACAAAAGAAAACTTTAAGGGAAATAAACATATAGATACTGATGTAAGAGAAAAGGTTTATGTGGTATCAGCTAAAGGGGATGAGGATAAAATCTTATGTTTACCAGTATGTAAAAAAATATGGGACATTAATAAATTTAATGAAAAAATATATAAAAGAATTAATAAAAATTCTATTATTATTCCTTATTTAGATAGGTATATTCGTGTTATAGCTGTATTTTATACTTATGATTTCTTCCGAAACACAACTAAAAATTCTTCCACTCAAAGATGTATAATTTAAATTGTGTATATTTTTAAAATTTTAGTTTAATGTTTTTAGCCAAGCCTTAGTTTCTTTAAGTCTATAAGAAT
>SVCL01000092.1 GCA_015058405.1 Clostridium sp.
CTTGGGCTGATAAGATACCGGATGATCTAAAAATTAAAGATAAGAAATAATAAAATCCCTATAAAGATAATTGAGGTGTGATGTAAATCTCAATAACTTTATAGGGATATTTTATTACTATTTTTGAAGCAATAAAAGACGTCAAAACTTTTACGCTTACTTTTCTTTAGAAAATATTTATAGAAATATAATAATAGGAAGAAACAAAAAAGTTATAGAAGAATATATAAAAATGAAATGCAAGAAGAGATAGTTTATGAACAAATGAGTTTAAAAAATATATATTTACGAAAATATTAAATTATATGTTAAAATATAGTAATATATTAAACCAATCTATTTAAAAATAAATTCATAAGTAAAATTGAAGGTGAAGTAAATTATGTCATATGAAGTAGGGGGAAGAGCTGATAAGGCTGGAAATAGATATGAGATAAAGTGGACAGTCTATCAGATGTTGAAAGTACTAGAAGAACAACTTTATTCAATTACACTTGAAGCATTAGGTGATGATGAAAAAGGTGTGGATGTATGGATTAAATATAATGATAAATTTCAAGAAGGTCAACAATGTAAGGGAAGAGATGGTAATAAGAATAGTTGGACTATTTCTTCTATGAAAGCTAAAAATATATTCAAAAATTGGAAGTTTCAATTAGATAGGAGTAAAAATAATAAGGTATCACTAGTATCACCTTTAAATTGTATACTATTAGATGATTTGATTGATAGAGCAAAAAATAGCGATGGAAATGAAGAACATTTTTATGATAATCAGGTCAGTAAATCTTCTAAAGAATTAAGAAAATTTTATGAAGACTATATGAAAGCAATGAAGCTAGATATAAGTCAGAAAGAAGATATAATAAGAAGTATTGATTATTTACGTCGTACCATTTATTGGGAAAAACAAGAGTTAGAACTAAAAGATGCTATTCTAGAGAAAATAAGATATTTATTCGTAAATGATTGTAATGCTGTTTTTGACGGATTTGTATCATTAATTGTTGATGGTGATATTTTAGGAAAAGAAGTTAATGCATATTTTCTACATTTATTTTGTGAGAAAAAGAAATTTAAATTCAAAGATTTATCTTTTGATACAAAGTTAATACCAAGAATTAATGAACTTAATGAGCAATATAGAAAGGAAGCAAAACTTATTAATAATGTACTGATTAAACGTGAAGAATTTAAAAAATGTAATGATTTAATAAATTCAGGTAAGTCAATAATTATTCATGGGAAAGCTGGTAATGGTAAAAGTGGGTGTACAGAAGAAATACTAAATTTTTGTGAAGAAAATCTAATTCCTGTTATTGCAATAAAGTTAGATAAACGGACTCCTAGTGGAAATGCGGAAACATGGGGAAAGGATTTAGGACTACCAGCCTCTATAGCTCATTGTATACACAGCATTTCAAAAGAAAAAAAAGCAGTTATAATTTTAGATCAATTAGATGCATTGAGATGGACACAAGCACATTCTAGAGATTCTTTGATAGTTTGTAGTGAAATTATTAATGAGGTTATGAGATTAAATTTAGAACGTAAGGAAAAAATATCAGTTATATTTGTTTGTAGGACTTATGATTTAGAAAATGATAATAATATTAAAGTATTATTTGAATCTAAAAATAATGATTCAGAAAAAATTGATTGGGTAAAAGTATCAGTAGGTGAATTAGAAGATGAATCAGTAAAGTCAGTTGTAGGGAATAAATATGATTCTTTAACTAAGAAATTAAAGATTGTTTTGAAGACGCCTAGTAGTTTATATATTTGGACTAAATTAGATAATAATATGGATTACAATGAATGTTATACAGCAAATCACTTAATTAAAACATGGTGGAAGCAGCTAAAAATGGAAGCTGTATATGATGGTTTAAGTGAAGAAATAGTTGACAAATTTAAAAATACTTTAGTTAATAAACTAGATAAAGTAAGTAAGTTAAGTATACCTATAAGAGCGTTAGGAGACATGAATGAAAAGGCTGTTTATTATCTATCTACTAATGGTTTCTTGATTTATGAAAATAATAAAATATCATTTTTTCACCAAAGTATTTTAGATTACTTTTTATCACAATTAATGATAACAAAATTCTATGAAGATGAAGAGATAACAAATATTATAGGCGATAAATTAAAACAGACACCAGCTAGGAGATATCAAGTTCAGATGTTATTAGAAATCTTAGCTGAAGAGGATAGCAATGAATTTATAAATGTGGGTAGAAAAATTACTGCCTCATCTGGAATTAGATTTTATGTTAAACATGTATTTTATGAAGTTTTAGGACAAGTCAGTAATATAGATGAATTTATAAAATCCTATATAATAGAAGAATGTGAAAGTGAAGATAACTTAAAGTATATACTTAATAATGTTATTATGGGGAGAAAAAAATTTATGAATATCTTAAGAGATAATGGGATACTGGATAAATGGATGTACCAAGATGAACGGAAATATACTGTATTTGATTTGTACTGTAGTATTGGTAGTTTATTAGATGCAGATGATATAAAATTTTTAAAGAAATATCTTTTTAAATCAGAAGAGGATGATAAAAAAATTTTAAGGTGTTTTGAGTATGATTTTAGTACAGATAGTGATGAAAAATTTGAATTAAGAATGAAGATTTATGAGAAGTATCCAAATGAATCTCAAATATATGTGGATTTCAAAAAAATGATTAAAAAGTGTGAAATGCGTACTATAATATTCTTATCATTTCTATTAGAGAATAAGATAAAAAATAAACACAATTATAGAAGAGAAGATGATATTATATTAGAAGATTTTGATGTTAAGTTCTCTAATAGTAAAGAGATTATAGATATATTGTTACCATTTATACCAAAAGAAATAGAAGAAAAAATATATTTTAGCGATTGGAATAATAAAGATGGATATAAAAATAATCTAGAAAGAGTATGTGTAAGAATAATAAGAAAAGCAAATAGGTTTATAATTGAAGAAAATCCAGATTACTTTCTTAATATTTATAAAGATTATTTTGGAAAAGGCTATTTGGTATTCAATGAAATAATTTTGGATGCTCTACAGTATCTTCCTGAAAATTATAGTGATTTTGTTATTAAATACTTAAGTGAAGATATTGATAAGAATATTTTTGATAAAACTAGTCCTAATAAGGATAAATTATATCTTGCAAAAAATTCAATAAAGAAACATTCTTTATACTGTAGTGATCAAGTGTTTATGAATTTTGAAAAGAGAGTTATTGAGTATATATCGCCTAATGCAATTGACAGATATAAGAGAAGAATAGAGTATAATAGGTCAAATAAATGTGGTGAAATATATTATTTGAGTTTTTGGGGGGATTTACAATTAGAATTGTTACAATGTTTACCTAAAGAGAGGGAGTCAAAGAAAGTTAAAGATTTATTATTAGTTTTAAATAGAAAATTTAATGGTAAGTCAAGAATGTATAGACATAGTGGTGGTGGCAGTTTTAGTGTTATCTCTCCGATAAATGGAAAAAATCTAAATAATAAACAATGGTTAAATATTATAACTAATAAGAAGATAGAAAGTAGGAAAAGTCATAAGTGGAAGGAGATAAATGGATATATTGTAGAAAGTTCTGTGGAAGAGTTTGCTAGCACATTTCATACAATAGTAGCAAATGAACCTGAAAGGATGATTAAATTAACAATACAAAATAGTAATAAAGTTTTAGATAGTTATATACAGAGTCTATATATTGGGGTGCTTACTAGTAATAAAATCAAGAGTATTCCAGAAGAATACTTAAAAAAACTTTTGGAAACTTTTAAGCCTAAAGATAACAATTCATTAATCTCGGGAGATATATGTGATATTATTGGAGAAAGGCCAGAGATTAATTGGGGAAAAAATTTATTTAATCTATTAAAAGATATTGCAATTAATCATACAAATCCTCAAATAGAAGAAAATGTTGTTACTAGCTTTGATAATAAAGAAATGAGAACATTCTCAATGTTACAAAGTAATGCTATTAATTGTACAAGAGGTAGAGCAGCAATTACAATAGGTAATTTGATTAGGAAAAATGAAAATATATATTGTAATTTCAAGGACAGTATTGATAAGTTAACTCTTGATGAAAATCCTGCTGTTCAATTTGCAAGTTTATCAGCATTATGGCCAGTTTATAATATAGATAGAGAGTGGGCTTTAGATAAGATTTTAAAACTATATGAGCAAGACTATCGTTTTATTGGACATCCAGGTTCAAAAAATATGCTATTTAGGTTATATGAATTAAATGATACATATATTCAACGTGTTTTGACAGTAATAAGAAAAGGTTTTTTATCTGATGATGATAATATTATTAGGATTAGTGGTCATACAATGTGTGAAATGTATATACTAAAAAATGAATTTACTGATGAAATGAATAATCTTTCTGAGTTATCAGAAAAGCAAATGAATGCCATTTTAGAAATGGTAATAGAATATTTTGATAAAGATGAATATAATAAATTATCAAAGGAAATAATACTTGAATTTGGAAAAAGTGAAGCTGATTTAGAGTATTCATTAGGAAAGTTATTTTATCAAAATAAGATTAGTTTAGAAAGGGATAAAGATTTTTTATTGGAGCTAATGAGTACCAATATAGGACTGAAATTAATACATGATTTCACACGTTTTTTAGAGAAAAACTCTAAGTCAGTTATTGAATATAGAGATATTATTATATCAATGAGTACTGCAGTTATTAATAGGGATTTAAGTGAAATAAGAGGATACTGGAGAATTGAAGATAATATATCAAAATTAATTATTGGGCTTTATGATGAGACGGTTTCATCAACTGATCCTAAGTTAAGGGAAACAGCTAGTAAGTGTCTAGATATATGGGATTTAATGTACGAAAAACAGATTGGCTCAATAAGGCAACTTAGTCAAGAGATATTAGAGAGATAATATGATTTTGGATAGGTGATTTTTTTACTCATAGTCATTTGTTTTAAATAAATTTGGTAGAGTATTTTTCTTAGAAATTTTAGAGTAAATATTGAGTGAATAATATTTGATATCATTTTTATTTGAGTGAGTTTGGAACTGTGAGGATTGGACAACTAAAGTTATATAGATATTCCAATGAGAGAGAGTTAGTTTAATAGCTGACTCTTTTGATTTATGATATAATATGTATTAATTAATAAGTTAGGTGAAAGGAAGATACCCAATATGAAAGAATTATACGATATTTTTTTGAGTTATGATTATACGCATATGATGGAGCTCTTTAGGAAGGCTAAAACTCAAGAAGAGAAAGACTTTTATGCTAATCTTTCTAATATGATTCTTCAAAGAGAGCAGAATAAGGTAATAGGTAAGAAATGATGAGAACTTATACTTTATTTGCAGGAGTAAATGGGGCTGGAAAAACATCAATTTATAAATCGGTTTATTATAATAAAAATAAAAATGAAGCAAGAATAAATACAGATGAAATGGTTGCAAGAATAGGTTCATGGCAGGATGAAAATCTTCAAATGAGATGTGCAAGAGAAGCAGTAAAATTAATAAGAACATATTTGAATGAGGGGATTTCATTTAATCAAGAAACAACACTTTCGGGTAAAAGTATAATTAGAAATATACAAATTGCTAAGGAAAAAGGTTTCTTTATACATCTAAATTATATAGGATTAGAATCAGAGGAAATAGCTAAACAAAGAATAAAACATAGAGTAAATAATGGTGGACATGGAATACCAGATGAAGCAGTTGAAAGAAGATATGTTGAATCATTCGCAAATTTACAAGACGTTATAACTTTATGTGATGTTACTGATATATATGATAATACAGATAGTTTGAGGTTGATTATGAGCATTGAAAATGGAAGAATTGTATGGAAGGATAAAAATTTGCCTAAGTGGTGTCAGAAATTATTATAATATAAATCATTTTTGTTATGGTAGTGTAGAAATACTTCCTAAAGGTATGATAGATGGACATTAAAAGTTATATAGTAATTATGTATTTAGAGGGTTAGTTTTAATAGCTAACTCTTTTAATTATAATAAATCTTTATAGAAATTTAATAATAGGATATAATTTTAATATAGATAGAAATTTAATAATAGGATATAATTTTAATATAGATTAAGAAGAATTATTAAAAAATATATAGGTTTAGATTAGGAGCGTAAAGATGATATTGTATCATGCTAGTGAAGAAGTAGTTGAGTTTCCTGAAATAAGAAAAAGTAGATATACAAAAGATTTTTCATGGGGATTTTACTGTACTAATAATTTTGAACAAGCTAAAAAGTGGGCAAATAGAAACAGAAACTTTCCTACAGTTAATTATTATGAATTTGAAGAAAAAGAAAATTTAAAAATATTAAAATTTAATGAGATGACAGATGAATGGTTAGATTTTATAGCTGAATGTCGTAATGGATTAGTTCATGATTATGATATTGTAGAAGGACCTATGGCAGATGATACTGTTTGGAATTATGTTAATGATTTTTTAGCAGGTGATATATCTAGAAGTGTTTTTTGGGAACTTGCAAAATTTAAACATCCAACACATCAAATAAGTTTTCATACATTGAAAGCATTAGATTGTTTGAAGTTTGAAAGGAGTGAAGTGATTAATGAATGATAAGGAAAAAAATGATTTATTTTATGTATGTTCTTTAATTGAATTTTTAGGTAGAAAAACTAAGAATCATCGTAGTGAAGTTGTTAAGATATTAGGGATGAAAGAAATTAAAAGACAGTTATCTTTAGCAGAGGTTAATCATTGCCTTTCATTTGAAGAGGTATCAGATGAACTAATAGAGTATTTTAATATAAATGATGGAGATTTTGATACAGTTAAATCATGCAAATATGAAGTACCGAGTGTTCAATCTATTGGTAAGGAATATCAAAGATTAATTTTAGATGTTAAAAAAGATAATGAAGATATTATGCAGGTATTATTTAATGTATTTACATCTTTTATAAGTGATGAAATTTCAAATTTTAATTCATCAGTGTATTATAGTAGTCCACAGTATTTAAAATATAGTTATATTGAAGGAAAATTACTTGCCTAATAATATAATAATAAATAGTAAGATGGTTTATGTGGATAATTATATTTCCTAAAGGTTATGATAGAAGGACATTAAAAGTTATATAGAGATGGGAATAAGCTAGTAGAATTAAGGTACTAGCTTTTTTCTTTAGAAAATATTTATAGAAATATAATAATGAGGATATAATTAAAATAAGAGTAAGCGTAAAGAATTTGACACCTAGATTCTAGGAGTATTCTATTGATAAAATTTTATAAAAATATTAATTTTATCTGGAGGTTACTCATGTATCAAAAATTAGATAATGCTACTTGGGAAAAATATATAAATGAATATTC
>SVCL01000093.1 GCA_015058405.1 Clostridium sp.
AAATTCACTTTTACCAGTGGATTTATTTAGTGTACCATTTTTTAAGAAAATTTTAAATAGCTATTGAAAAAAATTTAATCTAAGGTTTCTTTTTTAAGTCTCTTATTGCTAAGTTGACGACATTGCTCGTCCGCCCTTAGCAAGCCTCATATGTAGTTCGTGTCCCTCAGATCAAGAATTTGCCTTAGGCTTCCTTCAGATTCCACCTCACGATGGACACCCTTGCCCTTGACTAGTGGTTCCCACTACCAAGCCCACAACGGACTTTCACCGTCGAATTGTTGCCCATGCTGGGCACACAAAAATAGGTTTCATAACTAATATTTTTTAGCATGAAACCTATCTTTAAATTTATTTTTCTTCTAAGAGCTTCTTTAGTTTATTTTGAACTAACCATAATTTTTTTTGCTTTCTATTTGCAGCAACCATTCTATTTTTATTATTCTTATTTAAATCGATTTGTTTTATATATTCCGCATCAGCTATATCTAATGCATCTTTAATTACTAGAAGTTCCTCCTTAGTAAACATAGCATATCCCTCCAATTAATTATCTCTTTTTGAATTATAACATACATATTATTTTTATAAACAAAAATTAAGCTTTCTATCTTTTATCTCCTAAATAAGAAATAACTACAGTACCTTGACCTATATGAGTGCCAATTGTTGGACATATATCATTAATAAATATGTTTTCTACCCCATACCTTTCCTTTACCTTATCCGCTACATATCTAGCTTCTTCTATACAATCTGAATGGCTTATAAATACCATATTAATTTCTTTAGTCTTTGTATTTCCTCCTATATTGTTTACTAAAGTATTTAAAGCTTTTTTTCTACCTCTAACTTTTCCAAAAGGTTTAATTTCTCCATTGTTGTTCAAATGCAATAATGGTTGAACTTGTAGGACACTTCCCACCATAGCTGCTGTCTTTGAAATACGTCCACCACGAACTAAATGAAATAAATCTTTTACTGCAAATTCAATTACAACACAATATTTATTTTTTTCTATCCACTCAACTATTTCATCAATAGTTTTTCCTTCCTTCTTTAACTGTACAGCTTTATAGACTAAAAGTGCTTCCCCACAAGCACCTGACACAGAATCAATTACTTTTATATTCGATTCTGGTACATCCTCCATTATGAATTCTGAACAAACTACAGCATTGTTATAACTAGAACTTAATGCTCCTGAAAAACTAATATGCAATATATCAAACCCTTCATCTACCTTATCCTTCATAAGTCTAGTTATATATTCAGGGTTAGTACCACTTGTTGTAGGCATCTTCCCTTCCTTCATAATTTTAAAAAATTCTCTTATTGAAAGTTCTTCTTTACCCATCCCATATTCTTTTCCATCTATAATATAATAAAGTGGATGAATCAGTATATTATTCTCTCTGATAAATTCTTTTGATAAATCAGCTGTTGAATCTGTAGAAATAATAAAATCTCTCATTAAAATAAACTCCTTCACATACTAAAATACACACTTAAATATATACTTTTTTACATAAAAACTCCAATTCTTAATACATAATATACATGTAAAATAACTAAAATATGTTTCATTTTTTTAAAGTTTATTTGTAACCATACAATTGATTTTTACAATTTCTTCTTTTATAATTAGTACTTAAAAGGATGTGAAAAAATGAAAAAATTTCGTCAGAAAAAAATAGCACTTGTTAATGATATTACAGGCTTTGGTCGATGTTCTATTTCGGTAGCTTTACCTATAATTTCAGCACTAAAAGTCCAATGTTCCTTTTTACCAACTGCAATACTATCTAATCACACTGGCTTTGATAATTTTTTCTTTGAAGACTACACTCCAAAAATGCGTGAATATATGGATAGCTGGAGCAAAATCGGTTTAAACTTTGATGGAATTTGTACTGGTTTTTTAGGATCTGAGGAACAAATAGATATAGTAATTGAATTTTTACAAAGATTTAAGACAAAAGATAACATGGTTTTAATTGACCCTGTTATGGGTGATTATGGCAAAATATATCAAACATATACAGATAGCATGTGTAAAAGGATGCAGCATCTAATCGAATTTGCAGATGTAATAACTCCTAATCTTACAGAACTTTGTAGATTGTTAGATTTACCTTATCCTGAAAAAACTCCAAGCCATGAAGAATTACATTTATTATGCACAAAACTTTCTTTAGAAGGTCCAAAAAAAATAGTTATTACAGGGCTTCAAAGAGATGATTACATAGAAAACTTTGTATTTGAAAGCGATAAACCTTATAAAGTTATTAAAGTAAAAAAAGTTGGAAAAGATCGTTCAGGAACTGGAGATGTATTTTCTTCAATAGTTGCTGCAAGTATTGTTAAAGGTGAAGATTTTGCAATGTCTGTTGAAAAAGCAGCTAATTTTATTTATAAATCTTTAATTTTTACTAATGATATAAACTCGCCTGAGAATTGTGGAGTATGCTTTGAAGAATTTCTTACTGAATTAAAATAAATTAGGTATGTGTACAAGTACATACATAAAATATAAAAGGATGTGTTTTATATGGTTATTTTATATACTGCTGATAATGGAAAATATATAAGCTTAAAAAATATAACTCTTGAAGAGATGGACGCAAAAAACATAAAGAGAAATGTTTACGTTAATTTAACTAATCGTTGCCCTTGTGCTTGTACTTTCTGTTTAAGAAAAACTAAAGAAATGGCTGAATCTAATAGCCTTTGGTTAAAAAGAGAACCTTCAGTAGAAGAAGTAATTGCTGAATTTGAAACTATTGATTTAGAAGCTTTTGATGAAGTTATCTTCTGTGGTTTTGGAGAACCTACTGAAAGAATAGATGACCTTCTTGAAATTGCAAAATACTTAAAGAAAAGAAGTCCTAAAACTCCAATAAGAATTAATTCTAACGGACTTGGAGATTTAATAAATCAAAAAGAAATAGCTCCTCTTTTAGAAGGATTAGTAGATACAATTTCTATAAGTCTTAACGCTTCAAATGCAGAAGAATTCTACAAAGTAACTTGTAATAAATTTGGACTTGAATCTTATGATGCATTAAAGAAATTCGCAGTTTCTTGTAAAGATTATGTGCCAAATGTAGTTTTAACAGTTGTAGATTGCATTGGTGAAGAAGAAGTTAATAAGTGTCAAAAGGTTTGTGATGACTTAGGTGTTCGTTTAAGAGTTAGAGCTTTTGAAGAATAAAATTATAAAAGGTGCTGTATCAAAAGGAATACTTAAACACTAAAGATGTTATGATATCAAAAAAGATAAAATAATTAGCTACGTATAGACTGTTTGATTTCGAAAGAATTTCTATCTCTTAAATGGAACTTTACGCTAAAGGTTTAAAACTCGTATGCACTCAAACAAATAAACCTTCTTAACGCTTCAAGTACCATTTAAAAGATGAAATACTAATTCTCATCAAAATGCTATACTCCGCTAAGTATTTTATCTTTTTTTATTATAACATCATTATTTTAAGCACTTTTGATACAGCACCTTTTTTAAATTGTTTACTTATTAAAATCGTCACTTAACAACCTATCTATGTAGTCATTAATATAGTCTGAATCGCCCTTAAATTCAATAATATCTCTATCATAATATTTCAAATTAATAATAGCATTTCTCCTAATAACGTTCTTTCCTCTCCATCCACAAGAAGCTCTGCTTATATTCTCTTTAAAATATTTATTATTCATATTAGCATATGTATAAACATCTTCATTCATATAATCTAAAGATTTAAACTCTTCTAATACATCAGTTTCTGCTTTAATATTATAAGGACATTCAAGCTGACAAAAATCACATCCAAAAACATTTCCTTTTAATAGTTTTATTTCTTTATCACTTATATCTTTCTTTTGAGTTATGTAAGACAAGCATATATTAGGATTAATTCTAGACTTATTTATAGACTTTGTTGGACATTCTTTCAAGCAATTATCACAATCCTTGCATTCCTTATATATAGATATTTCTTCAAAGCTTCTTTTATCTTCACATTTAATATCTAAGTCTGTAATGATTTCTCCTAAAAATACATAAGAACCATATTTATTAGTTATAATCATATTATTTCTACCAATAAAGCCTACTCCAGCTAAATATGCAATATATCTTTCTGGTAAGGAGTTACTATCAACTAACGCAACAGATTTCCCCCCTAAGGATTCAATAAACTCGCAAATTTGCTCTAAATACTTTTTTACCACTCTATGATAATCTAATCTTTTAGTATATATAGAAAATCCATTATTAACTTCTTCTGCTTTATGGTAATATGGAAAAGCTATTGATATAATTGTTTTCCCATCTTCCATGTAAACATTAGGGTTTATCCTTGTTTCTATGTCTTTTTCTTCAAACTCATTTTGAAGATTATTTTCTTGTCTATATTTATAAAAATCTATTAATTCATTAAACTTTCTACAAGGTATAAAACCTATAGTATCAAGTCCTATGCTTTCACAAAACTCTGCTATTCTTTGTTTAAACATACTAATCACCATCTAATTGTTTTATAGATATTCATTATACACTATTTCTAATAAACTTAAACACTAAAGATATTATGATACAGCCCCTTACCAAATTTTAAACCTTATGCTTCACAAACTCTAATACCAGCTTGTCCTTCTATCTTGTCTTTAAAAATCTTATTAAATATAGCAATTCCTATTCTTAGCTCAAATAATTTTATAATATAATAAATATATAAACTATATATTACGAGGTGCTTGATATGATAAAACTTATTGCAACAGATATGGACGGAACATTATTAGATGAAAATAGCAACTTACCTAAGAACTTTTTTGAAACATTAGACAAGCTTAATGAAATGAATGTTAAATTTGTAGTTGCAAGTGGTCGTCCTTATAAAACTTTATATGAGAATTTTAAACCTTACTCAGATGACTTATATTTTATTTGCGATAATGGTTCTTATATAGTTGAACCTGGAAAGAAGCCAAACATAAGCATAATTGATAAATCTATAGTAAAAAACATAATAAAGGCTTGTGAAGATATACCTAATACAACTGTAATTTTATGTGGTGTAAAATCTTCATATCATAAACCATGTTCTAAAGAAATGGAAAAAGAAATAAGCAAATATTACTTAAATAAAGAAGTAGTATCTGATTTAAACAATATTGAAGATGATATTTTTAAAATAGCAATTTGTGATTTTAATGGTTCTAAAGAAAACTCATATAAAATATTAGATTCTTTGTTTGGAGACAACCTAAAAGTAGTAGTGTCAGGGTCAGTATGGGTTGATATTAATAATAAAAATATTAATAAAGGTGAAGCTCTAAAAAAAATTCAAAAAGATTTTAACATTTCTTATGACGAAACCATGGCATTTGGGGATTTTTATAATGATGTAGAAATGCTTAAATCTGCTTATTACAGCTTTGTTATGGAAAACGCTAACGAAGATATGAAACAATATGGTAACTTTATTGCTAAAAGTAATAAAGAGAATGGTGTTATTAAATCTATTGAAAAATATGTACTAGCTAAAGATAATATTTTAATTTAATTAATCCAAAATAAATATAGTATGTTTTTAGTTTTAATTTACTTTCATATGATATATTCTTATTAATAAAAAATATGAGACTTTTAATTGCAGAAGATGATATAGATATCTCAAAAGCATTAGTAAAAATATTAGAAAAAAGCAATTATAGCGTGGATGCTGTTTTTAATGGTAAGGATGCTTACGAATATGCTATCTTAGGAAATTATGATGGAATTATCTTAGATATAATGATGCCAGAAATGGACGGTATAGAAGTATTAACAAAAATACGAAGTAACGGTTTATCTGTGCCTGTACTATTATTAACAGCAAAGTCAGAAATAGATGATAGAGTAACAGGTTTAGACGCTGGTGCTGATGACTATCTTCCTAAACCTTTTGCTGTATCAGAACTTCTAGCTAGAATTAGGGCAATGCTTAGACGTAATGTTAACTTCGAACCAAACATATTAAACTTTCAGGGAGTATCTTTAAATAAATCTACATTTGAATTAACTTATAAAAATGAAACTTTTAGACTAGTAAATCGTGAATTTCAAATGTTAGAAATGCTCTTTAAAAATCCTAGTCAAATCATTTCAGCAGAACAATTTTTAGAAAAGATTTGGGGATGGGATTCAGATGTAGAGATAAATATAATATGGGTTAATATTTCAAATATCAGAAAAAAACTAACTTCACTACAAGCACCTATAGAAATAAAAGCTATTCGCGGTGTTGGATATTGTTTGGAGAAGAAAAATGATTAAGAAATTACGAAAAAAATTCATAATGATTACCGCCTTTACTTTACTAGGAGTAATACTATCTTTAATAATAGCAATTAATGTACTAAACTTTTATAGAAATCAACGTGACTTAAATCATCAACTAGATATTATTATAAGTAATCAAGGGCGTATCCCTGAATATGATAAAAATAATAAAATTCCTATGCGTAAAGATTTCTTTATGCCTAATACCCCTACACACGATAATAAAGAAATGCCATTCACTACAAGGTTTTGTGTTATTAACCTTGATACTAATAAAGAAATAACAGATATTTATTCTGAAAAAATTGCAGCTCTTTCAACTTCAGATATTAAAGAGTACACTGAAAATATCATAAAGAAAGGTAAAACTAACGGCTGGATTAATAATTATAAATATAAATTAATCCCAACAAATACTGGATATATGCTGATTTTACTAGATGGATCTGTAGCCAAACAATCTATCATATCAATATTCTTTATATCTACAGCTGTTGTAATTATAAGTTACTTACTTATTTTACTTATTATAATATTGTGTTCAAAAAGAGCTATTAAACCTATAGCAGAAAGTTATGAGAAGCAAAAACAATTTATTACTGATGCTAGTCATGAATTAAAAACTCCATTAACAATTATTTCAGCTAATTCTGAAATACTAACTATGACTTATGGAGAAGATGAATGGATAAATGGAATTCAAACTCAAGTAAATCGTATGACTGACTTAGTAAATAACTTAGTAACTCTTGCTAGATTAGATGAGGAAAAACAAAATATAGTATTTAATGATTTTTCTATTAGCAATGTTGTTAAAAATACGGCCCTTACCTTCGAAGCATTATGCAAAAGCACTAAAAAACATTTAAATATAAACATTGAGCCTAATATAAATCTAAAAGGAAACGAAGCTTATATACGTCAATTAACATCTATACTTTTAGACAACGCCTGCAAATATTGTGATGATAATGGTGAAATAAATGTACAATTAAAAAAGGAAAAACACATTACTTTAAGTGTTTCTAATTCATATAAAAATGTTAAAAATGTAGAGCTTAATAAACTAATGGATCGTTTCTATAAGGTAGACAAAGCAAGGACTAGAAAAGATAGCTATGGTCTTGGACTCTCTATTGCTAATTCCATAGTTAAAACTCATAACGGAAAAATTGAAATTCAAAATATAGACGATGAAAAGATAATCTTTATAGTGAAATTTTATAAATTGATATTATTTTTTATTATGATAAAATCATATCAATATGTTTTTTAATCGAGAGGAGTTTTTTATAGAATGATAGATCAATTAAGAGATAGATTAATGAAAGAATTAATAAATGATAACTTTATAAATATGATTCAAGAAAATATGATAGAAATCCTATAGAAACTATAAATAGAAACTATAAAAAGTAGATTAAAGTCTCCAGAAGGTATTGCAAAGAAAATTAAAAGAAAAGATATTTCTTTTTCTTTAGAATCTGTTGAACAAAATATAGATGATATTGCAGGGGTAAGAGTAGTATGCTCATTTCCAGAAGATATTTACTTACTTGCAGATTGTTTATTAAAACAAGATGACATTAAACTTTTAGAAATGAAAGATTATATAAAAAATCCAAAAGAAAGTGGTTATAGAAGTTTACACTTAATTGTTGAGGTACCTATCTTTTTACAGAACGAAAAGAAAAGTGTAAAAGTTGAAGTACAACTTAGAACTATTGCCATGGATTTTTGGGCAAGCCTTGAACATAAATTACGTTATAAAAAAGATATTGCTCCTGAAATGGCAGAACAATTAGCAAAAGACTTAGTAGAATGTGCTGATATTAGTGCAGCTCTTGATGTTAGAATGGAGAACATAAGAAATATACTAGCTAACTTTAAATAACTTAAAATTAGAATAAAATTTAGGTAAACCTCTTTTTATTTTAAAAAAGCATATATTTCTACTAAACTTAGCTTATGATGTACTTTTAGGTACTGTGCTAATTTGGATTTGCAATAATATATCTAAAATAATAAAAAAACGTGCCTGTATCAAAAGGAATTACTTAAACACTACAGATGTTCTGATATCAAAAAAGATGAAATACTAATACTCATCAAAATGCTATACTCCGCTAATTATTTTATCTTTTTTTGCTATAACATCATTGCTCTAAGTCTTTTGATATAGCCCCGTTTTTCTTATTTTATCACTTATATTTATTTTTACGAACACCATAAGCATAAAGTTAAATAAAGCTGTTACTATAAGTATTATTCCAAGTGGAACACCCATTTCAATAACTTGACCAAATAGCAATTGACCAGGAGCAACACTTATTGTAGCTACTGCCGTTGAAAAGGCCGATATACGTCCAAGCATCTCAAAAGGTACTTGTTTTTGTATAAAAGTTAATGTAAGTACATTTGTTAAAGATAATGATAGCATAATAGCCATACCACAAACAGCAAAGAATCCTGCCATAACTAAATTATTAAGCTTTATAAATCCTAAAGTAGACATTAAAGTAACTCCTACAATCATAGGATAATATGCATAATGAAGCTTTTTCATAGAAAACATCTTTGGTTTTACGCTTATCCAAAAGCCTCCAAGCATCATTCCAAGTACGCATATACCTTCTACCACTCCATAAACTTCTGAAGGTAGTCCTAATAAAACATTAATAAAATATGGTGCAACTATTGATAAAATAGGCACTAAAAATATATTACAAAATGCATAAGAACATATTATGTATAATACAATTTTATTTTCTTTCTTTAAATAAACAAAACTTTCTTTCATATCTATAAAAGATTTTCTAATAAAACCTACAGAAACCTTACCTTCCTTTTCATCTTTCTTTACCACATCAAGAATATCCAAAAATAACTCCATTATAGCTGAAAATAAAAAGCTTAATGCATTTATAATTACTATAACTTTTATTCCTAATAATCCGTAAATAATTCCTGCTAAAATAGGACCTACTAAGTTAACTATTGATCCTACTTGATTTATTATCCCATTAGCAGAAGTAAGTTTGTCTTCTTCAACTACCTGAGGAATAGATGATGATACTGCAGGGCCATAAAGTGTATAACTAATAGATAATGTAAACATAACTATAGCAACTATTATTGTATTATCATTTCCACTAAGTAATATTATTGAATATACCCCGATTAATGCTGCACAAAAGAAATCAAGATAAACCATTATCTTTTTCTTATTAACACTATCTGATAGCTTTCCAGCAATAGGTGCAAATAAAATATAAGGTATAGTTGATATTGCTAATATATTTGCAAATGTCTTTGTACTTCCTGTAAAGTCAAGTAAGTACAAAGACATACTGAATCTTTGAATAGCATTTCCAAAAAGAGATATTATCTGACCTAAGACTATTATTATAAAATTTTTATTTTTCATTATATCTATCTCCTAGAAAAGATCATATTCCTTACAAATTGGATATTCACCATTCTCACTAGTTCCAAGCACTGCCTCTATACCATATATCTCTTTTAGAGTTTCCTTATTTATTACATCCATTGGTCTTCCCTGACATATAATCTTTCCTTTTTTAAGACCAATAATATTGTTTGCAAATCTACACGCATTGTTAAGTTCATGTAAAACTATAACTACTGTAATCTTCTTCTCCTTATTCAATTTTTGAAGTACTTGTAATACTTCTAATTGATAAGACATGTCTAAATATGTAGTTGGTTCATCTAACATTATAATTTCTGTCTCTTGAGCTAAAGTCATAGCTATCCAAGCTCTTTGTCTTTGCCCTCCTGACAAGTTTTCTACTCCTCTATCAGCAAATTCACTAAGGCCTGTTTCTTTTATAGCCCACTCAATAACCTCTTTATCATGAGAAGTAAGACCACCTATCATTTTTTGATGAGGAAACCTCCCAAAAGCCACTAATTCTCTTACTGTAAGACCATCTGGACATATTGGCCCTTGAGGAAGAAAAGCTACTTCTTTTGCTATATTCTTTTCTTTTATACTTTTTATATTTTTATCATTTATGAAAATATCACCATTCTTAGGCTTATTTATTCTTGCAATAGTTTTTAGAAGAGTTGATTTTCCGCAACCATTTCCTCCAATTATTATACTTATCTCTCCCTTTGGTATAGATAAAGTCATATCTTCAATTATAAGATTATTTTCATATGCTACTGATAAATTATTTACTCTAATAGCTTCCATAATTATTTCTCCTTCATCATTAAATAAATAAAATATGGCACTCCAAATATAGATACTGTTATTCCTACAGGAATTTCAATTGGAGAAAATAAGTTTCTTGAAACCGCATCTGCTACAAGTACTATAATTACACTTATCATAGCTGAGGTAGCCATAAAATTCTTATGATAAGGCCCAATTAATTTCTTTGCCATATGAGGAGATATAAGTCCTAAAAATCCTATATTTCCTGCAAAAGCTGTTGCTGTTCCTGCCAGTATTACAGCAAAGCTTAAAAGTTTTCTTCTTTCCTTTTCTATGTTCAACCCTAAAGATATAGCAAGTTCATCTGAAAGATTTAAAACATCCAATCTTTTATGTTGTAATAAAACTATAATAAACATTATCGTTACTATTGGAATAATAACTTTAGCATAGCTCCACCCAGAACCCCAAAGGCTTCCTGATGTCCAAACTAAAACTCTATTGTAGTCTCCAACTCCCCCTCTAAAGGTTACAAAAGTTATAAAAGCATTTAATGCAGCATTTAATCCAATACCTATTAATAGAAGCCTTTTTGGTTTTATTCCATTTCTACTAGACATCATGTATATTACAAAAGCAGTAATTCCTGCTCCAAGTACGGCTACAAAAGGTAAAACAAATATAGACAATGATCCTAACTGGTTATAATATGCTCCTGTTGAATATGTAATAAATAATACAGCAGCAACAGATGCACCAGCATTTATACCTATTATTCCTGTATCCGCTAAATCATTTTTTGTTACAGTTTGTAATATTGCACCTGCTGTAGATAGAGCAATAGCAACAAACATCCCAACTAGAAGTCTTGGTAATCTAATTCCTAAAACTGCAGTTCTTTGAAACTTAGTTCCATTACCAATAAGAGTATTTATAACTTCTAAAGGTGTAACTTTATAGCTACCCCAACATAAAGTAACGCCAAAGGAGACAATTAATAATACTATTAAGATTCCTAAAATAAACTTAAATCTATTTTTTTTCATTATCCTCTCTCCTTTCTTGCTAATGAAATGAAGAATGGTATTCCTACAAGTGCTGTAAATACCCCAATTGGAGTTTCATACGGATCAAACATCATTCTTGCTAGAATATCTGCATAAGTTAAAAGTACAGCTCCAAGTATAAATGAACATGGAATATTTCTTCTATAATCTTCACCTAATAATTTTCTTACTATTTGAGGTACTATAAGACCTACAAAAGCTATATTTTTACCAACAGCTACTGCCGCTGCACACATTGGTATCATAAGCATTAAAGTCATAAACCTTATTTTCTCTGGATTTTCTCCAAGACCTATAGCTACATCATCTCCAAGACTTAATATATTTATCTTTGGTGATAATAAAATAGCTATAATAAATCCTATAGTTCCCACTATAAATACAAGTTTAAAATCAGTCCAATCTGTATTTTTAAATCCACCAGAAACCCAAAAACCTATCATTTGAGCTTGGTTTGATAAAAGTCCTATTACTGTTGTTAAAGAAACAAAAAATGTACTCATTGCTGTTCCTGCTAAAAGAATCTTTGCAATAGAATTATTATTTGCTTTCTTTGATAAAAATCCTAAAACTATAATTCCTGTGAATAATGCTCCTATAAATGAAGCTATCATTACATTTGTAGTTGTTACAGAAATTCCTGCTGCAAAAAAAATAGCTATAACTAAGGTAGCTCCTTGACTAACACCTAGTATAGACGGCTCTGCAATTGGATTTCTTGTAACTCCTTGAATCATTGCACCTGTTACCCCTAATATTCCTCCAGTCATAAGTACAGACAATGCTCTTGGAATACGTAAATCTCTGACTAACATTTGATTTAAAGTTTTCTCATAATGAAAAATACTATTCCAAATATCTGAAAATGAAATATGGACGGACCCTAATTTTACAGTTAGAGTCAGTCCTACTATTAAAAGCAACAAACTACAAATACTAAATATTATTGTACGTTTATTACTTTGTTTCATTTAACATGCCACCTATTTCATCTACTAATAATTCTCTTCCTATTGGGCTATATCCTTGGTTAAAGTATGGTGATGCATTCAATTTAACAACATGACCTGCTTGAACTGCTGGTAAGCTATTCCATATAGAATTTGCATTAAGCTTTTGTAAGTCTTCATCTGTTGATAATACAAATATATAATCTGCTTTTATTGAAGCTAATCCTTCATAATTAATAGATGGTAGTGTAACGTCACTTTGAGCTGGCATTCCAATTGGTTTAGCTAATAACATATCATCATATAATACGCTACCAAATCCTGCACCATCGAATACAAGAAGTTGATCACCACTTACTAAGAATGAAAGATATGATGTATCTTCACCAAATTCTTTCTTTATCTTTTCTCCTGCAGCCTTTGATTTAGCTTCATATTCAGCTAACCAAGTATTTGCTACATCTTGCTTATTTAATACATCAGCTAAAACTTTAATATCATCTTTCCAATTTAAAGCTGCTAATTCCACCATAACTGTTGGTGCAATATCACTTAATTGATCATACATTTTTTCTTGACGTGTAGACATAATTATTAAATCCGGTTTTAGATTCATAATAGCTTCTACATCCATTTCATCTTGGTAGCTGTACCCTAAAATTTCAGCACCTTTTAATGTATCTTCTAAATATGATGGGAATTTAGTATAGTCATAAGCATCACTATTTGCTGTTCCTATAACCTTATATCCTAATATTGATAAAATATCACTACTTCCACTTATATCGACTATTCTCTTTGGATCTTTTGGAATATCTACATCTCCTCTAACATCTGTTATTGTTATGGTTTCTACTTGTTCAGTAGTTTCTTTTTCTTTTGTTCCACATCCAATAAGCATTATACTTGTCATACAAGCAACGACTAAAGTTTTTAATAACTTCTTCTTCATATGTTAATCCTCCCTAAATTAATTCCGAGTATTTTTGTCTATCATCTTTCTTGATTTTATATGAGAATTATTATCATTTCAATACTTGCATCTATTTTAATAATTTTATCATCCTTTTTAATCATTTCTGATATAATAGACTTAATTTTTAATTATATTATTTCCTAATATAAAAAAATAATTGCATTTTATTAAAGGAGAAAGAGAATTTATGACATCACGAAGTACAGAAGAATTTCAAAATAAAGTTTTAAGCAAAATGACCTTTACCCCACATATAGATAATAATCGTACAATGTATTTAAATGAGAATAGACAAGACTTAGGATATCTTATTAAATATTCTAGAGAGGGTTACTACGACTTTATAGTTGGTGACTATACAATTGCTAAAGACTTTACTCTTTCTTTTGAACATAATGAAGAACTTATAAGACTTGGAACAGTATATACAGGTGAAACTAAATTTAAAATTAATGATAATCCAATATCATCTTTTACCCCTTCATCCTTTTTTGTAGTAGAAAATAACATAAAAGGTAAACAAATTTGGGAAAAAGGCCAACACTATCACGGTGCAGAAATAACAATTCATAAAAAATATATTGATGAAGTATTAAAACCTAGCTTTCCTAATATTTTTGATTTTAATGATTTTCTCAATAATCATACTTATAAATGTCTTCCTCTTGAAATAGCTTCAATAGTTCAAAACTTAAGAAGTCTAGCGGAATCAAAAAAACTTACCCCCTTATATTTAGAAAGTAAGATTTTAGAATCTATAGATTTAATTAATAATGAGATTTTTTCATTACCTGAAAATACTTTTACTAATCAATTAAACTACGGTGAAATTAAAATAGGACAGAATAGATTTATAAAACTAACAGCTTCTGATATTAACGCTATTCAAAAAGCTCATCATATATTAGCAAAAGAATATCGTAATCCTCCTACTATAAAGAATCTTAGTAAAATAGTATTTTTAAATGAGCAAAAATTAAAGGCTGGATTTTTAAAGAAATATCATATGTCTATACATCAATACACTTGTTCAGTAAGAATGTCCATAGCGGAAAATTTATTATCTACTACTGATTTAAGCATAGATGAGATTTCTAAAATGGTTGGCTATAATTATAGTGGAAATTTTATAAAAATGTTTAAGAAAGTTCATGGAAAAACGCCTTTAAAATTTAAAAAAGTTAACCATATATAAAAAGCCCTATAAACAAGATTTTTTTCAAAGTTGTCTTGTTCATAGGGCTAACTTTATTTATAAACTATTCCTTTTTGTTTTTAAAATTTCTAAACATACCTTTTTATGAATCTTTCTATGCTTGTCCAATATTTTTCCGGATTTACTTTTAACGCTTTTGTATGTTTTGAGCCTTCAATAACTACTTTTTCTTTTTCAACATTATATGCATTATATACCTCATCTAACATATAGAAAGGTACAAAATCATCATCTTCTCCATGAATAAACAACATCGGAACTGAAGCTTTCTTAACTTGTTCTAATGCAGATGCATCAGAGAACCAATATCCCGCACGTATTTTGCAAGCTATATTAGCTAAATGAATTACAGGTATTTCTGGCAAATTAAATAATCTATCTAATTGGTATGTGAATTCATCCCAAACTGAAGTATATCCTGAATCCTCAATTATACATTTAACGTTACTTGGGAGCTTCTCTCCTGATACCATCATTACAGTTGCTGCTCCCATGGATATTCCATGTAATATAATTTCAGCATCATTATCTTTTGAATTAATATAATCTATCCATTTTAATATATCAATTCTATCATTCCATCCCATTCCAATATATTCACCTTCACTAAAGCCATGTCCACGTAAATCTGGAACCAACAAGTTATATCCCATTTTATAAAAGCCTTCAGCATATCCATCCATATCTTTACCCTCACCTGTATAGCCATGAACAGAAATAACCCAAACATTATTTGTATCTTTGTTATCTATTTCATATGCATGCAATTTTAATCCATCTTCTGAAATGATATATCTTTCTTTATAATCACTCTTATCTAAAATCCAATTTTCATTTTCTTCATTAGAGTCACTAGATGATCCAAATATAACCCCTTTAGGAGTATTTGGATTTAAGGCTAAATTATAAAAATAATTTCCTACCAATCCTCCTGTAACTACTAATAATATAAATAAAACAACACTTAACTTTATAATAACTTTTTTCTTATGTAATGTCTTTTTCATAATTAAATTTATCTATATAAAGATAAACCCCTTCCCCTAGTTAAAAATTATAACAATTAATTATTTTTAAAAAATGCAACTGCTATAGCTCCTGGTCCCGCATGAGTTCCAATTGCACATCCTATTGTTGTAATAGAAGGAACATATTCATATATATCTTTACTTCCATCAATATATTTTTTCAACATCTCATCAGATAAACCGCTATATGCTAACATACTTGGTTTATTAGAATCAATTCCGCCTTCTTTTTCTATTAACTTATTTATTGTATTATTTCCACTCTTTAATCCTCTAGCTTTTCCAACAGAAACTACAGTCCCATCTTCAACTGCAACTAAAGGTTTTATTCCAAGTAAAGTACCTGCAAAAGCTGCTGTTGAAGAAATACGTCCTCCTTTTTTTAAGTACTCTAATGTATCTAATATTGCAATTAATCTTATATTTTTCTTTTCTTTATCTAATATTTCTGCTATTTCAGAGGCAGTTTTCCCCTCATCACGTAAATTAACAGCTAACTTAACTAATATTTGTTCACCTATACATACATTTTCGCTATCAACTACAAAAACATTTTCTAAGTAATCTGCAGCAGCAATATTAGCACTTTGATTACATCCTGATAGTTTTGAAGACATAGTTATACATACTACAGTATCACCAGACTCTACTGCTTCCTTAAATGCTTCTTCATAATCATAAGGTGTTATCTGACTTGTAGTAGGAAGATTATCTGATTCCTCTAACTTTTCAAAAAACTCCTTATGACTTAAATTAACGCCATCTAAATATTCATCTTCTCCAAAAATAGTTTTTATAGGTAATACCTTAATATTTAATTCTTTTGCTACTTCTCTTGTGATATCACTTGCTGAATCACATATAATTCTTATCCCCATTACTTAGTTCCTTTCTGTGTCTGTCTTCTTTTAGCTATTATTTATCATTACTAAATTGCGATAAATTTTCTGCAATAGAGGAAAGTACCTTATAAAATATTTTTCTTTCTTCTTCTGTATATTTTTCACTACTAATTTCAATAACTTCCCCTATTTTTTCAATGATTTTATTGCATATGTATTTACCTTCATCTGTTAAAGTAATAATTGTTCTATATCTCTTTTTGCCTTCTATATCTATAAAATGTACCAACCCCTTGCTTTCCATTAATGATAAGCTTCTAGAAATTGCAGCTTTATCTTCAACGCATAGTTTTGCAAGTTCAGCAGAAGTTAGCCCTTCTTCGCATTTACTTAAATGATATAAACACATAACATGAGTTCCTTTTAAATCATATTCCCTCATTTCATTATTTTTAATAACTTGAATACTACGGTTAATCTTATTTATTGTATTTATAAAGTCTTCAAAACGATTGCTCATAATTCCTCCAATTAATAATTACTAGCTAATGCCCATTTTAAAAAAAAGTTGTTGATTCGTCAACAACTTTTTTTATCTATTTTTATTCTTAACATTTTATTTTTTACTTTACTTGCATATTTTAATTCATATACTTGAACTCCATTATTAATAGATAACGCAATATCATCTATTTCCTTCTTTATACTTTCTTCATCTGCATACCAGCCAAGAACAATTGACTTTTCTCCCCAAAACGATCCACTACTTACACCAATTAACCAATACTTAGGCTCATCATCCTTTGCTTTAAACATAACATGAGATGCTAATACTTTATAGCAATTAGTCATTGATTTTCCGTCATAAGATTTAATTGTAATCTTACCTGTTGGTACAATTATATTATTAACTGCTAAGTTATTATTTTCAGATATCTCTACCTCACCAAGCATCAAATAATCTAAAGATACATTAAGTTTCTTAGCTAGTAAAAATAACTTTTCTGTTTCTGGATATCCATTTCCTTGTTCCCATTTTGAAACGGCTTGTCTGCTTACTCCCATTATCTCAGCTAAATCTTCCTGTGAAATATGTCTCTCTTTTCTTATAGACTTCAGATTTTCTGCAAAACTCATAATTTTATACCTCTTTTCTTATATCTTAGTATATTTAAATTATAGTTAATTCAACCAATAATTAACACCAACTTGAGTTTGCAAAGCTGCAACTTTAAGTTGCAATACAAATAAAATCAAAGATTTGGAGTACTATCTTATTCTTATAATATAATTTAACAAGTCTATTTTTTCATACTCTAATGTTTTATTATATTTCTTAAACTCATTAATTAGCATAATGATATCTGAATAAAATAATTAGCGGAGTATAGCATTTTGATGAGGGTTAGTATTTCATCTTTTAAATGGTACTCGAAGCGTTAAGAAGGTTTGATTGTTTGAGCGCATGCGAGTTTCAAACCTTTAGCGTAAAGTTCCATTTAAAAGATAGAAATTCTTCCGAAATCAAATAGTCTATACGTAGCTAATTATTTTATATTTTTTAATATCATAACATCCTTAGGGTTAAAGCATTCCTTTTTTATATAATTCTACCCAATTTTCATTATAAGTAACTTGCCCTCCTATATCAGATATTCCTGAGTCTAATATCCAATTAGGATTTCCGTGTTTTTTCCACCATCCAACATACATCATAACAACATTATCACTTATGCTATCATCTATTTTAAGATTAACCTCTATACTTCCACTTGAAGATTTGAGAATTACATTTTCCCCATCTTTAAATTTATATAAACTTGCCATATTGCTATTTATATATGCCTTTGATATTTCATCTTTATCCATATAATGTTGACTAAATAAAGAGTCTCTACCGTGATTAGTTAAGATTCTAAACTTTCCTTTTACCTCTTCATTATTTCCAAGGAAAACATCTTTATTAAATATGATTTCAAACTTTCCTGACTTAGTTTTAAACTTCTTATCTTCCCATGCAATACCTTTATGAATAGTGAAATAATTATCCCTTATGTACTCTAAACTTATATCTTTATTGTACTCTTTTAAAGGTTCAATAACCTTAGATAAATACTCCTTTTTACTTACTCTTGGATATTCTTTAATATTAAGTTTATCTGCTAAAGCCATAAAGAATTTATATTCGTCCATTAATTCATCCTTAGGATTAACAGCCCTTTCTATGTAAGTTATATAAGGATTTGTCATTGAACTATATAAAATATCTTCTGATTCAAATACAGTTGTAGTTGGAATAAATAAATCACAACATTCTGCTGTATCAGTTAAAAACTGATCAAAACAAACTTTGAAATCTACATTCTTAAATGACTTTTCTAAATTCTTTAACCCAGGCAATTGATTTAATAAATTACTCTTAACTATTACAGCCATTTTTATTTCATTTTCATCTATATATGAACTTATTTTGCTTGTATAAAATATCTTGTTGTCAGCATATTTTTCACTTTCATAAGGATCAGAATTTATTACCTGTGGGAATACTCTATTAGCATAATTTACTCCACCACCACTTTCTCCAATTTGTCCTGTTATAGCTGCTAAAGCATCTATAAGATGAATAGTATTTCCTCCATAATAATACTTTTGAAGTCCATAACCTAATAAAATAGTAGAATAATTTTCAGTATATTTATCTACTAAGAAATCTACTACATCTAAAGTAACTCCACAAATCTCACATAACTTCTCTATATTTAATGAGCTAACATAATTAAAATACTCTTCAAAACCATTAACATACTTATTTATATATTCTTCTACATACATATTTCTTTGAATAATTCTTTTTGCCATAGCTAAAGCTAAAGCTCCATCTCCATTAGGCTTTACCCTTACATAATAGTCTGCAGACTTAGCTGTAGAAGTTTCTATTGGATCTATTACTATTACAAAACTTCCGTTTTTCTGTGCTTTCTTAATCATCTGCATTGTATGTATTGTAGTATTTGCAGGATTCTTTCCCCAAACTAAAATAGTTTTACTATTTAACATATCTTCAAGAGAATGACTTTTTACATCTCCAAAGTTTTGTTTTTGTGCTGCAGTCCCAGCACTCCAACAAGGTCCTCCTTTTTGCTTTGAACATCCTCCAAAAAAATTAAAAAATATATCTCCTATACTTTTTAATACACTTCCACTACCATATTGCTCATAATACATTATTGAATCTGAACCATACTTATCTTTATAGGATTTTAATTTCTCAGCCATTATATCTAAAGCTTCATGAAACGAAATTTCTTTCCACTCATTATTAACTTTTAGAAGTGGTTTATACTGTCTATTAGGATGATTATGCCTTGTTAAATGAGCTAATCCTTTTTTGCATATAAACCCCTTTGTGTAAGGATGATCTTTATCTCCCTCAACCTTTACAACTTGTCCTTCTTTAACATATACATTAAATTTGCAACAATCAAAGCAATCTAATGTACATCCACCACTTAATTTTTTCATACTACTTCTAACCCCTATTTCATCAAGTTTCTTTAAATATATAATGAAGGATTTTAATACTTTAAACAAGAGTTAAAATTAGTCCAATATTATTTGTGGATGTTTATAAACTTCTTCAGGATTACTGCCAATTCTGAATCCATCATTTAATTTTTGAATTTTAATCATATCTTCATTGCTTATTTCAAAGTCAAATATATCTGCATTTTCCTTTATTCTCTCCAACTTAATTGACTTAGGAATAGTAACAACTCCCATTTGTAAATCCCATCTCAGTACTATTTGAGGAATTGTTTTTCCATACTTAATAGATAACTCTTGTAAAAGAGGAATATCAAAAATTTTTCCTCTCATTAAAGGTGACCAAGCTTCCAACTGAATCTTATTATCTTTGCAATATTTCATTAAATCATCTTGAATAAGTCTTGGATGAAATTCTATTTGATTTACTGCTGGTATAATCTGTGTTAAGTTTTTTTATAGCTTTTCCTACAACATCTTCATTACCATAAAATGAAGCAGTATCTATATAACGATACCCCATTTCTATACTTTGTTTTATTGAAATTTCAAGCTTATTTAAATCTTCAGCATTATATGTCCCTAGTCCAATTACTGGCATCTTAACTCCATTATTTAAAATTACGTTCTTTTCCACAATCATCACTCCCCATATGTTTAATCTATAAATTCAAACGTTGAACTATTTTATTATAATAATTTATTTCTAAACTTTAGTTCTCCTTTTATTTGCAATACCATAGGAAGTAAAAAGAAAAAAGCATATGTTAAATAAAAGATATAAGATGCAGGGGTTATTCTATTAATAACAATTCTAGGATTATAATAAATACTAGTTTGATTAAATGCTGTTGCCATAAGAATAATAGTTAAACACATAAATATAGTAATAATAAAACTTCTATCCCTATTATCAAAACGATAAATAGAAAAAGCTGTTCTTCCTTTTAATGAATAGCCTCTTGACTTCATTGATCTAACACTTTCAATGAAGTTATCTATAATCCAAGTAACTACTATGGAACAAATTCTAATTCTATTAATAAATCTTCTTAATATATTTCCTTGATTTAATCCTCTTCCAATTCCACTTTGAGCTATGTTAATCCTTCTAGTAACTTCCTTAATCCTAGGAATAGCACGAAATAGGATAGATAAATATAAAGAACCTTTTGGAGATATTCTCCCTAAAATATAAACAAGCTTATCTGAAGAAAAAATCTCAAATATGCATGTAAAAATCATTATTATGGTAGCAATAATCATTCCCCTAGCTAGTCCAAACATAATAGATTCTAAAGTTATATTATTACCAATTATATTTACACTAAGGCTCGTAATACCAAAATGATTGTAGTAAGAATACCAAGCTGCATATAATAAAACTAAAGGAATTAAACATAAATTAAATATAAGCGTTTTTATTCCCTTCAATTTCACTGAATATACAAAGCTCGATAAATACGCAATTAAAATAAATATAGGATGGTTAAACTTTATAGTAAATATAATAATAGAAATAAAATAAATTAAATTAATCATAGGATGATAACTATCAAATCTCATATTATTTACTCCTTTCTAATTATTATTCTTCTATATTTTGATTTATCTTATATAACTCAACAACATCTTCATTTGTAATAGCATTTTCAAATATATGACGACTCATACGATTTGCTGCTGTTGTATAAAAATTATTTTTGGCAAAAAATTTATTAGTAATGTTAGTAGTAATAATACTTCCATCAAAAAACATGCTTACATAGTCTGCATACTTTGCACAAAACTCAATGTCATGGGAAACCATTATTATGGTTACTCCTCTTTCTTTTAGCTTATTAATTATTCTAGCAAATTTTATTTTAAAGAAACTATCCATACCTTTAGTAGCTTCATCTAATAATAATATTTTAGGTTTTGTTAAAAGTACTTTTGCAAGGGCTGCTCTTTGCTGTTCTCCTCCTGAAAGATCGTAAGGATGTCTATTAAGTAAATCTTTAATTTCGCATATCTCTGAAACTTCATTAATCCTGCTTTCATCTGACCTTTCACTTCTCTTAAGCATTTCTAATAAATCTTCCTTAACAGTTTTCTTTACAAAAAGACTTTGAGGATCTTGTGGTAACATAGCTAAATTTTCTTTAAATAGTTCTTCTGTTTTATACTTATTTATTTTCATTCCATTAATAAAAATCTTTCCTCTATAAGGTTTGCAGATGTTACAAATTGATTTTAAAGTTGTAGACTTACCAGTCCCATTTCCCCCTACAATAGCAAATACACTTGTCCTTGGAACTTGAAATGATAAATCTCTTAATACATCTTCAGAGTCCTTTTCATATCTAAACCATACTTCCTTTAACTCTAATGCTATATCTTTAAATTCTTCTTCCTCTTCACTTTTTAATATTGATTTCGTCCTAATTTCTTTATTAAGAAATTCATCACTAAGCCAACGTCTTCCTTCCCTAACTGTAAGGGGACATTTTCCTTTTCCACCTGCTTCATAATAAATCTGCATTGGAGAAGGCATAGAAGCAAACATTTCATTATTTTCACTTCTTAAAAACTTTCCTATATTCCTCGGCACGTCATCTACAATAATTCTACCTTCCTCCATAACTACAACTCTATCAGAAACGCAGAAAATATCCTCAAGCCTATGCTCTGTAATAATAATTGTTACTCCTAATTCCAAGTTAATTTTTCTTACTGTATTCAGAAAATCAGAAGCCGCTATAGGATCAAGTTGTGATGTTGGTTCATCTAAAATAAGAACAGATGGCTGCATAGCCATTATAGATGCTAAATTTAATAATTGTTTTTGCCCTCCTGAAAGTTCATCAACCCTTTTATGAAACCAGCTTTGTATTCCAAAGTAACTAGCCATCTCTGAAACTCTTAGCCTTATTTCCTTTTGATTAACTCCTAAACTTTCAAGACCAAAGGCTAATTCATGCCAAACCTTATCTGTAACAATCTGATTATCAGGATTTTGCATTACATATCCTATTTTCGTAGACTGCTCCCTTAATTCAACTTCATTAATATCTTGCTGTTCAAATAATATCTTTCCTGATCTTTCACCATAAGGAGTCATTACACTTTTTAAATGCTTTAATAAAGTGGTTTTTCCACTTCCACTTTTACCACATATGGTTATATATTCTCCCTTTTCTATCTTTAGATTCACTTTTTTTAATGATGGTTTTTCTTGATATGTAGGATAGTAAAATGTTAAATCTTTTATTTCAAATTGAGACAATACCTTCACCCCCATAATTAAAATATAATAATCCGTAGCAAAATAGTATGCTACGGATAACACTAACAAAACATAATCTTTTATTTATCATTTATCTTAAGTATTTGATTTCTTCTATAAATAATTAATGCTATTAATATTAAAACTGCACTTGAACATATAATAATCCAAATAAACATATTATTTTTTACTGGTTCATCCTGCTTCATAAGATCAGCAATACTTTGCTTACTTTCAACTACTCTATAAGATGAAAAATCTTGAGTATCGAATGTAATATAATCATCCTTAATTGAGCATTTTATATATTCATACTTTCCATCATCATTAATGTGTACAATAACAAAATCATTATCTATATCTTTGTTAGGTGCTAATATTTTCACTGTAACACTTTTATCTAAATGTGCCTTTTCTCCAGTAAGAAGATTTTTAATGCTAATATTATATGATAATAATATTGCTGCATCCTTTCCTAAAACCTTCTCTATTTCTTCTTTCTCTTCATTTGAAAATTCTTGTTCTGTTACTTCTAACTTATAGTACCATTCAAGGTTTTCTACTATAATATTTTTTTCTTTATCATAATGCATAGCTTCTCCAACCTCTTCTAGAAGGCTTTCAAACTCTACATAATTTTCTACTTTAGGTTTATCTTCATCTGATAACATTTCATACATTTTATAAGTTTCAATAATATTGTTTAACTCACTATCGCTAACTTCACTTTTATCCTTTGGCAAAGCATTTGCCACATCTACTTGATTTAATATTTCATTTATTTTTTGAGATACCACCATTACTGGATTCTCATTAGATATCTCATTATTTACTTCTTCTTCACTTGAATTAGTTATTAATTTTCTATCTCCCACATAACTACTTATAGGAGCTGGAATTAAATTATCCTCAACATAATCATTAATATAATTAGGTTCTTTTTCTTCTTCATTTTTATTATTACTTTCTTGATTATCCTTTGGCTCTTCTTTAACTTTTTCCTTCAGTTCTTTTAACTTAAGCACTGCCTTTTCTAAAATACTGTAGTTGCTTATTTTATTTTTTAAATTATCATCAAGTGCATTATAGACTTCTTCTGCTTTTTTAATATCAAATTCCTTATCTAAAGTTACTACTCCTATCTTATTAATTAAAAACTCACATTCTGTAATCTTTAGCTTATAATATTTGTCTTCTGACTCGTTTAAAATACTAGTATAAGATATACCCTCTTCATTCTTTTCTGAATCCACCTTTTTCTTTCCTTCATCAGATAAAGAATTATAGGCTTGCCTTGCAGTTTTTATTTTTACTCCACTATCTAAATTTACAACACCTATTTTCTTAATCAAATTTACTACTGTTTTATAATCTGGAATTCCTACTGCAAACACATTTCCGCTATCATTCTTATAGTATAAGTTTCCTGATTTATCGCAAATAATACTTGATATACAGTATTGCTCAAAACCTTTAGCATCATATAATTCAACTAATTCTGCTTCTTTAGCACTAGTTGCTTCTGGCTTTACCTTAACCATTGAAATACCACCAGGCACTGAATTATAAGTTGAATATAAATAAATATATCCTGTTTCATCCTCATATGCTGTGGATAATAATAATGAACATTGTGGATATCCTTTTAATCCTATAGAATATAAAACTTCAAGAGTATTGGCATCTGCTACTACCATACTTCCACTTGATCCACTAAATGAAATCCCACTTCCTGTTGTAAAATACACTTTTCCTTTATATACAATTGGTGTACTTGTAGATTGTGCATTGCAATTTACCTTTTTTAAATTTGAAACTTCACCTGTTTCCTTATTTAAATCTGCACTACAAAGATATCCACCCTTTGTGGTAAAATACACTCTTTTACTCACTTCATCATAAGCTATAGATGATCTTTGATCTCCTACTCCTTCTAAATTTATAACACTTATTACTTTTCCTGTTCTTTTATCAAAAGAACAAAGTTTAGAGTCACCTTTTGTTCCACTAGTTCCATCATCACATCCTACAACTACTGTATTATTAACAACAACAGAACCTGCCCAATAGTATCCTCCAAGTTGTGAATGTTTCCATGTAGCTGTCTTTTCTTCTTCTTTGTTATTTGGGTCTTCATCTGTAACACTTAAACAAACAAAATTTGCCTCATTACATTCACCATTCCAAAACCCTGTATATATAAATCCATCCGAATAAGTAATTGGTGAAAGTGATTGTCCTTTCTTTTCATCTTTATAAACCCAAAGAGACTCTAAAGTTTTTGCATCAAATGCTTGAATAGTACCATCTGATAAAGGACAAAAAATCATTCCTTCTGCATAAGTTGGAGGTGTATATCCCCAATTAGGTTCCGAAACCATTTCCCCTTTTGCTAGCTCATTCCCAGTCTTTAAGTCTAATTTATAAATAGTAGTTCCAACCATAACTACTAAAGAATTATCAACAATAATCTGAACACTAAGCGATTCCTTCCACCCTGAGCCTAGTTTTGCATTCCAAAGTAATGTAGTATCTTCTTTTAAAATAGGAGTATTAGCCTTTGTTATCCCGATATTATTATCACTATTTCTAAAGTTTTTCCAATCAGAACTCAAATCCTTAATAGTAGAGTCTTTAGCTTTATCTAACTTTATATCTAATTGTCCACCCTTACTTGGAACCTTTCCCTTTTTTGATATGTAACCATACCTTGTAACTACATACGAATATTCATATGTTCCAAACATCCCAGAGAAGCTGCCATCTTCATTTGAATCAATTCTATTTCCATTTTGATCATATACAGTAACTATTGCATCTTTAGGTTCTGTTTGTACTTTAAATCCTAAGGTATCAACTTTATTTAATCTAATGCTATATGTGTTTTCTACTCTTTTTTCTCCTTCACCACCGGAAAGCTTTATATTTATTTTATCTATATTAGAAATGTCTATTTCATTAGAATCAGAATCATTATATGTTATTTTATATTCATTACTTTTTTGTTCTGTATTTATGATTATGTTTTTTTCACTTCTTGGAATAGTTAAGGTATAATCATTAACTTCTGAAGAAAACTCTTTATCAAAAAATAGTTGAGTATCTTTAGTTTTTACAGATAAATTTGTTAATGTAGGTAGGCAATCTATATTAAAGGTATATGTTGTACTTTCTTTTCCTTCTCCTGTTACAACTATAGTAAATGTATTTTTTCCTTTACTTATACAATTTACATTCTTTGGAGCCCCTGAAAGCCAAGTTATATCCCTAGATTTGTTTTTGTAATAGATAGTAACTTTATCATTTTTGTCTTTAGGTTTTGCTTTAAAATAAAGTTTTTTAATGGTATCAGGCTGACCTTGTAAGTTATATTCTAAAGTATTTTCATCCTTAAGATTTTCTAATAATATATTAGAAGTACTGGGATTTGACCCAGTACTAATATTTAAAGATTCTAATTTTGCTGTTTCTTGTTTTGATTTAGATAGTGTATTTCTTGACTTAACAACAACCTTAATAGTATAAGTTTGTGCAGGAACACTATCTGCAGTTCCATATATACCACCATTCATAGTTGGCCATGATGGATTTCCACAAGTTACTTTAATTACTGTTCCGTTTTTAACAGGAATAGAATTTGATCTTTTATACTCTTTTCCATCTACACTAGTACGAACTTGGAAGTTCTTATTTGCTGCTGTTGGAGTAACTACAACATTTTTAACACTACTTGGTACAGTAAGTGTATATTCATGAGTATTTTTATTAAATGCAGGACTTAATATTCCTGAATTAATTTTAAGATCTTTTAAAGTCTTATCATTATTACTCCAACTGCCCCCAAGATCTTCACCCATAGACATTGTATACATTAAATGAATTTCATCACCAGCTTGTAATGTATTGCTTTTTACAGTATAACTTCCAAATCCCTCATTTATGAACCAGTCATTTAATGTTCCCATCCAGCCACTGCCTGAACCTCCATCAAATGCAGCTAATCCATCAATATCAGAAATATAATTATTTTCTGCACCTTCTTGAGTAGCATCAACAGAGTCTAATGCTTCAACAATACAGCTCATCATAGTAGAATCATTATCAATATCCACCAAAGTATTAACTAAAGTTCCTGTCCATTCAGGTTCCTTTTTAACATCACTATATCCCTTACTTAAGGCATCAGCTTTTGATTTAAATGTACTATTTTCTATAATTACTCTTACCTTATTATTAGAAGCAAATGCTCTAATAGGTGTTACCCCTATTGTCATAGCTAATATAAGAATAATAGATAATACTTTACTCAATATTCTTTTATTTTTTATATTCATTATTTACCCCCCTATTTAATTTTGATAGTGTAAAGTTTATACACTATTCTTTTAAAAATTTTTGTTTATATATCAGGGTTTCGAGAGTTTTTTTGCATAAAAAAACAACGACCCCCTAATTTTATGTTAAAATTGAATCTACAACAAAACAAAATCCAACATGA
>SVCL01000009.1 GCA_015058405.1 Clostridium sp.
GCGAGTCTAATTACATCAGATATATAGTTAATCTAAGTAATTAAAAATATATAAATAGTTTTAGTTAGAAAAACGCTTTTATATATTTTTAGCCTTATAGGCGTAGTGCAAGCCACCCGTTTTACGGGTGGTTATGACTTTTATGATACATAAAAGGAAGAAATTTTAAATGTATTATCATTTATACGTTCGCTTGTTAAGTGGATTACTATTTGATCATTTGATGCATTATTATCACTTTTAGAGTATTTTTCAAAGTTCAATGTCCATTTTAAAGAAGTTATATTACCTTGATTATCAATATTTTCATCATAAAAAAATCCATTTTGGAAGCTATAAGTATTATGTTCTTTATCCAAATTCCATAAAGAAGAGAGTTCGCTATCTGAGATACCTTCTTTGAATATATTGGGGATTTCATCTATTTCATAAGTTTTTTCGATAATATCAATAAATTTTTGTATATTATTTATGTCATAAATAGTTTTTCCATCAGAAGTTATATCTAATGCTTTATTATCAATTAGCATATAAGAATTAAAAGATTGAATGCCACTAGAAGAATCTACAAGGCAAATTTGAGAAGTTTTTTTTCCGTCGGAATCAAGGATGCCTAAAATGTTTTTATTATCATTTAAGATATTTATAAATTTATCATTTTTCCAAGTGAAAATATAATTAACGGCCTTTTTATCGATGTTTCCTTGTACTATAATTTCAGGATGTGTATGTCTGCTTATATTTTTTATATATATTTTTATAGGCCAAAAGGATAATTCGGATGAGAGTTTATTGTTTTTGCATAAGTCACTTAAATAATAAGTACGATTATCAGCTAGTATTTTTATATCAATACAATCATTTTTAGACATAACAGATAACGTATCTAAAGATCCATTGCCGGTTAAGTCATAAGTGTAATTTTTAGTAATATTTATAGGATTAAGAACTTGAACAGTTTCTTCTTTTTTATTTTCAGGAATAATAAGTAGTATTGTAAGTAATATTAAAAAAAGAATAATAATAAAATTCACTATTTTATGTTTATGTGAAACTAAGAATTTCATATACTAATCACCTCATTAATATATATGTTATATGATTAGCTAATATAATTTAGAAATAAAAAATAAGGATATGTATGACTATCCTTATTTTTTACAAGTTGAGCAAATTCCATAAAAATAAACTTTATTTGATAAAATTTCGTAGTTGGTTAGTTTACTTGCTTCATTATTTAAAAAATTTAAATCAAGATTATCTACATCTTCAACTTTGCCACACTCAATACATTGAATATGACAATGTGGTGTAATAGTACCATCATATCTAAAGTTTCCTTCACCAACATTAAGCTCGTTTACTAAGTTAACTTCCACTAAAGTTTTTAGAGCTTTATATACAGTAGCTAAACTCATCGTAGGATAAGTAGGCTGAAGAGCTTTGTATATAGTTTCTGCTGATGGATGTTCTTTTGTACTAATTAGATATTTATATACTGCTAATCTTTGAGGGGTAAGTTTTAATTTTTTTTCTTTAAAGATTGCTGTAATTGTATCCATATAATAAGTTCCTTCCATAATGAAATATATCTAAATTATATATTCAAATTATTAAAGTTGTCAATTAATATTTAGAAATTATCAAAGTTAAATAATAATTATTATTAATATTAAAAAATAAAAAATAAATACATAAAATAGATGAGGATCAATAAATTATTGATTTTGTAATAAAATGGTGATAGACTGAAGTTGTAATAGCTAAAAATTAATCGTATAATGGGAGGATTGTTATGGCAAAGTATAAAGTTGGCGATGAGTTAATTATAGTTGAAGATCCCAATGAAGAAGAGAAAAAGTTAAAAGAACTTACTCGCTTAAGTATTGACAATGAGTATGCTCAGATTTCTTGGGGGATAAAGATTGTTGATGTTGAATATAGCAAGCCTAATGTAACATTAACTTATAGGAATGTAAAAGGCGAACTAAATAAAGTATTTGCAATTTGTTCAGATATAGAAAATTTCGATCAAGAAAAAGTTTTAGAAAAAGCTTTATTAAAGGCTTTTCAAAATGAAATAATTAATATTTCGGTAGTCAAAAATACTAAAAAGTAAAAGTGAGATTAAAAAGACAATCCGGTAAGGATTGTCTTTTCTATTATTAAGTTATGTGCAGGATAATTATTTTTAAATATTGTATAAATTTCTTTTAATTTTAATTGATATATAATATAATAATATAAAGAAACCATTAAAAAACTTTATTGTAATTATAAGTAATTACTGGATGTTTTTTATTGGGATAAGTATACGTGCAAAATTAAGTAGAAGGATTTTATAAAGGGTGATGATTAATGAATAAATGTCCATTTTGGTCAACGGGAAAATTAAAGACTGAATGCTATGAAGAATGTCCTATGAACAATTTTTTTGCAATTAATGATAATTGTCCTTTTAAGGAGTATTTATCTAATGGAATAAAAATTAAGGGAATAGAAGAGGTGGAGAATAAGTCTAATTCAAGTGAAAAGTTGGATTCTAAATATTTATCAGGATATATAAAATAAATATTAATTATAAAGAAAAAGTAAGAATTATAAATTGTTTAATTCTTACTTTTTCTTCGTATGTTACTATATTTTATTTATATATATTACTGTATTTGTTTAGCAAGTCATTCTTAAGATTCCATAGTTCTTCTGATAAATCAACATAATAAGGATGTGGATTTTCAAATCTAAGAACTTCCGGCCATAATTTTTCAATTTCTGTTTTAGCAAATTCCTTTATTTCTAAAACGCTAGGACTATTATAAACTAATTTACCTTTTTCAAATATAGGAACTAATAAATCTTTTGTATAGAAGTTGGTGAAAGTCTTTTTCTTCCAAGTGTGTACAGGATTAAATAATTCCAATGGCTTGTCATCATCTATTTTTTCATGGTTTAAAGCTAGTACATCAGCTAAAGCTTTATTACTATCTTTATCAAAAATTCTTATGATTTTTTTGAAACCAGGATTAGTTATTTTTTCATCGTTTTCACTAATCTTTATTTTTGGAATTATGTTACCTTCATTATCTTCAGTTGCAGTTATTTTATAAACACCACCAAAGACTGGTTCGGATTTTGCAGTTATTAGTCGTTCGCCAACTCCAAAGGAATCGATAGAAGCTCCTTGTTCTAATACATCCCTTATTATATATTCATCTAGAGAGTTTGAAATAACAATCTTACAATCCTCATAGCCTGCATCGTTTAGTATTTTTCTACATTGATTAGTTAAGTAAGCTATATCTCCTGAATCAATTCTAATACCTTTAGGTCTTATTCCTTGAGGTTTTAAAATTTCATCAAATACTTTTATAGCATTAGGAAGTCCTGATTTTATTACATTATAGGTATCTACTAATAAGACACAATTATGAGGATAAACTTCAGCCCAAGCTTTAAATGCTTCGTATTCTGTATCAAAAAGTTGTATCCAGCTATGAGCCATTGTTCCTACTGCAGGAATATTAAACATTTGATCAGATATAGTACAAGCGGTCGAACTACATCCACCTATAACTGCAGCTCTTGCTCCATATATTGCTCCATCATATCCTTGAGCTCTACGTGAACCAAATTCCATAACAGGTCTATTACCAGCAGCTCTAGATATTCTATTTGCTTTAGTTGCAATTAATGTTTGGTGATTTACTGTTAATAAAATCATAGTTTCAATAAATTGTGCTTGTAATACAGGACCCCTTACTACTACTAAAGGTTCTCTAGGGAATACAGGATTACCTTCAGGAACTGCCCAAACATCGCAAGTAAATTCAAAGTTTCGTAGATATTCTAAAAAGGCTTCTGAAAACATTTCTTTACTTCTTAGATAGTCTATATCGTCTTCAGAGAATTTTAGATTACTTAAATAGTTTATTATTTCCTCGACACCAGCCATTATACAATATCCACCACCATCAGGAATGCGTCTGAAGAACATATCAAAATAAGCAATTTTATCTTGAATACCTTGTTCTAAATAACCATTTCCCATAGTTAACTCATAAAAATCAACTAGCATGGTCAGATTTCTTTGATTTTTTACGTCAAATGTCTTAATACTGTTCATTAATATCTCCTCTTTCAAAAAAAGTGCTTTTAGCTTATTGTAACTCTAGTAGCTAATTATTACAATAATTTAAGGAAAGTTTAACCTAATAAATATATTTATTAACTGAAAAGTTCTAATAATTTTATAATATTTTTGAAAAAAAATTAGTTATGTGTTAATACTTATAAGATAGGAGGATAAAAGATGAATTTAGATAGTTATCAGTTAGAAGCAGCTAAAGCTGCAGAAAGAAATGTTCTTGTAGTTGCAGCACCTGGATCAGGTAAAACTACAGTTATTATAAATAGAATAAAGTATTTAGTGGATAATTTAAATATAAGAGAAGGAAATATAATAGTTCTAACTTTTACTAAAGCAGCAGCTTTAAATATGAAAAATAGATATGTAAAAACTTTTAGAAAAGAAGTAAGTCCTTTCTTTGGAACTTTTCATGGTTTATTTTACAAAATTTTATTAAGAGAAGGATATAAAATAGAAATAATACAAGGATTTATAACTAATAAAATAGTAGAAGGAATACTTAAAAAGTATTCTGATGATGTAAGTGAAGATAAGATAAAAGAAGCGGTAAATAATATTTCATTGTTTAAAACATCAAGACTTTCTATAGAAGAATTTAAACCATCAATTACAAAAGATATATTTATAGAGTGCTACGAAAGATATACTGAATATAAAGATGAGCATCATTTATTAGATTTTGATGACTTAGCAATAATAACTTTAGAATTATTTAATAAAAATATTCGTTTAAGAGAAGGATATAAGAGATTATTTAGATATATATTGGTAGATGAATTTCAAGATTGTGATGAACTACAAATAGAATTTTTAAAACTTATGAATGAAGAATGTGAAAATTCCTTATTTGCAGTAGGGGATGAAGATCAATGTATTTATTCATTTAGAGGCTCTAAACCTGAATACATGGTCATTTTTAATAAAATATTTAATGATGGAAAAAAGTATTATTTATCTAAGAATTATAGAAGTAATAAAAATATAATAGAAGCATCTAAGAAAGTTATTTCTAATAATAAAGATAGAAATAAAAAAGAAATTATATCAAATAAAAATACTAATGGGATAATAAAATGTAGTTCACCATATGATGAAAAGGCTCAAGGTGAAGAAATAGTAAGTAATATAAAAAGAATCATAGAAAATGGGGAATATACTTATAAAGATAATATTATTTTATATAGAACAAATATGGAGTCTATGAGCATTGTAGATACTTTTATAAGAAATAAAATTCCTTTTAATATGTTAGATAGAGAATATAACTTTTTTAATCACTTTATATGTAAGGACTTATTGGCTTATTTAAGTTTGGCTAATGATAGTTATAATAGAGAAGCTTTTGTCAAAATTATAAATAAACCTTTTAGATATATAAGTAAAACTAGTGTTGCATATGTAAGAGAATATAGAGAGTCAATGAATGTATTTGATATATTAATTAATAAGTCAGATACGCCACCTTTTCAAAAGAAAAAACTTGAAGATTTAAAAAATGATTTTACTTATATTAAGAAAACATCTTTAAGTAGTGCTATACAATTTATAATAACAGATATGGGGTATTTGGATTATTTAAAAGAATACTCAGAGAAGTTTGGAAGTAGTATAGAGGATTTAGAAGATATATTAGAAGAGTTTAAAACTTCAGCATCTGCTTTTAAAAGTATAAATGAATTTTTTGTTCATATTGAAGAAGTGGGTAAAAAGTTAGAAGAAAGCAAAAAACATAGAGATGAAGATAGAGTGCTTCTAAGTACTATTCATGGGGTTAAGGGAATGGAGTTTAAGAATGTGTTTCTAATTAATTGTAACGAAGATACTATGCCTCATGTTCAAAGTAAAGAAACTAATCTTGAAGAGGAAAGAAGACTTTTCTATGTTGCTATAACAAGAGCTATAGACAACCTTTATCTTTTGGTTCCTAAAATGAGAAAAGGTAAGTTTAAAGAAGCTTCTAGGTTTATAACCGAAGGTGGTTTTATGAGTGTAGTAGAAGCAAAGGCAGAGCATGATTTTAGAAAAGGACTTCATGTTAAACATAAGGCTTTTGGTGAAGGTGTTATAAAGGAAGTTAATGGAGATCAGGTGAGTATAACTTTTGATGATAATAGAACTAGGAATTTTTCGGGCAAGATTCTTAAGAGAAGTGGATTAATTATGATAATAGGGTAAAAGTGTTTATTGAAAAGATAAAATTAATATTTATGGGGGGCTAGATTGAGTTAAAGATGCATTATAATTGTTTTTATTAGTTTATTTTTTATTTAGATGACTTCTTAAGTATAAATAAATAATTTTATGTAGATATTTTAAAAGAAAATACTATAGTTGTTTTTGAAATTTTAATTCAATATTAAAAGATAAAGATAGCTGAAATTTAAAAAGACAAAAAAGTAAAAAATTAATTTTCAAGTACATCCATCAGGTAAATTTGGTTGGGTAGCAGGAAAATATGTAGAGGCAGAAGGAGAAGTCCAAGGATAGTGATTTTCTGAGCTTCTGAAAATTATTTGTATATTGATACTAATCAGGTAATAAAAAATGAGGATTTATGTTTAAGTCCTCATTTTTTTATTATGGACTTTAGTCTGTTGAGCGGATGCGAAACATAAAACCACCTGCTATGCGGGTGGTAGGCAAATGTTTATAGCACTAAAAAATATATCTGATGTGATTAGCGAGTCTAATTACATCAGATATATAGTTA
>SVCL01000010.1 GCA_015058405.1 Clostridium sp.
ACAGCGCCAATGGTACTGCACGGGAGACTGTGTGGGAGAGTAGGACGTTGCCAGGTAAATGTGGCTCGATAGCTCAGTCGGTAGAGCAGAGGACTGAAAATCCTCGTGTCCCTGGTTCGATTCCTGGTCGAGCCACCAGGTTAAAAAGCATTAACTTAGTTAATGCTTTTTTTATTTTTTATAAAAAAAGCATTTATATTTATTATTACTTAACATAAAATTTATTATATGGATAAAAAAGGAGAGATATAAATGCTTTATAATTTGGAAAATGATAAAATTAAGATTACAGTAAGCACACATGGGGGAGAAATTCATTCTATAGTAAGTAAGATGAATAATAAAGAATATTTATGGGATGGTAATCCAAGTGGTTGGAAATATCATGCTCCTATTTTGTTTCCTATAGTGGGTAAAGTTAATAATAATAAATATAAGGTAGATGGGCAAGTTTATGAACTACCCCAGCATGGATTAGCGAGAACATCAGAATTTAAGTTTTTAGATAAATCAGAAGACTATATAACATTTGAATTAAAGTATTCAGAAGATACATTAAAAGTATATCCTTTTAAGTTCTCTTTACAAAGCAAATATACAATAGGAGAAAATTATGTAGATATAGAATATACTGTAGAAAATTTAGATAATAAAGAAATGTATTTTTCAATAGGATCACACCCTGCATTTCTTTGTAGTCTAGATAATGCTAATAAATCTTACTTAAAGTTTGAAAAAAGTGAAATAGCAGGTATTACAAAATTAAATAAAGAAGGATGCCTTATTAGAGAAAAGGAACCATACTTAAGTGGAGATAGAATAGAATTAACTAAAGATATATTCAAAAATGATGCACTTATATTTGATCATTTAAATTCAAGTAAGGTATCTATAAATTGTAGTAGTGATAATAGAGTTGTTTCAATTGATTATAGTGGTTTTCCTTACTTAGGAGTATGGTCTCCTAAAAATGATGCTAACTTTGTATGTATAGAGCCATGGTGTGGACACGCAGATTTTGAAGATTTTCATGGCGAGTTGAAAGAAAAAGAAGATATTTTAAGCTTACAAGTAAATGAAAAATTTAAGTGCAATTTTACGGTATCAATATAATAATTTAATAATATCTATGAATTTAAAAACAAAAATAATTCTATGTTGTTATAACTCTAACATACTGGTAAAATGTATTTATACTATTAAAAAAAGGAGAAGAATAATGGAAAACAAGGTTTTGGCAGTTGCTGCAGGTAATGAAATTACAGAGAAGGATATTAATGAAATATTAGCAAGATATCCTGAACAACAAAGAATGTATATGGATAATGAACAAGGTAGAAAGCAAGTTTTAGAACAAAGCATAGCTTTCGAATTATTTAATAAGTTTGGTAAGGAAATAGAATTAGATAAGACAGAAGAATATAAGGAAACTGTTGATAAGTTAGCTAAAGAAATACTTATCCAAATGACAATAAACAAAGTTTTATCAGAAGTTACAATAACTGATGAAGAAGTAAAGAAATATTATGATGATAATAAGGCACAATTTGTAGAACCAGCTACTGCATCTGCTAAGCATATATTAGTAGATAACGAAGAAAGTGCTAAGAATATTAAGGCTGAAATTGAATCAGGAGCTATTTCATTTGAAGAAGCTGCTAAAAAATATTCAAGCTGTCCTTCAAAGGAACAAGGTGGAGACTTAGGATCATTTGGTAAAGGAATGATGGTTCCTGAATTTGAAGAAGCTGCATTTACATCAGAAATAGGAAAAGTTACTGAACCAGTTAAGACTCAATTTGGATATCACTTAATCTTAGTAGAATCTAAGAATGAAGCTAAGGAAAAATCATTTGAAGAAGTAAAGGGTATGGCTACAGGTCAATTACTTCAAGAAGCACAACAAAAGAAATATTTAGATGTTATTAAAGAATTAGAAGCTAAATATGGTGTTGAAAGAAAATAGTTAAACTATTAAAAGGTATTTTAAGATTTTCTCTTAAAATACCTTTTGTTATTATATTAATTCTTTAAAATTATATATGTATTTATCAGCAATATTAATAAGTTCATTTTTATCTTCTTCAGAAGATTCATCATTTACTGCTATTACTTTCATATTAGCTAGTTTTGCGCCTTTAACAGCATCTAAGATATCTTCAAATACTACACAATTCTCAGGTTTTACCTGTAATTTTTGGGCACACAGTAAATATACATCAGGTTCTCGTTTGCTTTTTCCTGTCTCTCCAGTAGTTGTTATTACATCAAAATAATCATAGATATCATTAGACTTTAGCGCACATTCTAATAATAAGTTGTTATTGCTAGTGGCTAGTCCAATTTTTATGTTATTTTTTTTTAAGAATTTTAGAAATTCTAGGACTCCAGGTTTTAGGGTTACATTATTAGAATAATGATTAATAGCCATTTTGTTCCACATATCAAGAATATCTTCAATACTATCATCTAAGTTAAAGGCTGTTTTAAAGTATACAGCAACTTCATTAAAACTAAGGTGAGAGATTTTTTCTTTTAAGTCTTTTGGTACAGTATGTCCCTTAGAAGCTAAAAAATCTATGTCTATTTGTTTCCATACCCACATAGAATCTATAAGGGTTCCATCTAAGTCAAAAATTGCAGCTTTAATATTATTTAACATATTTCACCTCATAATTTTTTTATAAAAAAATATAAAACAAAAAAGGTAGATAAATTATCTACCTTCAAGTGGTCGGGGTGACAGGTCTCGAACCTGCGACCTCATGGTCCCAAACCATGCGCGCTACCATCTGCGCCACACCCCGTAGCACATAATGTATTATATATTATATTTTTATTAATGTCAATTATAAATTTTATAAATATACCAAAAAACTTAATAATTATATAAATAGGTATATAAATTAACATATATAAAAGTATATAAATAGGGGGGAGAATATTGGAGTATTTGATAGCATATCATAACTATAGTAGAGAATTTATACGGTAATAAGAACTGTGAAAGGCATTTAAAGCCTTGATACCATTGAAAAAATGCCATTTCAATGGTATAATATTAACACATGATAAAAAAGTTATGTTTTAAGATAGGAAGGGAGGGATGGTCGACAGACCATTTTAAATGAGAAAGAAGTTATTAGCTGCTTTAATAGCAGGAATGGTTGCAGCTTCATCTTTAACGTTTAAGCCAGTAGTGGCAAATGCTGAACCGGTATCATTAGATTCTCAAACTGTAGAATTACAAAAACAATTAAATGAAATGTTATCAAAGATAAATGAAATAAATGAAAAAGTTCAAGTTTTAGATAGTGAAATTGGACCTTTAAAGCAAAAGATTGATGAAAATACTGCGGAAATAGAAAATGTAAATAATGAAATCGCTAACACTAATAAAGAAATTGAACAAGCTAAGGCTGACATACAAGAACAAGAACAAGTTTTAGGTCAAAGACTTAGAGAATTATACAAGTCAGGTGGACAAACTAGTTACATATCTTTAATATTTTCTGCTGAAAGCTTCAGTGATTTAATAAGTAAAATAGATGCTGCTAGTAAATTAATAAAAATGGATCAAAAGGTTGCAAATGAATTAACTCAGACTAAAGAAAAATTAGATAATAAAGTTGATTCATTAGAAACAAAGGCTAAGGAAATTAAAACTTTAACTGATGAAATAAAGGTTAAAGAAGCTGATCTTAATAAGAAAAAGGAAGAGCAACAAGTTGTATTAGCACAAGCTAAAACTGAACAAGAAGTTTTTGAAGCTCAATACTTAGTTCCACAAGAAAAGAATGAAGTTTCACCTTGGATTGAACAAGCTACTAATTCTAATAGTTCTGTTGATGAAATAAAATTAGCAAAAGGAATGTTAGAAGCATATCTTCAACAATTAAAGAGTGATGAAATAAAAAATTCTGTTAAATCTGCTATGAGTAAAGCAGATTCAATAGTAGAAGAAAAGCAAAGAGAGGCTCAAGCCGCTAAAGTAGCTGCTGAAACTAATAGAGGTAATAGTGGTACTACTAATAGTAATACTGTTACAAAAAATGATGATAGTAAATTAGTTGTATCAGCCGATATGAACGGATTACTTACTCTATTAAGAGCTCAATTAGGAAAAACATATGTATATGGAGCAAAAGGACCAAATACTTTTGACTGTTCAGGATTAACATCATATGTTTACAGAAATGCATTAGGAATTGAAATAGGTGGTTCAACATATGAACAAATTAATTCAGGAGTAGAAGTATCACAAAGTCAATTAAAGCCAGGAGATTTAGTATTCCCTCATGCAGGACATGTTGGTATATATATAGGTAATGGGCAAATGATTCATGCTCCTCAAACTGGAGATGTAGTAAAAATCTCATCAGTATATAAGTTCTGGAGAGCTAGAAGAATAGTTAGATAGTCGATATTTTAAATAATTATAAGCGTTGTGTTAAAATTATAAGTATAATTTTAATGCAGCGCTTTTTATTATTAGATTTGAGAGTTGTAAGTTATTAAGGTATAATAAATATTATTTTTGTGAGGTTGATTAGATGGAAAAAATAAAGATACAAGAAGATGAATCAATTGATGATTTACAATTAAATAATCTAAAGTTAATACAAAAAAAGGATGCCTTTAGGTTTGGGGTTGATGCGGTATTACTCTCAGACTTTGCAAACATAAAGAAAAGTTTTAGAGTAATAGATTTATGTACCGGAACAGGAATAATTCCTTTTTTACTTTGGGGTAAGTATTCGCCTAAAGAAGTATGCGGAATTGAAATACAAGAAGAAATGGCAGATATGGCTACAAGAAGTGCTAAGCTTAATGATTTAGAAGAGTGTATAAGGTTTTATGCTAAGGACTTAAAAGATATGGACTTTTTAAAAACATTAGGTAAATTTGATGCATTAACGGTTAATCCCCCATATAAGTTAAATAATTCAGGAATAGTAAATCCTTCGGATAAGTTAGCAATAGCTAGGCATGAAGTGCTATGTAACTTAGAAGACGTTATACGAGCTTCTAGGACGCTTTTAAAGGATAATGGACGCATTTATATGGTTCATAGGCCAGAACGCTTAGCGGACATTATAACGCTTATGAGGAAATATAAGATAGAACCAAAGAGAATTAGGATGGTTCAACCTAATATTAAGAAGGCACCTAATATAGTTCTTGTTGAAGGTCAAAGAGATGGCGGAAAGTTTTTAAAATGGGAAGCACCTTTATATGTTTATAATGATGAAGGTGGCTATAGTGAAGAAATAAATGCTATTTACGGAAGGGGTAGATAATAATGGAATGTGGTAAGATATATTTAGTTCCAACACCTATTGGAAACTTGAAGGATATGACATTAAGAGGATTAGAGGTACTAAACTTTGTAGATATAGTTGCAGCGGAAGATACTAGACAAAGTTTAAAGTTATTGAATCATTTTGAAATAAAAAAACCTTTAATAAGCTATCACCAACATAATGAACAAGGAAAAAGTGAAGATATTTTAGAAATGGCGAGAGAAGGAAAAAATATTGCTATAGTAACTGATGCTGGTACACCTGGAGTTTCTGATCCTGGAGCAGTAATTGTACAAAAGTGTATTGAAAATAATATAGGATTTGAGGTATTGCCTGGAGCGACAGCATTTACTACTGCTTTAGTGTATTCTGGATTAGACACAACTAAATTTTTATTTAGAGGTTTTATATCTAGGGAAACAAAGGAAAGAAAAATATTACTTGATGAAATAAGAAATTCAAAGGAATCTTTAATATTTTATGAATCACCACATAGATTAGTAAGTACTTTGAATTTATTACTTACTGAATTAGGAAATAGAAAGATTGCTGTATGTAGAGAATTGACTAAATTGCATGAAGAAATAAAAAGAGGAACTTTGGAAGAAGTTATAGAATATTTTTCTCAAAAATCTATAAAAGGTGAGTTTGTATTAGTTGTAGAAGGAAAGCAACAAGAGCAAATTGATAAGGAAAATAAAGAAAAATGGGAAGAGTTATCGATAGAAGATCATATAATATTACTTATTAATGAAGGATTAAGCAAAAAAGAAGCAATAAAAAAAGTTGCAAAGGATAGAGGACTTCAAAAGAATGTAGTTTATCAAGTTGCTACTGAAATATAAAAAAAGTACCTCTAGGGGATAGAGGTACTTTTTTTGGGTATTGGGGATACCCTAAACTTAATATGTTATTATCTACCGTTCTTCATTTCTTCAAGACAGTTTTTGCAGATGTTCTTTCCTTTGTAGTTGATAACATCTCTAGCGTCTCCGCAGAAAATACAAGCTGGTTCATATTTCTTTAATATGATTTGTTCACCATCTACATATATTTCTAATGCATCTTTTTCTGCTATGTCTAAAGTTCTTCTTAATTCTATAGGAATAACTATTCTTCCTAATTCGTCTACTCTTCTTACTACACCTGTTGATTTCATTAAAGTTTCCTCCTTGTATTTGCATCATTCGACATTTTACTATGCTATGTTACCAAAAATGTAATATAAAGTCAACCTAAAATGTGAATAATATTTTTGAATTTACAAATTTCTCTATAAACTATGTATAAATAGAATATACTACCATTTTTTGAAATTGTCAATAGTTTACATTTAAAAACACTTCTATATAAATAAAATTTTATTAAACACAAAATGTATAATATTTCTCATCAAGTAAAAAATATAATATAAAATAACAAGAAAATCAAGAAAAATTATTATAGTTCTCATAGAAAGAAAAAATATTACCATAATTTTGTTGTTTGAAAGTTATTTGTCGAAAAACTATTAACTCTAAGTATAAATATACTATGAATATTAGAAAATGGCAATATTAAATTATTGAAAGATGGTTAAATTAACTTGTAATAAGTTTTTTTATACTATATAATATATTATAAGAATAATATATAAAGGTGGAATATATATGGGTAATAATCTTGATTCGAACTATATAAAAGATTTGGCAAAAGAGATGTCTAAAAATAGTATGATTCCATATAGTGATTTACCACAATATGATTTATTTCTATCACAAGTAATAGATTTCTTAAATGATAAATTTACTGGAGATAAGTATACTAATAATATAGTTCAGAATTACATTAAAAGTGAAGTAATTACTAGACCTGAAGATGGAAAGAAGAGGGGATATACTAAACTTCATTTAGTACAACTTGTGCTTTTGAGTTATATGAGACCTATTTTAACAACAGAAGAGATAAAAAAGGTTTTTAGTTTAGCTTTTAATGAAATCAATGACAGAAGTGATGACATAATATCATGGGAATCTGCTTATAAGATATTTGCTGAAATACAACAGGAAAGCTATGATTCTATTTTGGCTAAGCCTATTGCAGATGATAAAAAGTTAGATGAAATTATGAATAATTTTGATTTAGATGAAAAAGATGAAGATAGAATTAGAGTATTTATTAGTGTTATTTCTTTAATAGCTCAAGCTAGTGCAATCAAAAAATTAGTACAGAAAATTGCTAATGAATATAATGCTTAATGGGGGGGATATCCCCCTATTTTTATGTCTTTTATATTAAATGGAGGAAATGGTGCTGTCACATAAATTTAAATTACTACTTGTGCTATAGTCCCTTATTAAATCCATTTTTTTATTCTATTAATTTAAGGTGATTAATGATGAGTATAGAGATAAAAAAGTCTGTAAGAGAATTTGTGGAACTTGTTTTAAAGTCAGGAAGTTTAGATAATAGATTTACTACAAATGTACGTGCGATAGAAGGTGTAAGAGCTCACCAAAAATTACAAAAGAGTAATGAAAAACTTTATAAAAAATATGAAAAGGAAGTTTATTTAAAGACAGATATATATATGGAACATTTTACTCTACATTTAGATGGAAGATGCGATGGAATCATTGAAGATAATAATGATGTTATAGTAGAAGAAATTAAATCAACTTATGTACCTTTAGTTGATATTTATGAAGATTTCAACATAATGCATTGGTGTCAAGGGAAAATATATGCTTATATTCTTTGTAAAGATAGAGGACTAGAAAATATCTATGTTCAGCTTAGTTATTATAATTTAGATACAGATGAAGTAAAATCTTTTTTGAAGAAATTTTCATATGATGATTTAAAGTTATATGTTGAGGAGCTAGTTTCTATTTATAAAAAATATATAGAATTAGATATAAATCATAAACAAAAAAGAAATGAATCTATAAAAAAAGTTAAGTTTCCATTCGAAAGTTATAGAAAAGGACAATTAGATCTTATAAAAGCATGTTATGGCACAGTAAGAGATGAAAAAATTATTTTTTTGCAAGCACCAACTGGTACTGGTAAGACTATTTCTACTCTTTACTCTAGTATTAAGGCTTTAAGAGAAGGTTATGGAGAAAAGATTTTTTATTTAACTGCAAAGAATATAAATAGAAGAGTAGCTGAAGATACTATAGGTAAATTAGTAAAACAAAACTTGAAGTTAAAAACCATATCTATATTAGCAAAAGAAAAAATGTGCATTAATAATGTTTTTAGTTGTAATGAAGAAGAATGTATATATGCAAAAAAATATTATGATAAGTTAAAAAATGTGCTTTTAAATATATTAGAAGATAGTGAGGAATTTAGTACAGATAAATTACTTGAGTACGGAAAAAAATATGAAGTATGTCCTTTTGAGCTAGGGCTAGATTTAATAGAGTGGTGTGATTGTGTAATTTGTGATTATAACTACATTTTTGATCCTAAGGTTTATTTGAGAAGAATATGTGATGAAAATGGAGAAAGTAATATTGTATTAGTTGATGAAGCACATAATTTAGTGGATAGGGCAAGGAATAATTATAGTGCAAAACTTTTCAAAAGTAAATTTATATCATTAAAGAAAGAAGTTAGAGGTGTTATTCCTAAATTATATAAGCATATAAATAAGGTGATGAGATTATTTGTAGAAGAGGAGAGTAGTTTCGAGTTCGAGAAAAGGAAGTATATTAATTATAACGAAATTCCCAAGGAGATATGCAAGGAATTAAGATTAATTAATAGGGAAATAGAAGATATATTAAGTAGAAAAGATAAATTAAGTTTTAACGAATTACTTCTGGAAGTGTATTTTGATATAAGTAATTTTTTGAATATTTCAGAATTATACGATGATAAATATACTACCTATGTTCAAAAAGATAAAAATGAATTGATTATAGCTTTGTTTTGTATAGATCCAGCTAGTAAACTTAGAGAAACTATGAATAAATTTAGGAGTGTAGTTCTATTTTCGGCTACATTATCACCATTTGAGTATTTTATAAGAATTTTGGGAGGAAATAAGGATGATTATAGGTTAAAGCTAAAATCGCCTTTTCCAGAAGAAAATATAAATGTATATTTATATAAAGGTAATACTAGATATGTAGCTAGAGAAAAAACTTTATCAGAAATATGCAAGAAAATATTTAAATTTATAAATATGGTTAAGGGAAATTATTTGGTGTTTTTTCCTTCATATGAGTACTTGAGTCTTGCAAAAAAACATATAGAAGAAAACTATAATTATAATAATATTTTATTTCAAGATAGTATTATGAATGATAATGAACGAAGTGATTTTATTAGTCAGTTTACAGAAGAGAGTAATATTGTTGCTTTTTGCGTATTAGGAGGATTATTTTCAGAAGGAATTGATCTGCCAGGAAGTAGACTTATAGGAACAGTTATAGTTGGTATTGGGTATCCTAAAATATCATTAGAGGGTAACTTAATTAAAAGTTATTTTAAAGAAGATGGAGAAAAAGTTGCATATATATATCCTGGAATGAATAAAGTTATGCAAGCTGGAGGAAGAGTAATCAGGTCAGAGTCGGATAAGGGAAATATATTGTTAATAGATGATAGATATTTAAATAAACAGTATTATGAATTATTACCAGGGGAGTGGAAACCTTTAATTAATATAAAATAAAAATATAGTAGGATAATTGGTGATGGTATGGAGAAAAAAAAGAGGTCTAAGTTAGACTCATTAATACATTTAGTAGTTAAAATTAAACGAGATGATATATTTGCTTTATCATCTCAGTTAGCATATTATTTGGTTCTATCTTTTTTTCCTTTTTTGATTTTTTTATTTACATTGATAAGTTTTAGTAATTTAAATACAGAAGTTATTCTTGAGGCGTTAGATACAATGTTACCTACTTCTGTATTTGAATTAACTCAAAGTATAATAGTGGAAGTTTTAGAAACGCAAAGTACCGGAGTTTTAGGAATTTCTTTAGTTTTAGCAATCTGGACAGCATCTTCAGGAGCAAGGGCTGTGTTTAAGGGAGTAAATAAAGCGTATAACATTAAAGAAGAAAGAAATTACTTTGCAAGAACTATTATCTCATTTATTAGTACAATAGGATTAGCGATTACAGTTTTATTATCATTAGCATTATTAGTTTTTGGTGATGTTATAAGCAATCATTTACTTGAAGTATTACCTTTTAGACAAGTGGTAATTATAATATGGAATATATTACGATATGGTGTGATTTTATTTATACTAATATTTATTTTTGCATTTATATATAAATATACCCCTTCTAAGAAGGTGAGATGGAGAGATGTATTACCAGGATCAATTTTTGCAGCGATAGGATGGGTTTTATTATCTAGAGGTTTTTCTTTTTATATAAATAATTATAGTAATTATTCAAGGTTTTATGGAAGTTTAGCTGCAGTATTTGTTCTTATGATATGGTTATTTTTAACTTCTCTTATTTTTATGTTTGGAGTTGAAATAAATTCTGTTAAGGTTAAAGGCAAGGAATTAATATAGAAAAATAAGAAAAATGTGAATATAAAATTTTATTTGTGTCAACACTTAAGAAATGAAAATATTCAGGAGGTGTTGATATGAATAAAATAATATTATTAGGAAGACTTATAAGAGATCCTGAACTTAGGACTGTTGAAACAGGAGATAAAGTATTTACTAAATTTATAATTGCAGTAGAAAGAAATTTTAAATCAGCTGACGGAACTAGAAAAGCTGATCTTATTCCAGTAACTGTCTGGGGAAAAAAGGCTGAAATAATATGTACTTATTTAAGAAAGGGAAGTAATATTAGTCTAAGCGGTAGATTAAGAACTGGAAGTTATGAAGATAAGGATGGTAATAAAAAGTATATAGCAGAAGTAATAGCTGAGGATTTTAAATTTGTAGGTGGGAAGAAAGTTGAAAGTAATGAATAAAAATTTCAACCAATGAAAATATGTTATAATTAGTATGTGTTAACGTATTCATTTCAATTATAGTATAAGAAGGTATTAAAAAAGGCAGGCTGTAATATGTCTGCTTTTTTAATATTAAGGAATGTTTATAGATTTTTTTATTTGTCGACATTTAATAAATTAATATATGAAGGATAAAGAAAATAAATAGAAGGAAGGGTAAGATTAGGTTTTTTTATGTCATTAAATAAGTAAAATTTTTTTAGAAGAAGGACAGCCTTTGACAATGTTTTAATGTTTACTGTGCTAATATTATGTAATGTAAGGGCGAGGTGCTAGGGGGGGATATTATTGTTAATACAAAAAAGTATAAAAACTAATTATTCTAATGGATTAGAAAGGATTTATATTTATAAGATAACAGAACAATTAGAAAAAAGCGTTCATGAATATGGAATAGAAATAGAGCTAAAAGATATTATGAAGGGAGAATATATAAAAAATATAAAAGAAGAAGTAAAAAATATATCAACAAAGAAAGAAGAAGTTTTAGATATTTTACAATTACTATGCAAGAATGAAGCATCGCCTGTTCATTTATTAGATATACTACAAGATTATGTAGAGGCGATGTAAAACCATATAGTTTTTAAATAATGAGGAGGAACATATGATAATAGGTGTAGGAACAGATATTGTAGAAGTAGAAAGAATTAAAATGGTAGTTGAGAGAACTCCAAGCTTTTTAAAAAAAGCATTTACAGATAAAGAAATTGAATATTTCAGTTTTAAAAAGAACAAGTATGAAAGTATAGCAGGAGCATTTGCTTCTAAGGAAGCTGTAAGTAAAGCTTTAAATACAGGAATTAGAGGATTTTCGTTACAGGACATTGAAGTGATTCATGATGAATTAGGTAAACCTGAAATTAAATTAAGTGAAAAAATAATTAATAGGTTTAATTTACTTAATCATAATATACATGTTTCAATTTCTCATACTGAAGCTAATGCCATTGCGTTTGTTGTAATTGAAGAGGTGTTAAGTAGTGGAGATTTTTAGTGCTAGTGGATCAAAGATGTTAGATAGTGAAACTATTAATACTATAGGAATACCAAGTATAGTATTAATGGAAAATGCAGCTGAAGGAATATTTAATAGAATAGTACATAAAGGCGAAAAATTCATCTTTTTTTGTGGAGTTGGAAATAATGGAGGAGATGGATTAGCTATAGCTAGAAAGCTTATTTTGGCAGGAAAGACAGTGTATATATATGTATGTGGTAGTATTCTAAAAGCAAGTAATGAATTTAATATTAATTATAGGATTTTAATTAATATGGGAATTGTAATAAATGAAGTTAGTATAGAACAATTAGAAGATGTTGGTAAGTATATAAAAGAAAGTGATGTAGTTGTTGATGCAATAATGGGAGTAGGTTTAAATAGAGGTATAGAAGGAGATTTGTATAGTATAATACAAGCTATTAATAAATATTCTAAACATACAATATCTATTGATATTCCTACAGGTCTAGATTGCAATTTAGGAAAGGAACTTAATATAGCAGTAAGAGCTAAAGAGACATTTACTATAGAAGTTATGAAAAAGGGGTTCTTTAGTTTAGACGCTAAGAAGTTTTTAGGTAATGTATATATTGTGCCTATAGGTATTCCTAAGGCAATTAAAGAAAAATATACAGAAAATATTTTTTTATTAAGTAGAGATGATTATAAAAAAATTCTTCCTGTTAGAAATTTGTATGGACATAAGGGTAACTATGGAAAAGTTTTAATATTAGCAGGCAGTAAGGGAATGACTGGTGCAGCATATATTACTACTGAATCTGTAGTTAGATCAGGAGCAGGTCTTGTAAACTTATTAGTAGAAGAGGAAATACAAGGTATATTAGCAAATAAGTTAATAGAGGCAATGACCATTACTTATAACGAGGAAGAAAAGATAGATAGATTAATAAGAGATGTAGATGTAATAATATGTGGACCAGGATTAAGTAAAAGAGATAATAATAGAAAAATGTTAATAAGATGTATAAAAAATAGTAAGTGTCCTATGGTAATGGATGCAGATGCGTTAAATATTATCAGCGAGGAAAGTGAATTACTAAGTTATATAGAAGGAAGAGCTATTTTTACACCACATCCAGGAGAGATGTCTAGATTAGTAAAGCAAACAATAAAAGAAGTAGAAGAAAATAGAATAGATGTTTGTAAGAAATATTCTGGAGAAAATAATATAATAACTGTTTTAAAAGGCTATAATACTGTTATTTCTAATGGAAGTAGTGTGGTAATAAATGAAACAGGAAGTAGTAAGATAGCTTCAGGAGGAATGGGAGATTGTCTTACAGGAATAGTCGGAGGACTGGTAGCACAAGGTATTAATTTATATGACAGTGCAAAATTAGGAGTGTATATACATGGTCTAATAGGTGATGAGTTAGGTAAAGATAGGTATTGCGTTAATGCAAGAGATATAATAGAAGAATTGCCTAAAGCATTAGAGAATATATTAAAAAATTAGAATAATTATTGTCTTAATGTAATATTAGTAATAGTAAGTAATTTACATTGGAGGCAATATGAAACTTAAATCTAAATCCAGAAATAAAAAATTATTATTACTTTTATGTATACCTTTCATTGCAATAATAGCTGTAATAATATTTAGGTATGTATATAAGCCTAGTAATGAAGAAATTTTATCATATGTAAAAGATGCAAAACAATATTCATCAAAGGTAAGGTATACAATAACAAATTCAAAAGGTAAATATACAGAAGATACTACTCTTTATTATAGTAAAGATCGTGGGATGAGGATAGAATTTGGCCAGGATAGAGTTAAAATTTATAAAGATGGCTTTATAAGTATGAATGATAATGGAGATAAATATGAAATTGAGGAAAACTTTGATGAGGTATATCCATTAGCGTTCACTAGCAGTTTGTTATCGAATAATATAGAAAGTATAACAGATGGAAGTGAAGAATGGGGGGATACAGAATACTTAGAAGTTAAAATTACCCTTCCATTTAAAAATAATCACATTAATTGGGCTAAGCTATATATAAACAAAAAAGATAAGAGTCCTATTGGAACTAAGATATATGATGTAAACAATAAAGAAAAGTTGACAATTATATATAAAGATTTTAATTATTTGGATGAAATAGACGAAACATTATTTTAGTTAGGAACTTATGATAAGTAGTATATATTATATAAAATTTATGTATTCTAATTATTAAAAAATTAATTCACAACTTAGAAAAAATAAATGGTAGTTCTTGTTCGATAAAAATACAAAAATAGAAAAAATACTTAAATCCTTTGACATGATGACATTAATTGAAATATAATTTATTTATACATAAACTCTTACTACCAGGGGGAATAAAAATGTCATCATTATGGAGAATTAAAAAAAAAATGAAAAATAAAAAAAGTAGTATATTATTTAATAGGGATTTAATACAATATAACGAGGAGCAAGATAGTTTAGAGAGTGATAACTCTATGAAAATAGGGTATATGGAAATGGGAGAAATCAATTTACAGCTCGCTATAGATAATGGAAGTGAATTAGTTGATATTAATAATTATGAGACATGGCTTTGCGGAGTGTGATTTTTCAAATGACGACTATGGTAGTAAAAAGAGGAGATATTTTCTATGCTGATTTAAGTCCTGTAATAGGTTCAGAGCAAGGTGGAATAAGACCTGTAATAATATTACAGAATGATATAGGAAATAGGTATAGTCCAACAGTAATTATTGCAGCTATAACTTCACAGATTAATAAAGCAAAATTACCTACTCATGTAGAAATATCCTCTGAAGATTATGGTTTAAATAGAGATTCTGTTGTTCTTTTAGAGCAAATTAGAACTTTGGATAAAAAAAGATTAAAAGAAAAGATAGGGCATATGACAGATAGTGATATGTTAAAAGTTAATAAAGCACTATTAATAAGTTTTAGTTTAGCGTAAAGATAAGCTTATTGATATAAAAACGAAACAATATATAGAATTGTTTCGTTTTTTTTGTGCAAAATAAAAAATATGAATTTAAACATATATGATTAGAAACCAATAAATTAAATAGTGTATACTATTTAAAGAAAAATAAATAAAAAGTAAGCATAAAATAATTAATAGAGTATACAAAGTGAGAAAAATGTGTTACAATGACATTAAGAAATTTGATAAAATGTATACTAAATTATATTTAACTATCTAGCAGGAGGAGTTATTATGAAAAAGAATAAAGAAGAACTTATAGAAATTTCAAATATAATAAGAAAAGATATTATAGAAATGTTAACTGAATCAGGTTCCGGACATCCAGGAGGTTCTTTATCAGCAGCTGATATCTTAACAGCTTTATATTTCAACGAATTAAATGTTGATCCTAATAACGCAAAAGATGAGAATAGAGATAGATTTGTATTATCAAAGGGACATGCCGCTCCAGTATTATATAGTGTTTTAGCTAGAAGAGGTTTTTTTGATACTGAAAGCTTAAAGACTTTAAGAAAGATAGGTTCTAGGTTACAAGGGCATCCAAATATGAATGACTTACCAGGAATAGATATGTCAACAGGATCATTAGGGCAAGGAACATCTGCTGCTGTTGGTATGGCGTTAGCTGGAAAGCTAGATAGAAAAGATTATAGAGTATATGCTGTTTTAGGAGACGGTGAATTAGAAGAAGGACAAATTTGGGAAGCAGCGATGGCAGCTGCACATTACAAATTAGACAATTTAACTATATTTATAGATTTTAATGGCTTACAAATAGATGGAGATATAACTAAAGTAATGAATCCATCACCTATAGATAAAAAGTTTGAAGCTTTTGGTTGGAATGTACTAGTTATAGATGGACATAATTACGATGAAATATTAGAAGCTATTGAAAAAGCAAAAAACACAAAAGGAGTACCAACTGCTGTTATTTGTAAAACAGTAAAAGGAAAAGGTGTTTCATTTATGGAAAATGATGCATCATGGCATGGAAGTGCACCAAATAAAGAACAATGTGAAATAGCAGTTAAGGAATTAGGAGGAAATAGATAATGAGTAATAAAAAAGCGACTAGAGAAACTTATGGAAAAGTACTTGCAGAACTTGCAAATAGTAATAAAAATGTAGTAGTTTTAGATGCAGACTTATCAAAATCCACAAAAACTGCTGAATTTCAAAAGGTAGCTCCTGAAAGATTCTTTAATATGGGAATAGCAGAAGCAAATATGATGGGAGTTGCAGCTGGGATGTCTACTTGTGGAAAGATACCTTTCGTAAGTACATTTGCAATGTTTGCAGCAGGTAGAGCATTTGAACAAATAAGAAATTCAATATGTTATCCTAAGTTAAATGTAAAGATATGTGCAACTCATGCTGGACTAACAGTTGGGGAAGATGGTGCAACACATCAAGCTATAGAAGATATATCTCTTATGAGAAGTGTACCTAATATGGTAGTAATTAATCCAGCAGATGATGTAGAAACAGAAGCAGCTATTAAGGCAATTGTTGATTATGATGGGCCTTGTTATGTTAGATTAGGTAGAATGCCTGTAGCTACAGTAAATGATAGAGAAAATTATAAATTTGAAATAGGCAAAGGAATTCAAATTACTGATGGTGATGATGTTACAATAATAGCAACAGGAATTATGGTTGAAGCAGCTAAGGATGCAAGTGAAGTTTTAGCGAAAGAAGGAATAAAAGCTAGAGTTATAAATATGCATACTATAAAACCTATAGATAAAGATATAATAATAAAAGCAGCTAAAGAAACTGGAGCTATAGTTACAGCTGAAGAACATAATATAATAGGTGGCCTAGGTTCAGCGGTTTCAGAAGTAGTAAGTGAAGAATGTCCAGTTAAGGTATTAAGAGTAGGAGTTAAAGATGTATTTGGTGAAAGTGGAAAACCAAATGAATTATTAAAAGCTTATGGATTAACAGCAGATGATTTAGTTAATGCAGTTAAAAAGGTTGTCGCTAAATAATATATGTTTAATACAAAATCCTGATATATGTTAATCATATATCAGGATTTTTGTGTTGAATAATGTATAGGTTTAGCAGTGGAATTTTAATGTATATGATATATAAATAAACTAAAAATTTTGAAAAGTTCAATGTTGTATATGTATTTACATAAAAAAACAAAAAAGTATATTTATTTGTATGAGAGGGATATTTTTTTATATAATAGGAATTATAAAGATATAGGAAAAATTATATGGAGGAAATAATTAAATGAATAAAAAGATATTTAAAGAATATGGATTAATTACATTTGGGATATTTTTGGCTGCTATAGGTGTAGAATATTTCTTTGCTCCTAATAATCTTGCAGCTGGAGGGGTAACTGGTTTAGCAATAGTATTAAATAGTTTAATGCCTAATTTAAGTGTTGGAGGATTAACACTTGTTATTAATATAATTCTTTTTGTAGTTGCTTTTGGAGTTATAGGAGGAAACTTTGGAGGAAAAACTATATTTGCTAGTTTGGGGATGTCTGTAATTATGTGGATCATTGAAAAATTCTTTAATCCTGTTGCTATTACTAATGATTTAATTATTGCTACAATATTTGGTACAATTATTTCAGCTTTTGGTATGGCAATAGTATTTAATTATAATGCATCTACTGGTGGAACAGATATTTTAGCTAAAATATTAAATAAGTTCTTTCACCTAGAGATAGGTAAAGCTTTATTGATAGTTGATTTAATTATTACTTTTGCAGCAGCAATGGTATTTGGGTTAGATATAGGCTTTTATTCAATGTTAAGTGTTATTATATTGGGGATTACAATTGACAAGTTTATTGATGGATTTAATACTAGTAAAGAAATTATGATAATGAGTAAAAGATCAGATGAAATAAGTAAATATATATTAGATGATTTAGGAAGAGGATGTACATATTTAAAAGGTATTGGTGCTTATAGTAAAAAGGATATTCAAATAATATATTCTATATTAAGTAGATCAGAGTTTATTAAGTTAAAATCTTTTATAAAAGAAATTGATAAAGATGCATTTATTAGTGTTAGAGAATCTTATGAGGTATTAGGAGAAGGATTTACAGAAATATAATATGCTTATCTATATTTAAAAACAGTATTACGTTTTATGAAAATGTTTTTATAGTTCATCTATATGAAAAAATTAAGAATTAATGAAATTATAAGAGAATAGGAGTGAGTGTAGTCTGAATTTGATGTGTTATGTTATAATAGCACTATAAGTAAAAAAGAATAAGGCTTATACAAAAAAACTAAGGAGTGTTAGTATGATTAGATTTAAGAATATTTCTAAAATATATGATAATAATGTTAAAGCTCTTTCAGACGTAAATATTGATATAGAAAGAGGAGAATTTGTATTCTTAGTAGGTCCATCAGGTGCTGGTAAGTCTACTTTTATAAAGATGTTATTAAAGGAAGTTGAACCTACTACCGGTAAAGTAATAGTTGGAGATACAGATTTATCAACTTTAACTAGAAGAGCTGTACCATATTTTAGAAGAAAAATAGGTATGGTATTTCAAGATTTTAGATTAATTCCTAATTTAAATGTTTATGAAAATGTTGCTTTTGCTATGAAGGTTGTAGAGGCTCCACCAAAAGAAATTAGAAAAAGAGTACCTATGGTATTATCATTAGTAGGTCTTTCGCACAAATATAAGATGTTTCCAAGTGAATTATCTGGAGGAGAACAACAAAGAGTATCATTAGCGAGAGCTATTGTTAATAATCCAAGTGTTCTAATAGCAGATGAACCTACAGGAAATTTAGACCCTGAAACAGCTAAAGAAATTATGATGTTATTAGATGACATAAATAAGGCAGGGACAACCATATTGATGGCAACTCACGCTAAGGATATAGTTGATACTATGAAAAAAAGAGTTATAGCTATTGAAGGTGGAGAAATAGTTAGAGACGAGAAGAGGGGTATGTACGAAAATGAAGATTAATACTATAAATTATTTTATAAGTGACGCGTTTAAAAGCTTAAAAAGAAATAGAACTATAAGTTTAGCATCTACAATAACTGTATTAATAACTTTCTTAGTTTTAGGAATTTTTTCACTCGTAGCTCAAAATGCAGGTTTAGCTATTGAAGGGGTTCAATCAAAGGTTGAATTAAAGGTATTTTTAAAAGAAGATATAAAGCTTATTGATAAAAGAGAAATAGAAGTAAAGCTTAGAGAACAAGAAGGCGTTAAGGAAGTTGAATTTGAATCAAAAGAAGATGCGTATAAAAATTTTGAAAAAGGTATGAGTAAAAGCGAAGGTATATTACAAGGATATAATTTAGAAAATAATCCTTTTCCAGAAGCATATATAATAAAACTAAAGGACGCAGATGATGCAGAAGCTGTTACTAAATCTATAGAAAATTTAGAAGGGGTAGAAGAAGTAAGCAATCAACAAGAATTAATTAACACAGTTCAAAAGGTAATTAAAGGAGTAAGAGTAGTTGGTGGAGCTTTATTTGTAATACTAATTGGCGTTTCTATATTCCTAATAATGAATACTACAAAGTTAACTGTATATTCAAGAAGAAGAGAAGTAGGAATAATGAAATTTGTTGGGGCAACTGATTGGTTTATCAGATGGCCATTTATAATAGAAGGTATGGTTATAGCTCTTACAGGTGCTTTATTATCTGTAATATTAACATTCTTTATTTATAAAGGAGCTATATCATTTATAGCAGCAAGATTTTTAATGGTTAATCTAGTTCCTTCAAGTTATGTATTTTCATCATTATTATGGAAGTTTGCTTTAGGTTCTATAGTAGTAGGTGGGTTTGCAAGTTTCGTATCATTAAGAAAGTTCTTAAAAGTATAATTATAAGATTTAAGAATACAATATTTACTATACAGATATAATCGTGCTATAGGAAAGGAAGCTTGTGAAATGGATCAGTTAAAACAAACCAAACATAAAAATAGTAATATAAAATATAAGGTACTTATATGTTTAGGTGTAATAATAGCTTTTTGTATAGGTAATTTTAGTGCAAGATTTGGATTATTTTTAGGACCAAATGCACAAGATTATTCAAAAGCAGTAAAGTATTCAAGTGAATATAGTAATTATGCAGGTCTATTTGAAGCAAGAGAAATTTTGATGAATAATTATAATGGAGATGTGGAAGACAATACTTTGTTAGATGGTGCAATTAAAGGAATGGCTGCAAGTTTAAAAGATCCATATACATTATATATGACTGAGGAAGAGTATAAGAAATTTAACTTGTCTAATTCAGGGTTACGAGTAGGAATAGGTGTAACAATAACAGTACAAGATGATAAAGTAACTATAATTAACATAGAAAAAGGTAATCCAGCAGATAAGGCTAATTTAAAGGTTGGAGATGTCATCGAAAAGATAGATGGAATTGATGTGGAAGGAAGTACTAATAAAGCAATTTCATTAATTTCAAAAGGTGATTCTAACAAAACAGTTCTTACTATATTAAGGGACGGAGAAGTGTTTGATGCTGAGGTTAAGAAAGAAGAAATAAAAACTGAAGCGGTATATTTTGAAAAAATTGAAGATAACATAGGTTATATTCAGTTAAAGAATTTCAATGAAGGCTCATCTACAGAATTTATTAACGCATTAACTGATTTAATAAATAATGGAGTAACTGGTGTAATAATAGATTTAAGAGATAATGGTGGAGGCTTTTTAACAGAAGCTGAAAAAATTGCATCACAATTTATTGAAGAAGGTAAAGTAATAACAACATTAAGCAATAAATTTGGAAAAGAAAAAGTGAGCAAATCCAAAGGAGGAATAGGAAAAGATGTAAAAGTGGTACTTCTTGTTAATGGAAATACTGCTAGTGCATCAGAGGTAGTAACAGGTGCTTTAAGAGATTATTCTATAGCAACTATTGTAGGAACTAATACTTTTGGAAAGGGAATAGCTCAAGCTCCATTTACTCTTGAGAATACAAACGGAGCTCTTAAGGTTACTATTGATAATTTTTATACTCCAAATGGAGAAAATATTCATAAGGTTGGTATAAAACCTGATTATGAAGTTACCTTAACAGAGAATGATGTGAAAAATGGATACTCTAGGGCTACAGATTCACAATATCTAAAAGCTGTTGAAGTAATAAAGGAAAAAGTTAAGTAGGAGGATGAATTATGGAATTAGTTGTCTATACCTTAAGGTCAATAGCGTATGTAATTGCAGAACCCTATTTAATGATGACGTTATTTATATTAGGTGTGGTACTTTATAAGAAAAATAGAAAAATAACTGCTATGCAGAGGATGATTATAGGTGATGAGGTTAACTCAGCGTTAGAGTTGACCTTATCACAAATAGTTTTAGGGATATTTGCAGGAACTTTAGCAAGTATAATTTTAAGTTATTTAGGTGTTATATTTAATGAAAATTCAGGTGTAGAATTTTTATTATTAATTTCTATACTATTAATGTTTATAAAGCCTAAGTTTATATGTTTTTCATATTCTGGGGCAATACTTGGAATAATAAGCTTAATATTTACTTATGGTGATATTAAGACAAGTGAAGGAATAATTTTATTTAATCTAGACATAACAATGTTAATGACTTTAGTAGGGGTTCTTCATGTTATTGAAGGAATTCTAGTAATGTTTGATGGGTGTAGAGGAGCAGTTCCTGTATTTTCTAATAGAAATGGAAAAATAATAGGAGGATATGCATTAAAAAGAAATTGGTTAATACCAGTAGCAATTTTCCTTGCTTATAATTCAGTAAGTCAAGGTTCATTAGCTACAGAAAGTATAAATACTCCAGATTGGTGGCCAATATTAAGATATGATAATATTCTTAACATGATAAAAACATCTATATTAACATTGACTTCGGTATTTGGGGTTATAGGATATTCTTCTGCAACTTTTACTAGAAGAAAAAGAGAAAAGTGTGTTTCTTCTGGTATATATATACTAGGTTATGGTATATTATTATCTCTTGTAGCACAACTTGCAAGTTTAGGATTAATATTTAAAATAATAGTTATAATATTTGCACCTTTAGCTCATGAAGGAATGAATTTATTGCAAAGAAAAATAGAGGAGAAAAGAGAGCCTTTATTTACTAGTAATGAAGAAGGATTAGCTGTACTAGAAGTAATACCTTTTTCTAAGGCATATGAACTTGGAATAAGACCTGGAGATAAGTTTATTTCAGTTAACAATAAGGTAATTAATAATGAAGCTGATATATACGGAATTATTAAGGAAAGTTTTAATAAAATAGACTTAAAGGTTAAAGATAGATTTGGAGAAATAAAAGAATATTCATTTAGACATGAAAGAAACAAAAGACTTGGTGTGGTACTTGTGCCAAGGTTTGTAGATATGGATAAAGTAGTATCTTTTGAAGCAGATAAATTTTCTAAAGTCTTAAAGGATATAAAAGAAAAAAATAATAAAGATAATTAAAAAATGAAAACTCTTCTTGAAATAGGTAATAATATTTCAAGAAGAGTTTTTTTACGCATAGAAAATTTAAAAACTTTTTTGATTGACCTAGTATGGATAAAACAGTAAAATTAGTATACGAATATAAGTTCGCAGTTAAAGAAAGAGGTGATTGTAATGGGTGAGTTTAAGATACATTCAAAATATAAACCTACTGGTGATCAACCACAGGCTATTAATAAAATTGTTGATTCATTAGAACATAATCATAAGGGGCAGACTTTACTTGGAGTAACAGGATCAGGAAAAACTTTTACCATGGCAAATATAATAGAAAAATTACAAAGGCCAACAATAGTTTTGGCACATAATAAAACATTAGCTGCTCAATTATGTTCAGAGTTTAAAGAATTTTTTCCTGATAATATAGTTGAGTATTTTGTGTCGTATTATGATTATTATCAACCAGAAGCTTATGTACCACAAACAGATACTTTTATAGAAAAAGATGCATCTATAAATGATGAAATTGATAAACTTAGACACTCTGCTACATCTGCTTTGTTTGAAAGACGTGATGTTATAATAGTAGCCTCAGTTTCTTGTATATATGGACTTGGTAATCCAGAGGAATATAGGAAGTTAACAATTTCTCTTAGAGTTGGTATGGAAAAAGATAGGGATGAAATTATTAAAAGACTTATAGAAATTCAATACGAAAGAAATGATATAGATTTTTCAAGAGGTACGTTTAGAGTAAGAGGAGATTCTTTAGACATTATTCCAGTAATATCTTCTAATAATGGAATAAGAATTGAATTCTTTGGTGATGAAATAGATAGAATCAGGGAATTTGATGTTTTAACTGGAACTATTATAGGTGAGAGAGATCATGTAGCAATTACTCCAGCATCGCACTTTGCTACATCTCCAGAAGTACTAGAAGAATCTATTAGAAGAATTGAAGATGAACTAGAAGATAGATTAAAGGAACTTAATGCACAAGATAAGATATTAGAAGCTCAAAGACTTAAGCAAAGAACTAACTTTGATATAGAAATGATAAGGGAAATGGGGTATTGTACAGGAATTGAAAATTATTCGAGAATTTTTGATAAGAGAGATCCAGGAACAGCGCCAAAGACTCTTTTGGATTATTTTCCAGATGATTATTTAATGTTTATAGATGAAAGTCATGTAACATTACCTCAAGTTAGGGCTATGTATGCAGGAGATAGGTCAAGAAAAGATACTTTAGTTGAATATGGATTTAGGCTTCCTTGTGCATATGATAATAGGCCGTTAAAGTTCCCTGAATTTGAGAAGAAGGTAAATCAGGTTGTTTTTGTAAGTGCTACTCCTGGTCAATATGAATTGGATAATTCAGAAGAAGTAGCTGAACAAATAATAAGACCTACAGGACTTTTAGATCCTGAAATTATTATAAGACCTGTAGAAAATCAAATAGATGATTTATATGGAGAAATAAAGAAAAATACTGAAAGAGGATTTAGAACTTTAATAACCACATTAACTAAAAGAATGGCAGAAGACCTAACAAAATATTTAACAGAGCTTGATGTTAAGGCAACCTATATGCATTCAGATATTGATACTATTGAAAGAATGAAGATAATAAGAGAATTAAGGCTTGGGGAACAAGATGTTCTTGTAGGAATTAATCTGTTAAGAGAGGGGCTAGATATTCCAGAAGTGGCTTTAGTAGCAATATTAGATGCTGATAAAGAAGGATTTCTAAGATCTGAAACGTCGTTAATTCAAACTATAGGTAGAGCAGCAAGAAATGCAGAAAGCAAGGTAATAATGTATGCTGATAATATTACCGGTTCAATGGATAGAGCTATAAAAGAAACTAATAGAAGAAGAAAAATACAGCAAGAATATAATGAGAAGCATGGAATAGTGCCTAAGACTATAATTAAAGAAGTTAGAGACGTTATTGAAGCTACTAAAGTATCAGAAACTGAAACAAGTTATGAAGTTTCAACAGACAATAGTAAGTTAACTGTTAAAGAAAAGAAGAAGTTAATTAAGAAGTATACAGAAGAAATGATGGATGCTGCTAAAAACCTTCAATTTGAAAGAGCAGCAGAACTTAGAGATATTATTGAAGATTTAAAAAAATAAATAAAGTCAATAAGAATATTGCTATATAATAAGTTGATTTATATTATAGCAATATTTTTTTGAAATAAATATATGTTATGGTTTGACAATAGAATTAAAAAATCATAAAATATATAAGAACTTATGTTCGGGTTTGAATTGATGTAATAAGTTAAAAATATAGATATAAATGTGGAAAGGGGATTTTAAATGAAGGATAAGATAATTATTAAAGGTGCAAGAGTAAATAATTTAAAAAATGTAGATTTAGAAATACCTAGAGATAAGTTGGTTGTATTTACTGGGCTTTCTGGTTCTGGAAAGTCATCTTTAGCTTTTGATACTCTTTATGCAGAAGGACAAAGAAGGTATGTTGAATCTTTATCTGCTTATGCTAGACAATTTTTAGGGCAAATGAACAAGCCAGATGTTGAATACATAGAAGGGCTATCACCAGCAATTTCAATAGATCAAAAGACTACAAGTAAAAATCCAAGATCAACTGTAGGAACTATAACAGAAATTTATGATTATTTAAGGCTACTATATGCAAGAATAGGTACACCTTATTGTCCTAAGTGTGGTAAAGAAATAAGTAAGCAATCTATAGATCAGATTGTGGATCAAGTTATGGACTTAGGAGAAAGGACAAAAATTCAAGTTTTAGCTCCGGTTATTAGAGGTAAAAAAGGTCTTCATGAAAAAGTTATTAATAATATAAAAAAGGATGGATTTATTAGAGCTAGAATAGATGGAGAAGTTTATGATTTAACAGAAGAAGAAATAAAATTAGAGAAGAATGTTAAACATAATATAGAAGCAGTTGTAGATAGAATTGTAATAAAAGAAGGTATTGAAGGTAGGCTTTCTGATTCGATAGAAACAGCTTTAAAACTTGGAGATGGACTAGTTTTAATTAACATAATAGGTGGAGAAGATATATTATTTAGTGAAAAATTTGCATGTCCTGATTGTGGAATTAGTATAGAAGAACTTGAACCAAGACTATTTTCATTTAATTCTCCTTTTGGAAAATGCGATTGCTGTGATGGACTTGGAACTTTATATGAAATTGATGAAAATTTAGTGATTCCGAATAAAGATTTAAGTATATTAGAAGGAGCAATTGCAACTTGGGGAGAAGGGAGATTGAAGGAAGAATCATGGACATTTGCTATTTTAAAGGCATTAACTAAAAAGTATGATTTTTCATTAAGTACTCCAATAAAAGAATTGCCTCCTAAGATAGTTGACATATTACTTTATGGGACTAAAGGAGAAAAATTAAAGGTTGAATATACTAAAGATGGAGTTAAATCTATATACAATCATGCTTATGATGGAGAGATAAATTCATTAAGAAGAAGATATGCAGAAACTAATTCTGATTTAATAAAGGGAGAAATAGAGCAATATATGAGTGATAATCATTGCCCTAAGTGTCATGGAGCTAGATTAAGAAAAGAAGCATTAGCAGTTAAAATCGGAAATCTTAATATAAATGAATTTACTAAACTTTCTATTAAAGAAGAATTGGATTTTATAAATGGAATAGAATTATCAGAAAAGAATAGAATTATTAGTGAGCAAATTGTAAAAGAGATAAAAAACAGATTGGAGTTTCTAGTAAACGTAGGATTAGATTATTTATCTCTTGCAAGAAGTTCAGGAACATTATCAGGAGGAGAAGCTCAAAGAATTAGACTAGCTACACAAATAGGCTCATCTTTGATGGGAGTTTTATATATTTTAGATGAACCAAGTATAGGTCTTCACCAAAGAGATAATGATAAGTTAATAGCTACTTTAAAAAATTTAAGAGATGTAGGTAATACTGTAATTGTAGTTGAACATGATGAAGATACTATGAGAGAAGCGGATTATATTGTAGATATAGGTCCAGGTGCAGGTGAGCATGGTGGAAAAGTAGTGGCAGCAGGAACTTTAGATGAAATAATGCAAAATGAAAATTCGATTACTGGTCAATATTTAGTTGGTAAGAAAAAAATTGAAGTACCTACCGAAAGACGTAAAGGTAATGGTAAAAAGATAACTGTAAAAGGTGCAAAAGAAAATAACTTGAAGAATCTTAATGTATCTATACCACTTGGAACTTTAACTATGGTTACTGGTGTATCTGGTTCTGGTAAAAGTACTTTAGTTAACGAAATATTATATAAGGGATTAAATAAATTAGTTAATAAAAGTAAAAATCCTGTTGGTAAGCATAAAGAAATATTAGGATATGAAAATATTGATAAGATAATAGATATAGATCAAAGTCCAATAGGAAGAACTCCAAGATCTAATCCGGCTACTTATACAGGAACTTTCGATATAATAAGGGAATTGTTTTCTCAAACTCAAGAAGCTAAAGCAAGAGGATATAAACCAGGAAGATTTTCTTTTAATGTAAAAGGTGGAAGATGTGAAGCTTGTTCCGGAGATGGAATTATAAAAATAGAAATGCAATTCTTATCAGATGTTTATGTTCCTTGCGAAGTTTGTAAAGGTAAGAGATATAATAGAGAAACATTAGAAGTTAAATATAAAGGGAAAAATATAGATGATATATTAAATATGACAGTTGAAGAAGGTTTGAAATTCTTTGAAAATTTACCAAGAATAAAAAATAAGTTACAAACCTTATATGATGTTGGATTAGGCTATGTAAGGTTAGGTCAACCTTCAACTCAACTATCAGGAGGAGAAGCTCAAAGAATTAAGTTGGCTTATGAATTATCAAAAAGAAGCACAGGGAAAACACTATATATTTTAGATGAGCCAACTACTGGTCTACATATAGATGATGTAAATAGATTAATAGGAATTTTACAAAGACTTGTAGATGCGGGCAATACTGTTGTGGTAATTGAACATAATCTAGATATGATTAAATGCGCAGATTACATTATTGACTTAGGTCCTGAAGGTGGAGATAAAGGTGGTACATTGGTTGCAGAAGGTTCTCCTGAAAAAGTTGCAAATAATGAAAAATCTCATACTGGAAGGTATTTGAAAAAGATTCTCTTTTAGAGAATCTTTAAAAATTATAATATAACAAAATATGTAATAGATTTTTTATGGTTTTATGTAAAAATTGTTGTATAATCTATTTAAGTAAATAAAATAGATTTGAGGTGAAAAAATGAGTTTTTCGAAGATGTCAGCTGTTGTCTTTGGAATAGCTTTTATAATAATTCTATATGTAATAATATATTATGCATTAAAGATAATGTATAAGGATGTTAAAGGTGGAGGTCGTAAGAGACACTCTCAAGGTAAAAAAAGTTATGGTATTGAAGTTGTAGAAGTTGTAGGTAATAGCAATTTGAAAAAGGGCGCGGTAGTACCTATTAGGGGAATGGTTACTATAGGTAGAAAGAATGATAATTCTATAGTTTTATTAGATCAACATGTTTCTAGTAATCATGCTAGGTTTGTTATTAAAAATAACATATTATTTATTGAAGATTTAAATAGTACTAATGGAACTTATGTTAATGGTAAAAAGATTGATGGAAAAGTTAAACTTTTTGGAAAAGACGAAATTAAAATTGGCTCAACAAGTTTTATGGTATTATAAGAATTTCAACATAGAGGTGATTACATGAAAGGACGAAGAGACGAAAACAAGCTATTAGTAATTACTTATATTTTATGTATAGCTCTTTTCGGAAAGTTAGCCATTTTAACTAATCCAATTGATAAGAATGCGGCAATTATGGGAGCTTCAGTATGTGTAGTTATTGGGATATCCCATTTCGTAATAAGAAAATTTTATCCGGATGGAGATAAATTTTTACTTATATTTGCATGTATATTATCCATAATTGGAATAGCTATGATATATAGAATTAAACAAGATGAGGGGATAAAACAATTAATTTGGTTTGGTGTGGGTATTGCAGTATATTTATTAACTGTTATAATATTGCCAGATATGAATAAGCTATCAAAATACAAGTACGTTTATTTAGGAATTACAATAGTACTTATGCCATTAGCTTATTTATTTGGAACAGAAAAGTATGGAGCTAGTAACTGGGTTTATATAGGAAGCTTTGGTTTTCAGCCATCTGAATTTGCTAAAATAGCATTGGTATTATATTTAGCATCAGTGTTAAAGGATTTTAAGAATGAAAGCGGACTAAATAATATTAAGAAGTTAGTAGAACCAGCTTTAGTTGTTATGTTTTCTTTAGGGTGTTTAGTGTTACAAAAGGACTTAGGATCTGCATTAATATTCTTTGGTGTATCTATATCGATATTATATACAGCTACATCAAAGAAGAAATATGTTTTTACATGCTTAGCTTTATTTGCAGTAGGGTCTTCGATTGCATATAAATTATTTGCTCATGTAAGAAATAGAGTTATGATTTGGTTAGATCCATGGGCATATGCATCTGATCAAGGTTATCAAATAGTAGAAGGATTATATTCTATATCTTCTGGTGGAATGTTAGGTTCAGGATTAGGTGAAGGATATCCTGGTTTTGTACCAGTACCTACATCAGACTATGTTTTTGCAGCTATATGTGAAGAATTTGGTATGGTGTTTGGAATAGGAATTATGATTCTGATGTTTTTAATGTTTTATAGAGGTATAAGAGCAGCCTTTGTAACAGAAAATAAATTTTCGCAAATAACTGCTGTAGGTTTAAGTACTATGATTGCATGTCAAACACTAGTTATAATAGCAGGTATTTTTGCGATTATACCATTAACAGGTATAACTCTTCCTTTTGTTAGTTATGGTGGTAGTTCAATATTAACTACTTATTTTGCCTTAGGATTATTACAAAAGGTATCTGAGGAGGGGTAGAAGATGAATGATTTTAGAAATAGTGTAAAACATGTAATGACTGTATTTTTAATTTTTTTCGTAGTACTTATTTCTTATATAGCATATTTTCAAGCTTTTAAAGCTCATGATATTGCTACAAATACATCAAATAAAAGGTTATGGGCAAAAAGAAATGAAGTTTTAAGAGGAACTATATATGATAGAAATGGAAATCCGTTAACAAGTGGTGAAAAAACAGGAGATTTAACTCAATCTAGAAGTTATCTTGGTGGAGAGGTTTATACTCATGCTTTAGGATATATGAATCAAAAATATGGTCTTACAGGTTTAGAAAAGGCTTATGATGAAGAGTTATCAACCTATACTAGCAGTGAAAAATCGGGAGTAGTAAATCTTTTAAAAGATTTTAGTATGGAAAAGTTAAAAGAAGCATTTAATACTAGAGATAAAAAAGAAGTTAAGGTTGGTAATGGAGTAAAAACTACGCTAGACCCAACAATACAGCAAGCTGCTTATAACGCCATAGGAAGTGATAAAGGTGCAGCTGTTGTGTTGAATCCAAAAACAGGGGAAGTTTTAGCAATGGTATCTAAGCCAAGTTATAATCCGAATGACTTAGATGCAGCTATGGCAGCAGCAAACTCAGGTTCAGCTGAAAATTCACCATTAATAAATAGAGCAGTATCAGGATTATATCCACCTGGTTCTACATTTAAGACTATAACTACAGCAAGTGCATTAGAAAACATTTCTGGTGTAAAAAGTGAAAGTTTTGAGGATGATGGAAGAATAGTATTTAATTCTAATCAATCACTACAAAATGCTGGAGGGCAAGCTTATGGATTTCAAACTTTAGAACAAGCATTTATTAATTCAAGTAATGTTGTATTTGGTACATTAGCTATGGAACTTGGAAATAGTAAGTTGAAAGCTACAGCTGAAAAGTTTGGATTTAATAATTCAATTCCTGCTACTGGATTTACTCTTACAAAGAGTTCATTTCCTACATTAGAAAGTTATGAAAAAGGAATGATAGCTCAATCTGGTATAGGTCAAAGTAGTATAGTAGCAACACCAATGCAAATGGCATTAGTTGCAAGTGCAATAGCAAATGATGGAGTTATGATGCAGCCGACTCTTGTTAATGAAGTTGTTGATATGAATAAAACAACACTAAGTAAGACATCATATAAAAAGTATGGTCAAGTTCTTTCAAGTGAAGATGCTCAAACTATAGCAGGATATATGAAAAATTTAGTCGATGATCATAACTGGTCTTCATTTAGTGGAATAGATGCAGCAGGAAAAACTGGTACAGCAGATCATACTGATTCAAACGGTAAGTTGGCTACTCCACATTCATGGTTTATAGGGTTTGCTCCAGCAGATAATCCAAAAGTAGCAGTAGCAGTTATTATTGAAAATGGTAATTGGGGTGCATCAAAAGCAGCACCAGCAGCTGCTCAAATTTTAAAATCAGCAATAAAATAATATATTTTAATTATAAAAAAGGTGGAGCAGTGATTGTTTCATCTTTTTTTACATAATTTATTTTGGAGGAAGATATGTTTGATTTTGAATACCAATTAAAAATACTCCCAGATAAACCAGGCGTATATCTTATGAAAAATTATCTGGGCGAAGTTATATATGTTGGAAAAGCTAAAATATTAAAAAATCGAGTAAGGCAGTATTTTCAAAATTCTAAAAATCATACTCAAAAGGTAAAAAGTATGGTTAAGAATATTTCAGAATTTGAATATATAGTAACTGATTCTGAAATGGAAGCTTTAATATTAGAAGGAAATTTAATAAAGAAGTATAGACCTAAATATAATATTGCATTAAAGGATGATAAGTTTTATCCATTTATAAAAGTAACTACTAATGAAGACTTTCCTAGAGTATTTATAACTAGAAATTTTGTTAAGGATGGAAATAAATATTTTGGTCCATATACTAATGTAACTGCAGTTCATGAAACTATGAATCTTATCAGAAAAGTATTTCCTATAAGAACATGTAAAATGAATATTGTAGATGGTATGGAACCAGTTAGGCCTTGTTTAAATTATCATATAAAGAAGTGCAATGCACCTTGTGCTGGACATTTAAGTAAAGAGGAATATGAAAAGATAATTAATGAAATTTTGGAAATATTAAGTGGAAAAGATAAAAGTATAATTAATAGATTAAAAAAAGAAATGCAAGAAGCATCCTCAAAATTAGAATTTGAAAAAGCAGCATCTCTTAGAGATAAAATGTTAGCAATTGAAAATTTAATAGAAAGACAGAAGGTATTTAGAGTAGTAGAAGGTGATGAGGATTTTATAAATTTATATAAGGATGAAAAAGATACTTGCATACAAGTATTCTTTTTAAGAGATGGTAAAGTTACAGGTAGAGAACACTTTATTATAGAAAACAGTATAGATGAAGAGGATGGAGAAATTATAGCTGAATTTGTAACAAGTTTTTATTCTGGGGCAGCAAAAGTATCAAAAAATATATATGTGCCAACTATTGTAGATGAAGAATTATTAGAAGAATTTTTGACAATAAAGAGAGGATCAAAAGTTTGGCTTAGGGTTCCTAAAAGGGGAGAAAAGAAAGAATTGTTGGAACTTGTAAAAAATAATGCGAAATTAACTCTAGAACAGTTTAAAGAAAAAATACTTAAAGATAAAGAAATAAATAAGGTGGCATTAATGGAACTTATGGAAATACTAGATTTAGATGAAATACCTCATAGAATAGAAGCTTATGACATTTCAAATATACAAGGTGTTGATTCTGTTGGTAGTATGATAGTTTTTGAAGAAGGAAAGGCCAAAAATAGCGATTATAGAAAATTTAAAATAAAAACTGTTCAAGGTGCAGATGATTATAGTAGTATGAGAGAGGTACTTACAAGAAGATTTGAGCATGGACTGAGGGAAATTCAAGAAATACAATTAAGAAATTTAGAATTTTCTAAAGGGAAATTTTCAAGTTTTCCAGATCTTATAATGATGGATGGAGGAAAAGGTCAGATAAATATAGCTTTAGAAGTTTTGAAGTCGTTAGGAATACAAATTGATGTATGTGGTTTAGTAAAAGATGATAAACATCAAACTAGAGGAATAATATACAATAATGAGGAAATAATGATAGACAGAACTTCGAATTTAATGCAACTTATAAGAAAAATTCAAGATGAAGTACATCGTTTTGCTATAACCTATCATAGAATAGTTAGAGATAAGAGAACCCTTCATTCTGTATTAGACGATGTACCAAACATTGGTCAAAAAAGAAAAATTGAGCTCTTGAAAAAATTTGGAGGAGTTGAAAATATTAAAAAAGCAACATTAGCTGAACTTATGGATACACCTAGCATAGATAAAAAAAGCGCGGAGAGCATAATAAACTATTTTAAGGTAAAATAGAAAAAAATTAATATAAATAATATAAACTTGAGTTTGTACCTTGTTTATTACAATGTTATACTTTATACTTAGTAAATGAGACTTTTTGAGTGAGAAAATTTATTAGGAAATTTGAGGAGCTAAATATGAATCAGTATTTAAAATATAGAGATTTATTTGAAAAAATTTATTCAGAAAATGAAATAATGATAGACGAAAATATGAGTAATCATATATATTTTAAGGTTGGAGGACCAGCAGATATATTAGTAAGTCCATCTAGCATTGATCAATTAAGGGAAACTTTAACTATATGTAAGGAAAACAATATTCCATACTATATAATTGGAAATGGTTCTAACCTTTTAGTTAAGGATGGAGGAATTAGAGGAGTAGTTATAAAACTTGTAAATCTAAATAAACTTCAATCTAGAGGGAACTTTATAAAGGCAGAAGCTGGGGTATTACTTAAAGATGTATCAAAGAGAGCTGTTGAAGAGTCATTAACAGGTTTCGAATTTGCTTGCGGAATTCCAGGATCTGTAGGTGGAGCTGTGTTTATGAATGCAGGTGCTTATGATGGAGAAATAAAAAATGTAATAAAAGAAGCGGAAGTTATAGACAATGAGGGAAATATAATTTATTTAGATAATGAACAATTAGAATTAGGGTATAGAACCTCAAAAGTTATGAAAGAAAACTTTGTTGTTGTAAGTGCTTTATTTCAGTTAAGTGAAGGCAATGAAGAAAGCATACAAGAAAGAGTCGATGAACTTACTGCTAAAAGAGAAGAAAAACAACCATTAGAATACCCATCTGCAGGTAGTACATTTAAGAGACCTGAAGGATATTTTGCAGGTAAGTTAATACAAGATGCAGGATTAAAGGGATATTCTATAGGTGGAGCAGCTGTTTCTAGTAAACATTCTGGATTTGTAATTAATAAGGGTGGAGCTACAGCAAAGGATATATTAGATTTGATTGCTCACATTCAAAATGAAGTTAAAAAACAATTTGGTGTTGATTTATATCCAGAAGTTAGAATATTAGGTGAAGAATAATTTAAGGAAATATATATAACTAGAGAGATAAGCTCTAATAAAAATAAAGTATCTTTATTTTTATTAGGCTATCTCTTAACTTTTATAAAAAATTATTTCCTTGTAAAAGCAAATGAATTCTTAGTAAAAACTTATGGTATAATATATTTATAAAAAGTAGGATAGGAGGAAGAATATGAGATTTGTGATAGTTACAGGCCTTTCAGGTGCTGGAAAAACAGAAGCTACTAAAAGTTTGGAAGACATAGGTTATTTTTGTGTAGACAATTTACCACCAAAACTTATTCCAAAGCTTGCGGAAGCTTGTAATGGTGGAAATGTAGATAAGATGGCGTTAGTTATTGACATTAGAGGAGGAGTATTTTTTGATGATTTATTCGAATCTCTTATGTTCTTAAAGAAAAATAATTTTGAATACGAAATTTTATTCTTAGATTCTTCAGATGAAGTCCTAGTAAAAAGATTTAAAGAGGCTAGAAGATCACATCCATTATCACCAGAAGGTAGAGTTTTAAATGGTATAAATGAGGAAAGAAAAAAATTAAGAGAAGTTAAGGATAGAGCGGATATAATAATAGATACTTCTAAATATGCAATAAGAGATTTAAGAAGTAAAATAAATTCATATTTTGGAGAAGCTGTTGTACCTGAAAAACAATTATCAGTTACTATTTTAAGTTTTGGATTTAAATATGGAATACCGGTTGATTCAGATTTAGTATTTGATGTTAGATTTATTCCAAATCCATTCTATATACCAGAATTAAAAAAGTATTCAGGTAATGATGAACCAGTAAAAAAATATGTTTTAGAACAAAAAGAAACTATTGATTTTGTTAACAAGTTAGAAGAAATGTTAAGTTTCTTAATTCCAAACTATGTTAATGAAGGAAAGCGACAATTGATAATTTCTATAGGTTGTACAGGAGGAAGACATCGTTCTGTAGCCATTGCTAATGCAATATATGAGAAATTAAATGAAGATGGATTTGATGCTAAGATAGAACATAGAGATATATCTGAGGATGTCCATAGAGGAGCAAAGAAACTATGAAATTTTCAGATTGGTTTAAACCAGGTATTAAGGTAAAACGATGGGTAACATTTGGTGTTTTAGGTATATTACTTATTGCTTTTGGTTTTACAGAATTAGTTACTAGGAGAATGTATGATACATATTATAAAGTATTTTATGTGTTTCTTAATATAACAGGTATTTTTGTTATATATATTTCAGTAACAGAGGTTATGAAGTCTATAATAGTTATGATTAATAAAGGATATCTAAAGGTATCTTTAGATAGTCAAAAGATTGAAAGTCTTATCTATGAAAAAAGACTTTTGGTAAAGGGACCTAAAATAGTGGTAATAGGGGGTGGAACTGGTTTATCCACAATGCTTAGAGGACTTAAGTATTATACTTCCAATATTACGGCTATAGTAACAGTTGGCGATGATGGAGGAGGTTCGGGAGATTTAAGAGAAGATTTAGGTATGCTGCCTCCGGGGGATATACGTAACTGTATATTAGCTTTAGCTGATACTGAACCGTTAATGCAAGATTTACTACAATATAGGTTTCAAGATGGTAGATTAAAGAACCAAAGTTTTGGTAATCTATTTTTAGCTGCTATGGCAGGAATATCAGACAATTTTGAGGATGCAGTCCAAAAGATGAGTTCTGTACTAGCTGTAACTGGAAAGGTATTACCTGTTACATTAGATGATATGCAACTTGTTGCTCAGCTAGAAAATGGGGAGAAGGTTTATGGAGAATCTCAAATTCCAAAGGAAGCTATAAAACAAGGATCAAAAATTAAAAAGTTAATGATACAGCCGGAGGAATCAGAACCTTTAGCAGAAGCTTTGAAAGCTATAAAAGAAGCAGATGCAGTTGTTATGGGACCTGGTAGTTTATATACAAGTGTAATTTCAAATTTACTTGTAAAGAAAATAAGTTCAGCTGTTAGAAGAAGTAGTGCATTAAAGATTTATATTTCAAATGTAATGACTCAACCTGGAGAAACAGATAATTTTACTGTATCTGATCACATAAAAACTCTAAGAAAATATGGGGGAAGAGATATAGTTGAATGTGTAATTGCCAATTCTGGAAAGATTCCAGAAGAAGTTCAAAAACAATATTCAAAGGATAACTCTATTGCTGTAAAGGTTGATGAAAAAGAAATTAAAAATTTAGGTGTAGATTTAGTTTTAGAGAATATTGCAAAAATCAATAATGGTACAGTAAAACATGATTCAGATAAACTAGCAGAAGTTTTGATAGATACAATAATGCAAAAGAAGTTATTATATGATAAGAAGAAAATATTTGAATATATGTATTTATATCAACGTATTAAAGAAAGAGAAAAAGAAGAGAAAAAATAGAAATTACTTAATAAAAAGTAGAAGGTTGATTTTGGTCAACCTTCTATTTTGTATTAAGTAATTTGATATGAAAATAAAAGCAAATAAGTTTTTGTGTGAATATTTAAATTATAATTTTTAAAATTACAATCTTAGAAAGAAATACATTAGGCAGATAAATTTACATTATATAACTTATCGAGAATAGTAATTATTTATGCTATAATTAGTTGTTATAAAGATAGGTAAGGTAAAGATTAATTAATATAGATTAAAGGAGAATATTATGTCATTTTCAGCTAAAGTAAAGGGAGAGGTAGCTAGATATAGTGAGTTAAGTAAGTCAGAAGCATTAGCACAAATTTCAGCTATTATGAAAGTAAGCGGAACTATAGGATTCAGTGGTAGCGGATTGTCATTTAAAATGACTACAGAAAATCCTAAAAGTGCTAGATTGATATTTACACTATTAAAAGCTCATTTTAATATACACTCTAGATTAATGGTTAAAAAGAGTAATTCATTAAAGAAAAACAATATATACATGGTTGTAATAGATGAAGAAATGGGAGTTAGAGATTTATTACGTGAAACAGGAATTTTAACAGAAGTAGATGGAGTAATGAGTCTGGATTATACAATTCAAAAAGATATGATAAAAACTGAAGAAGAAAAGAGAGCTTATATAAGAGGTGCCTTTTTAGGGGGAGGAAGTATAAGTAATCCAGAAAAAACATATCATTTAGAAATTGTTACTCACAGTGAGGAATATGCTTTAGATTTAAGCAAATTAATAAATACATTTGGTCTTAATTCTAAGGTTATACAACGTAAAAATTCTTTTATTATTTATATAAAAGAAGGAGAACAAATTGTAGATTTACTTAATATAATAGGTGCTCATTCATCATTATTAGAATTGGAAAACATAAGAATAATGAAAGAAATGAGAAACAATGTTAACAGACTAGTTAATTGTGAAACAGCTAATCTTTCAAAAACCGTAAATGCAGCAGTAAGACAGGTTGAGAGTATTAAGCTTATTCAAAGTGAGATAGGTTTAAAAAGGCTGCCAAAGAATCTGAGAGAAGTAGCAGAACTTAGATTAAGTTATCCTGATGAATCTTTAAAGGATCTTGGAGAAATGCTTGATCCTCCAGTAGGAAAATCAGGAATTAATCATAGATTAAGAAAGATAGAAAAGATTGCAGAAGAATTAAGAACTGGAGAATGGGAATAATTAATGATTAAGGAGATGATAAGACTTGGATAATAAAAAGTTCTGCCATCTTCATCTTCATACTGAGTATAGTTTACTAGATGGATCAGGAAAAGTTCCAAAGATAATAAAAAGAGCTAAAGAACTTGGGATGGATAGTATAGCTATAACAGATCATGGTGTTATGTATGGTTGCGTAGAGTTTTATAAGCAAGCAGTAGAAAATGGAGTTAAACCTATATTAGGATGCGAAGTTTATGTTGCAAGCAAATCCATGGATATAAAACAGCCTGATAAAGAAAATCGTACAGCACATTTAGTGTTATTGGTGAAGAATGAAGTTGGCTATGAAAATTTAATGAAGATTGTTTCCGAAGCATCTATTAGAGGGTTTTATTATAAGCCAAGAGTAGACCATGATTTTTTAAGAAATCATAGTGAAGGATTAATAGCTTTAAGTGCTTGTCTTGGAGGAGAAGTACAAAATTATTTATTAAATGATAATTATGAAAAAGCAAGAGAAGTTGCAGTATTATATAAAGAAATATTTAAAGATGGCTTTTATTTAGAAATTCAAAATCATGGAATGGAAGAGCAAAGAAAGGTAAATGAAGATAATATTAAGCTTGCAAGAGAATTAGATATACCTTTAGTTGCAACTAATGATGTACATTACATAAATCAAAGAGACTCAAAAGCACATGATGTATTGATGTGTATTCAAACAGGAAAAACAGTAGATGATGAAAATAGAAGAAGATATCCATCAGATCAATTTTACTTGAAGTCACCAGAAGAGATGTGGGATATGTTTTCTTATGTCCCAGAAGCTTTAGAAAACACTGTTAAGATAGCGGAAGAATGTAACTTCGATTATAAATTCCATGAATCAAAACTTCCTAAGTTTCCATTACCAGAAGGTGTTGAGCCATATGAATACTTAAGAGATACATGCTATAAGGGGCTTATAGAAAGATATGATGTATTTAAAAAATTCACTACAAAGGAATATAACTTACAAGATATTTTAGATTTTGCAAAAGAAAATGAAAAAGCTAAATTATATGTAGATAGGTTAGAATATGAATTAGGTGTTATTAAGCAAATGGGATATGTAGATTATTTCTTAATAACATGGGATTTTATTAGATTTTCAAATGAAAATGGAATTCCAACAGGTCCAGGAAGAGGATCTGCTGCAGGGGCAATAGTAGCCTATACTTTAGGAATAACAAAAATAGATCCTATAAAATATAACCTTATTTTTGAGCGTTTCTTAAATCCAGAGAGAGTTAGTATGCCTGATATTGATTCTGACTTTTGTTATGAAAGAAGACAAGAGGTTATAGATTATGTAGTAAAAAAATATGGGGCAGATAATGTTTCACAAATAATAACCTTTGGAACAATGGCACCTAGAATGTGTATAAGAGACGTTGGTAGAGCAATGAATTATACTTATGCAGAAGTAGATAAGATATCAAAGATGATACCAACTATGCTTGGAATAACAATTGATAAGGCATTAGAGTTAAATCCAGAGCTTAAAGAAATTTACGATACAGATGAAAGAATAAAACATCTTATAGATATAAGTAAGGATTTAGAGGGGCTCCCAAGACACTCTTCAACTCATGCGGCTGGGGTTGTTATATCATCAAGGCCCTTAGTAGAATATGTACCACTTCAAAAAAATGATGAAATGATAGTTACACAGTTTGGTATGACTACATTAGAGGAACTTGGACTTTTAAAGATGGATTTCCTTGGACTTAGAACTCTTACTGTAATGAATGATGCAGTTAAGATGATAAAGCAAAACAGAGGGATAGACATAGATTTAGATAAAATAGACTTTGACGATAAAGAAGTTTATAAGATGATTGGTGATGGGAAGACAGCTGGTGTATTCCAATTAGAATCACCTGGGATGGTTGCCTTCATGAAAGAATTAAGACCAGATAATTTAGAAGATATTATAGCTGGAATATCCTTATATAGACCAGGTCCAATGGCTGAAATTCCAAAGTATATAGAATGTAAAAGAAATCCTAGTAAGGTAGAATATATTACTCCTGAACTTGAAAGTATACTGAATGTAACTTATGGTGTCATGGTGTATCAAGAACAGGTTATGGAAATAGTAAGAAAGCTAGGGGGCTATTCTTTAGGGAGAAGTGACCTTGTAAGAAGAGCGATGTCCAAGAAAAAACATAAAGTAATGGAAGAAGAAAGAAAGAATTTCATTTATGGAATAGTAGATGATAATGGAGAAGTTGAAGTTCCAGGATGTATAAGAAATGGTATTAGTGAAGAAGCTGGAAATAAGATTTTTGATTCTATGATGGATTTTGCTTCCTATGCATTTAATAAAAGTCACGCAGCTGCTTATGCTGTTGTAGGATATCAAACAGCTTATCTTATGAAATATTATCCAGTAGAAGCAATAGCAGCAATGCTTAATTCTGTTATGGGGACTAGTGAAAAGGTAGCTCATTATATTAAATTTGCAGAAAGCCAAGGAATTCAAGTTTTACCTCCAGATATAAATGAGAGTTATACTAAGTTTACTGTTAAAGGAAATAGTATTAGATTTGGTATGGCGGCTATAAAAAATGTTGGAGTAAATGTAATAGAGAGTATTGTACGTACTAGAAAGACTAAAGGAAGCTTTAGTTCATTAGAAGATTTTATTGATAAAATAGATATTTCTGATGTTAATAAAAGGGCAGTAGAAAGTTTAATTAAAGCAGGAGCATTAGATGTATTCAAAGTATATAGATCAAAACTTTTAGCAGTATTTGAAAAAGTTATGGATGGAGTGGCTAGTGAAAAGAAAAGAAATATTGATGGACAAATAAGTCTTTTTGGTCTTGCAGAAGACACAATAGATTTACCAAAGGTTAACTTCCCTAATATTAAGGAGTTTAATAAAAAGAATTTATTAGCTATGGAAAAGGAAATGACTGGTTTATATCTTTCAGGACATCCATTAGATGAGTATAAGAATAGTTTAAAACTACAAACATCAACAACAGTAGAAACTGTATTTAAATCATATCAAATGCTAGAAGAAAGCATTGCCAATGATTTAGAAGGTGAGGGAATTCATGAAGACATACCTATAAATGATAATGATGTTGTGATTATAGGAGGAATTCTTACTGATGTTAAGCAAAAGGTTACTAGAAACAATACAATAATGGCTTTTTTACAGTTAGAAGATTTAACAGGTACAATAGAGGTTATAGTATTTCCTAGAACATTAGATAAACTTAGACATTTAATAGAGCCGGATTCTTTGGTAAAGATACGTGGAAGGATAAGTATAAAAGAAGATGAAATGCCTAAACTTATATGTGAAAATATAGAAGGATTAGAAAAGGTGAATTCCGAAAAAGTTTATATAAGAGTTAATAATGAAGAGGAAGTAAGAAAAGTAAATAGAGAATTTAAAAATCTTATAAGAGGTCATGAGGGGAATGCTGTAGTATATGTTTTTGCTTCTGAAAAAAAACAATATTATAGATTACAAAGAGATAAGTGGATTAATATGGACAATGATATAGTTGAAGTTATAAAAGAAAAATATGGTGTTGATAATGTTAGAATTATAGAAAGTTAACCTTTAAATTAGAATTAAATATGTAGAATAGTACGATTAATTAAATACACATTATTAGGTTAATTATATGAATCACCAAATGAGGACGAAAATTTTCTCTCTCATTTGGTGATTTTTTATTGTAAATTAATTGTTGGTGGATACTTTTTTATTTAAATGTAAAAAAAGCTAGAAATTCAGACATTTTAAACAAAAAATCATTTTAAATATTAATGTAATAAATACAAAAAGTTCAATAATAAGTAAGTTTAAAATGCAAAAAAAGAAGGGTTTCTTATTAAAGAATAAAAAAAGTGAAAAAATTTAATAAATTTAATAAAAATATCTATTATATTCTTTAAAAAAATTATAAAAATAATAATATAAGGTTATACTAATTTTAGTATAACAAAACAAAAAAATTGTGTAGATTTATGTTAATAAGTTATAAAAGTTATGTAAATTCCATTGATAAATGTAAATTAATTTTGTACAATAGAAGACGGTAATTAATATGTGGACAGATTTAATATGTATGGGACTTTTCTTGTCCCTAAGGTGTATTAAGGAGGAACGATTATGAGAAAGATAGCTATTTTAACTAGCGGAGGAGATGCTCCAGGAATGAACGCTGCTGTTAGAGCTGTAGTTAGAACTGCACTTGATAATGGTCTTGAAGTAATGGGAGTTAAAAGAGGTTACGCTGGTTTATTAAATGGTGAGTTATTTAATATGGATAGATCATCAGTTTCAGATATAATCCAAAGAGGAGGCACTGTTTTAAGAACAGCTAGATGTTTAGAATTTAAACAAGAAGAAGTTAGAAAAAGAGCTGTTAAAATACTTAAGGCATATGGCGTTGATGCACTAGTTGTTATAGGTGGAGATGGTTCATTTATGGGAGCCAAGCTTCTATCAAAATTAGGTGTTAAGACAGTAGGACTTCCAGGAACTATTGATAACGACCTAGCTTATACAGATTACACAATCGGATTTGACACTGCATTAAATACTGTAATAGACTCTATAAATAAAATAAGAGATACATCCACTTCACATGAAAGAGTTTCCATAATAGAAGTTATGGGAAGACATTGTGGAGATTTAGCTCTTCATGCTGGTATAGCTGGAGGGGCTGAAGCAATATTAGTTCCAGAATTAGGTTTTGATAAAGATGCATTATGTAGAAAAATACTTGAAGGTAAAACTCAAGGTAAAATGCATAATCTAGTTATCTTGGCAGAAGGTATCGGAGGAGCATTTGAATTAGCAAAAGATGTTGAAGATGTTACTGGTATCGAAACTAGAGCTACTATATTAGGTCATACTCAAAGAGGTGGAAGCCCAAGTGCTTTTGATAGAGTATTAGCTTCAAAAATGGGAGCTAAAGCTGTTGAAGTATTATTAGAGGGAAAAACTTCAAGAGTAATAGGTATAAGAGATAATAAAATAGTAGATGATGATATAGATGAGGCTTTAGCTATTGAAAGAAAGTTCGATAAAGAATTGTATGATATAGCAGAAGTATTATCTAAATAAATAAGCTATAACTTTAATTTATTATAAATAAGGTAATTTTAACACGAAAAGGAGTGTATTTTTCATGAGAAAGACTAAAATGATCTGTACAATTGGACCAGCTAGTGAAGACGAAGCAATATTAAAGCAAGTTATAGAAGCAGGAATGAATGCTTCAAGACATAACTTTTCACATGGTGATCATGCAGAACACGGTGGAAGAATAGAAAAGGTTAAGAGATTATCAAAAGAACTTAACAAAGAAATCGCTATAATACTTGATACTAAGGGACCAGAAATAAGAACTGGTAAATTCGAACCAAACAAGGTTGAATTACAATTAGGTACTGATTTCACTATATATGCAGGAGAAGAAGTTATCGGGGATACTACTAAGTGTTCTGTTACTTATGCAGGTCTTGCTAACGATGTTAAGGCTGGAGATACTATCTTAATAGATGATGGTCTAGTAGGATTAACAGTTAAATCAGTAGAAGGAAATAAAATTCACTGTGTAGTTAACAACACAGGTTTAGTAGGAACTCACAAAGGAGTTAACGTTCCTGGAGTTTCAATTAAATTACCAGCATTAACTGAAAAGGATGCATCTGACCTTAAGTTCGGTTGCGAAGTTGGAGTAACTATGATAGCTGCTTCATTCATCAGAAAAGCTGACGACGTTAAAGCAATAAGAAAATTATTAGATGAAAATGGTGGAAAAGACATCTTAATCTGTTCTAAGATAGAAAACCAAGAAGGTGTTGATAATATAGATTCTATATTAGAAGCTTCAGATGCAATCATGGTTGCAAGAGGAGACCTTGGCGTTGAAATTCCTATGGAAAAATTACCAGCAGTACAAAAGATGATCATCAAGAAGTGTAACGAAGCAGGTAAGCCAGTTGTAACTGCTACTCAAATGTTAGACTCAATGATCAGAAACCCAAGACCAACAAGAGCAGAAGTATCAGACGTTGCTAATGCAATCTATGATGGTACAGATGCAATCATGTTATCAGGAGAAAGTGCTAACGGTACATATCCAGTAGAAGCTGTTGCTACAATGGCTAAGATAGCTGAAGAAACTGAAAAGGGATTAAAATATCAAGTTGCAGTTTCATCTGCTAAGAACCATACTCCAGCTATGTCAGGAGTTATATCAAGAGCTGCTTGTAACGCTGCTAACGAATTAGAAGCTGCTGCAATCATCTCTTCAACTCAAACTGGAGCAACTGCTAAGAGATTATCAAACTGCAGACCAGAATGTCCAATTATAGCTGTAACTCCTTCAGAAGTAGTTGCTAAGCAATTAGCATTCTCATGGGGTGTATATCCAATAGTTGCTGAAAGAATGGAATCTACAGACGAAATGATGACTAAATCAGTTGCTATAGCTGAAGAACATAACTACATCCAAAAGGGTGACACAGTAGTAATCGCTGCTGGAGTACCAGTTGATAAGGTAGGAACTACTAACTTAATGAAAGTAAGCGTAGTAGAATAATATTTTAATTTGAAAATAACTCCTTAATTTTAAGGAGTTATTTTTATTTTAATAAAAAAACAAAGTAAATCATTTACAGGGATGAATAAATGAGGTAAAATATATCTGTACTCATAATTACCTTTATATCAAAGATATTGTTCTGTAAGTATTATGGGGAAAGAATGCATAAAATATTTAAGTGGTATTAGAAATTAAATAAGTATATTTTAAAATTATTTTGATTAAATAAGATAATTAAGATAAGATGTAAAGACGTAAATGACTTAATATAGTAAGCTATCAATAAAAGGGTAGGAGGAAATTTAATGGCAGTAAAATATAAAGAGATAGCATTGGCTATTGAGAAAAATATAAGTAATGGATTATATAATGAGGATAAAAAACTTCCTACAGAAGAAATATTAATGAAGAAATATGACGTAAGTAGAAATACTATAAGGAAAGCTATTAGTGTTTTAGTTGATAGAGGATACGTATATCAAGTTCAAGGTAGTGGAATTTTCATTAGAAAGGCGTCTAAGGAGGGATATATTACTTTAGGTAATATGAGAGGTCTTACTGGTGATTTTGCGTCTAAAAAGATAACTACAAAGCTTCTAGAGCTAAAGGTAATAAAAGCAAATAGAGAGCAAGCTGAGAAAATGAGGTGTGCTGTGGGGACAGACCTTTATTTTGTAAAGAGATTAAGATTTTTAGATGATGACAACTTTGCAGTAGAGTATTCTTATTATAATAAAGACATAATACCATATCTGAATAACGAGATAGTGGAAAGGTCTATATATGATTACATATTAAATGATTTGAAACTAAGTATTGGTTTTGCGGATAAAATAATTTATTGTGAAAAGCTTGATAAAGAGCATAGTATCCTATTGTCGTTAGATGAAGGGGATCCAGCGACAATAATTGAGGATACAGTGTTTCTTACTAATGGCTTAATTTTTGATATTTCAAAAGTAGTTTATAATTACAAATTGGCAAAAATGTTAAGTTTGGCTAATTATAAATAAATGTTAACAAAAAGTTTACAATTAAAAATAAATATATTAAGATATAATGTATAGTATCATGTAAAATGACACATAATCTTAATATGGAATTAATTGGCAACTGATTCTGTGCAGCACCCGTTTGGGTGCTATTTTTTTGTGTATAAAAATATATGTGTATGGGTAACATAATAAAAATATGTGAACTATAGGAGTGTGACGTTGGTGGTTAAATTAAATTGTTTAGCAAGAAGCTGTGTTAATAATGAAGGCGGTTTGTGTGGAGCTGGAAATATATTAATAAAAGGAATTGATTCAAAAACAACATCAGAAACCTATTGTTCAAATTATAGAAGAGATAATGTAGTTAATGAAATATTAGCCTTGGCAAATACTAATTATATAGGAGAAATAAATCAAATGGTTTCCAATGATTATGAAATTAAAATGAGTCCTAGAGTAAATTGCGATGCTCATAATTGTGTACATAATATTGGAGGACAATGTATGGCATATAATATATCCATAATGGGTGACAATGCATCACAAAAAGAAGATACAAGTTGTGAAACCTTTATACAATAATGAGATTATAGCTATTATATGATATAATTTAATGATATTGATTTAATTTATTTAAAAGGAGATTATATATTTTGGTTGAAAAGAATAAAGAATATATTTTAGATATAGTAGCTGAAGGTTACGAAGGTGAAGGAATAGCTAAAATAGAAAGCTATCCAATATTTATAGAAGGTGCATTAACTAATGAAAAAGTTAAGGCTAAAATAGTTAAAGTAAAAAAAGGTTATGCTTATGGAAAATTATTAGAAATAATAGAAGAGTCAGAAGATAGAGAAGAAGCAAAGTGTCCATATTTTAAAAGATGTGGTGGTTGTTCAGTTCAACATATGAGTTATAAAAAACAGTTGGATTTTAAGTGGGAAAGAGTTAAAGATTGTGTTAGTAAAATAGGTGGATTATCTAAAGATATAGTCAAATATCCTTTAGGTATGGAAAGCAATCCATATAGATATAGAAATAAAGTGCAACTTCCTATAGGAAAAGTTAATGGGGAAGTAGTGGTAGGATTCTATGCTCCAAGAAGTCATAATATTATAGATATACAAAGCTGTTTAATTCAAGATGAAGTAGCAGATAAGGTAAGTGAAATAACAAGAAATTGGATTATAAAAAATGATATAGAACCAGCTACAATAGATGGACAGTATAATGAAAATGGACTAATAAGACATGTAATGATAAGAAGAGGCTTTAAGACTAATGAAGTTATGGTAGTATTAGTTGCAACCAAAAGGAAGGTTCCTAATATAGAAGAATATATAGAATTAATAAAAGAATCAATTGATGGGATAAAAAGCATAGTTTTAAATATTAATTCTAAGAATACTAATGTAATATTGGGAGAAGAATGTATAACTTTATATGGCAATGATACTATACAAGATTACATAGGAGAATTTAAATTTAATATATCTCCATTATCATTCTTCCAAGTAAATCCTATCCAAACAGAAGTGTTATATGGAAAAGCCTTAGAACTTGCTAATTTATCAGGAAAAGAAACAGTATTTGATGCGTATTGCGGAACTGGAACAATTACTTTATTTTTATCACAAAAAGCTAAAAAAGTTTATGGTGTTGAAATAATTGAACCAGCTATTATTAATGCTAGAGAAAATGCTAAGTCAAATGAAGTTAATAATGCAGAATTTTTTGTAGGAAAGTCAGAAGAGGTAATTCCAGGTTTGATAAAGGATGGAGTTAAAGCTGATGTTATTGTAGTGGACCCACCAAGAAAAGGGTGTGATATAAAGTTGCTAAAAGCAATAGGTGCTACTAAACCTGAGAGAGTAGTTTATGTTTCTTGTGATCCTAGTACTTTAGGAAGAGATTTAAAAGCGTTAGAAGAAGAAGGATATAAGACTATTGAAGTTCAACCTGTAGATATGTTCCCACAAACTAGTCATATTGAGAATGTAGCTCTATTAGTAAAAAAAGAAAATTAATAAAGTGTAAAAAGTAACGAAAATTTAAAAATTAATAAGTTTTTTTATTTGTAGAATAAATAAATTATTTGTATATGTGTTTATAAATCTATTAATTAATTTATAAACATATATACAATTTTTTTGTCTTTTTTAAAGTACAATAGAAAAGAAATTAAGAAAGGATTCTTACGGCATTTCATTCTGCAAAAAAATGATTTTATAATCCATAAAATAAAATTTGTGTAAAAAATAATAAATGTAATTTGTTACTATTGACACGTAAATTATATAAAAGTTATAATTATACAAAAATTACAATTTTATAAAGAGGTGTGTAAGGAGGAAAAATGAAAAGGTGTAGTGGAATCCTTATGCCAATTTTTTCTTTAGAAGGAGAATATGGAATTGGTACATTAGGAAAAAGTGCTTATAAGTTTGCAGATTTTTTAAAAGAGGCAGGTCAAAGTTTGTGGCAGATACTTCCTTTGGGACATGTTACAGAAAAGGGATCTCCTTATGAATGTTATTCTGCTTTTGCAGGAAATGTTTACTTGATAGATTTGGAAAAGCTAGTTGAAGACAATTTATTAAGGAGAGAAGAATTACAAGAAAAAAATTTTGAACATAGCTGCAGAGAAATCGATTACTTGAATCTTTTCAAAGAAAAGCTTCAAATATTGAGGAGAGCTTATCTTAGGAGCAAGGGTAAGTTTGAGAATCAAATCCATGAGTTTGTAAAGAAGAATGAATATTGGATAGAAGATTATGCTTTATTTATGGCTTTAAAAGAAGAATTTAATGTGGTTTGGAATGAGATGGATTCTAAAATAAAATTTAGAGATGCAGAAACATTAAAATATTATGCTGACATTTTAAAAGATAAAATTGATTTTTGGAAGTTTTGCCAATATGAATTTTTTAAACAATGGGGAGAATTAAAAAGCTACGTTAATAGTTTAGGAATCAAAATAATTGGGGATATTCCAATATATGTTTCGGAAGATAGTGTTGATGTGTGGGCATATTCTAAGAATTTTAAGCTAGATGAAAATAAGAAACCTCTAGCAGTTGCTGGATGTCCGCCAGATATATTCACTGCTGATGGACAATATTGGGGAAATCCAATTTATGATTGGGAAAGCTTAGATAGAGATAATTACGAGTGGTGGGTTAATAGAGTAAAGCAAAGTGCTGAGCTGTATGATGTAATGCGTTTAGATCACTTTAGAGGCTTTGTATCATATTGGGCAATACCCTATGAATCTAAAAAGCCTAAGGATGGAAAGTGGGTAAAGGGACCAGGAATAAGGTTTTTTAATGCTATTAAAGAACAATTAGGAGAATTGCAATTTATTATAGAAGATTTAGGAAATGTAACAGAGGAGGTTGTTAATCTAAAAAATGAAATAGGTTTTCCGGGAATGAAGATTTTAGAATTTGCTTTTGATAGTAGAGAAAAGCTAGATTATATGCCTCATAACTATACAAAAAATAATGTGGTTTACACCGGTACTCATGATAATGACACAATTATAGGATGGTGTAATAGAGAAGGTGCTGAAAGCGATTTTCAGGCAGCAAAAGAATATATATTACTAAGTGAAGAGGAAGGCTATAATTGGGGATTTTTACGCGCTACTTGGGCAACCGTTTGTTCTATTGCCATAGCTCCAATTCAAGACTTTCTTGGATTAGATAATGAATTTAGAATTAATATACCTAGCGATCAAGATAATAGTTGGAAGTGGAGAATTGAGGCAGGAAGTCTTACTGAGGAGCTAGCTAAAAAGATTTACAAACTAACTAAGATATACGATAGATTAGGAAAAGAGTAGATATAGAAAGGAGAAAATAATTGGAAAACTTATCTAAATATTATGCGTTTTCAAGTAATGCTATAAAAGAAAAGTATGCATATAGATTCAAGGCAATAATGTGGGCTTTATCTACTATTTTTAATATGCTAATACAATATTTTTTATGGTGGACTATATATAGTGAAACAGAAGGAAGCTTTTTAGGTGTAGATGAAAAGAATTATTTAGCTTATATAGCTTTTGGTATTATTTTTTATAATATGACTTATTGTATGGAAAATATGAATATAGCTGAAGATATAAAGTCAGGAAACATATGTATGAATATGTTGAAGCCTTTTAATTATAAAATTATGGTCCTATTTAGACATATAGGCAATAAGGTAGGAGAACTTATTGGATTGATACCTATATTTATTGTAGTGTGTTTTATGATTGGCCAGTATAGTATAAAATTTTCTGTTTTTATGTGCTTTATAGCATCATCTATATTAGCGTTTTTTATATCCTTTATATTTTCATATATTATTGGAATGATAACTTTCTGGACAACAAATTACTGGGGGGTACAATTTTTAGTTGGAAGTTTATCAGGAATATTTTCAGGGCAAATGTTAGCAATAAACTTTTATACTGAGTTAGGAAAAGGAGCAACTACTTTAGCTAGTGTTTTACCTTTTTTAGATTATGATAAGTTAACTGTATTTTTTAGAGCCTTGGGTATAATTGCATATTGTTTGCCTTTTCAAAGTATGTATTATACGCCTATGTCTATTTTAACAGGAATAATTGATACTCCTGAAAAAATTATGTTTCATATTATGTTACAAGTTATGTGGCTCGTAGTACTTAACTTTATAGCTAATGTAATGTGGAAGGTAGCTCAAAAGAAAATAACAATTTTAGGGGGCTGATATTATGAATACTTTAAGTTTATGGTGGGTCTTTTTAAAGCAACAATTAAAAGAAGTAATAGAATATAAACAGGATTTTATAATGGGAATGATATCAGTTCTATTTCAACAAGTAGGATTATTCTTAGTTACTGTAGTTGTATTTACTCAACTAAAGGAACTAGGTGGATTTACTATAAATGAAATGTTCTTATTGTATGGATTTTATACATTAGTTAGAGGTATTGATCATTTCTATAATGATAATATTTGGAGTTTTGCTTGGAATAAGGTTAAGGATGGAAGATTTATAACTATTTTATTAAGACCAATAAACCCCATATTACATGTTGTAATTGAAAGGTTTAATATGAGTGGTTTAAGTGAAATTTTAGTTGGAATATTGATTATTATATATTCAAAAATAAAGATAGGTTTTAGTTTAAGTATAACTCAATGGTTTATATTAATAGTCATTTTATTATGCGGAGTATCAGTGTATTTTAGTGTGAAATTATTATTTTCAGCTCCTGCTTTTTGGACAATCTGTTGTGGTGAGTTTATGACAGCTGGATATGAAATAAGTAATTCAGCAAAGTATCCGGTAGGAATATATAAAAATAAAATTGTAAAATCCTTATTATTATATGTACTTCCTTTTCCTATAACTGCATATTTACCAACTGTATATTGTTTAAATAAGGTTGATAACTTAAAAGAAGTGTTCGGGATAGCAAGTATTAGTATAAATAGTATGATAATTTATTGTGTACTTATATCTGTAATCTTATTATTTATATCCATTAAAGTATGGAATTTAGGATTAAAAAGGTATGAGCCAACTGGTACTTGATTTTATTGATAATAATATTTTAGAGGAGTATAAGCAATGATAGAAGTTAGTAATTTATCTAAGGAATTTAAAATAAATAAAAAATATGAGGGATTAACAGGAGCAGTAAAGTCATTTTTTTCTCATGAGTATACAATAAAGAAGGCAGTAGACGGAATAGATTTCAAAATAGATAAAGGTGATATGGTTGGATATATAGGACTAAATGGAGCTGGTAAGTCTACTACTATAAAGATGTTAACTGGATTAATGGTACCAACATCAGGAAAGTGCGTTGTTAATGGAATGGTTCCCTATGAATCTAGAAAAGAATATACAAAAGATATAGGTGTTGTGTTCGGTAATAGGACTCAGCTTTGGTGGGATTTACCAGTATCAGAATCTTTTACTGTTTTAAAAAAAATATATAAGATACCTGATGAAAAATATAAGAAAAAGTTGAACTTTTTAAAAGAAGTTTTAGAAATTAATGATTTTTATCTTACACCTGTAAGAAACTTAAGCTTAGGACAGAAGATGCGTGCAGATTTGATTGCATCTTTATTACATAGTCCAAAGGTTTTATTTTTAGATGAACCAACTATAGGTTTGGATATATTAGTAAAAGATAAAATAAGAAAAGCGTTAAAAGAAATAAATAAGGAAACCGATACAACTGTATTATTAACAACTCATGATTTAGATGATATTGAAGAAATTTGTAATAAAATAATTGTTATTGATAAGGGAAAGAAAATTTTTGATGGAGAATTAAGTCAATTAAAAAAGACTTATGGTAAAGAAAGAAAAATTATAGTTGATATTAAGGATAGCGTGAAGGTTGACTTTAGTAAGATTGAAAATATTAATGAGAAGTTCATATCACAAGATAGAGATGAAAAAGGAAAGCTGGTAATTTCTGTAAATAATGAATATATTAATTTACCTGTGCTAATGAATTATATGTTTAACAATTATGAGATAAAAGATTTTACTATATTAGAGCCTCAATTGGAGAATATAGTTAAAAAGATTTATGAAAAATAATTATTTAATGTATGGAGGTGACTTTATGGAATTGGTAAAGAATGTATCTAATCATAGTATGCCTTCTTATTGGGAAAAGATATTAAATATTGCAAAGAGCAAAGAGGAAACTTATAAGCAAGTTTGTAATGAAGAGTTATTAATAAATCTCATAGATGAATATAACTTATATGGTTATATAAAAGAATATACATTGAAGGAATTATTGCTTTTGCCAGATATAGTAATAATAAAATTTTATTGTTACTTGTATAATAAAACCAATTTGCAAGGAGAAAGGATAATTGGGATTGCTCAAAAAGAAAAAAGCTATATTTGGATGTTTGATAGAGATTATTGTTTTTTTAACATAAGAGCATTAGGTACTGAAGTCTATAATACTGGAAACTTAATTAATGCAGCAAAATTATTAATAACTCTAAGGGTTAGTGGACTACATTTAGCACCTTTTTTTGAGTGTAAGAATGGAATTGTTTACTGTCAAAATGCTTATAGGATAATAAATCAGGAAATTGTAAATTTAGAGTATTTAAACCTGGGGGTTAGTGCAGAAGAACAAATGAAGTTTTTTATTGATTGTGCACATTTATTAGATATGGCAGTTGGGTTTGATTTTACCCCTCATGTAGCTAATATGTCAAAGTTAATCTTGGATTATCCTGAATTAGTGCGTTGGATAAAATTAAATAAGAATCATACAAGACTATTTGCTAATAAAACAATAGATGAACAATATGATGAAGTGTATCAAGAGAGTCTTCATAAAGAGATTAAGGAAATAGTAGATAAGGTAAAAACAGAACTAAATATTAAAGATATAGATAGTAATGATATTGATTATAAGCTAAGTAATAAAGCACAAGCTATAGCTAGTAAAATTATTAAGGATGAAGGTTATTATACAGTAGCTGTACAAACTTGGAATGGAATATGTGTACCAGGATTTTTAAGATTTAATCATGTATGTGAATGGCCAGAATGGGAATATAGAGATATAAATGGATTAGATCAAAGTAAACATGCTATTGGATTACATTCATCTTTATATATACATAAGGGGATGCAAGCAAACAAATTACCTAAACAAGTTTCAAAGGAATTACATCATAATGATGTAAAGAGAAATGAACATGTAATCAAGTATATAAAGGAATATCTTAGTGACATAGTAGATTTATATAGTATTGACTTTATTAGAATGGATTATGTTGATCATATTTTTGATAATGTATTGTATGATGAAGGCCAGGAGGTACCTATAAATGAAATGTTGACTCCTAATGAGATATTAGAGATAAGGAGATATTTAAGTAATAAGGTTCCAGGTATAGGTTTTCAGGCGGATAAAACTAGTGATGTTACAGAAGGTTACGAAAATGCAGGTTTTAATGTAATAGTAGGAACTGAGGCAAGAAATAATTTAGATAAAAGAAATATAGAAGAAACAATTAAACGATGCAAAAATAATTTTCAAGATGGAGAGGATATGTGTAAAGTATTATTTTCCATCGATACTCAAGATGTTGCTCATTCATTATTTTTAGGTAAGGAATTATCTGAAAGGGAGGGAAGCATAGGAGTTTTAATAAGAGTATTTATGTCTAGGTTTCTTAATGTAGGAAAGAATAGAAGACCTAAGTATGAGGTTATAGGAAATCAAGATTTATCAACGGGAATTCATAGAGCTAATAATGTACCAGAAAGTCTAATTTGGAAAAGTGATAGATATGTATTTTCAAATTATCACTTATTGGAAGATTTATATTTAGAATTAAAAAGTGCCCTTGATAATTGCGTAATAATTGACTATGAAATAAATGAGTATTATGCAGCATGGATATTAGAAAATACAAATTTAAAAAAGAGATGGCTATGTATAATACCAGTACTATTTAATACGAATCCTCTGGAAAAAAATGAAATATTTTATTGCAATAGGATGAGTTCGATAAAAGATGTTTCTATAAAATATCATACATCAAATAAAAATGATAGTCTTAGTAATATTACGGTTAATAAGGTAGATGAAAATACTATGGAAGTTAAAATTAAATATTCTGCAATAGCCTTAATTGAATATATAAAAAACAAAAAAATATAGAAATATAAAAAGATAAGGAGAGTTTAAAGTGAGAGAGGTGGAAGGTGCTTTTGAAAGAAAAAAATTTAACTCAGCCAAGTGGGATGAGGAAGTTCAAAAGGAGGGGTTAACTCCATTAACTGTTGCTGATATGGAATTTAAGGTTCCTATGGAAGTTAGAAATGCTTTAAATAATGTAGTTGATATGGGGGCTTATGGATATACCTATAGGAGTGAAGGATATTATGAAAGTATTACAGAATGGTTAAAAAGAAGGCATGGAATTGAAGTAAATAAAAATTTAATATCACCAGGTTTTGGAGTAATGTTTTCAATAAACGCAGCTATTAGAGCATTTTCAGAAGAAGGTGATAATATTCTTATAAATACACCTTCATATTATCCGTTCTTTTCAGCTATTACTGATAATGAAAGAAGAATGGTAGAATCACCGTTGGTTTTCAATAAAGACACAAATCAATATGAGATAGATTTTAAAGATTTAGAAGAAAAGCTAAAAGAATCAAGGATATATTTATTATCATCTCCACATAATCCAACTGGTAGGGTATGGAGCAATGCAGAAATGGAGAAGATTGTTGACTTGTGTGAAAAATATAATGTATTGATAATATCTGATGAAATACATAGTGATTTAATACTAAGTGATTGTAAATATATTACTTTTTTTGAAAAATGTAAAGGGAGAAAAGTTGAATTAGTAGTTTGTTCATCTGCTAGTAAGACTTTCAATTTGGCTGGTCTTAATACTTCATATAGCTATGTAAGTGCTATTAACTTAAAAGAGAAAATGGAAAAAGAAATATATAAGACTGGGCTTTACCATAATAATATATATGGGCTAGTAGCAACAGAAAGTGCTTATAGTCAATGTGAATATTGGCTTGAGAACTTAATTAAATACTTAAAGATAAACAAAACTAATATCTTAAATAGGTTAGGAAAATATAGGGATAAGATAACAATCATAGATTCTGAAGGAACTTATTTAATGTTAGTAAAATTTAATAAGTATAGTTCTAAAGAGCTTATGGATATCCTTAGAGAAGAAGTGAAGATATTAGTAGAGGATGGAAGTTCATTCAAGTGTGAAGAAGGTTTTGTAAGGATTAACATAGCGTGTTCTGAAGACCTTTTAAAAAATATATTAGATAAAATAGAAAATTTGATTAAAAAAAAGGAGAGATGAATATGAAAAAAATATTAATAGCAGGACTTATAAACATTGAAACTACAGTTAAGATAAATGAGTTTCCAATACAATATACCCCTATTGATTATCAATTCTTTGGAGTAGAGTCAACTATTTCAGGAGTTGGATATAATATTGCAAAGGCGGTAAAAACATTAGGGGATGAACCAATTGTATTGTCTTTAATTGGAAACGATATATATAAGGGAGCCATAGAAGGCGAATTTGAAAAAAACAATATAAAAACTGATTATGTAAAAGCTGTATTAAAGGAAACAGCTCAATCCACAATTTTGTATGATAATGAAGGTAAGAGAAGAATTACATTAGATTTAAAGGATATTCAAGATAGAGAATATGATAAAGAAGGAATACAAGATATATTAAAGGATGTAGATATAGCTGCAATTTGTAATATTAATTTTGCAAGAGGATTATTATCAGAAGCAAAAAAAGCTAATAAGGTTATAGCTAGTGATGTTCATGTTGTTAGCGATATAAATGATGAGTACAATAGAGATTTTATGGAGAATTCAAACATATTATTTTTAAGTAATGAAGCAATATTAGGTAAAGAAAGAGAATTTTTAAATACTTTAATAGAAAACTTTAATAATGAAATCATAGTTGTAGGTATGGGAAAACAAGGTTCATTAATGTATGTTAGAAAAGATAATAAGATAGTGGAATATCCAGCAATTGATACTAGAAAAATAGTAAGTACTATAGGTGCAGGAGATGCGTTATTCTCAGCATTCTTACATTATTATATTAAAGATAGTAACCCATATACTGCTATAGAAAATGCAACATATTTTGCTTCTTACAAAATAGGAGAAAAAGGTGCTGCCAGTGGCTTCATAACTGAATCTCAATTAGAAAAACTTAAAGAGCAAAATAAATAGGGAGGTGTAACAAATGGACAAGCTTCAATTATATATATTAAAAAGTACTTTTGAAGATTTACCTAATAAGTGGGGGATATCTGAATATTCGGATATTCATTATAGTGAGGTAATGAAAGATTTATATTTAGATGACTTTCCAAATGCTTGGAAAGATGAATCGCTAAAAAATAAAGCAGGAACAATAGGTGCTAATGATTATTTTAACAAATGGACTGGTGAAGAATTTATAGCGCTAGAAGATACTAAGTTAAATGATTTTTATAAGTTAGTTAAGACTGAATTAGCTGATGGTTCTATAATCAATGGCAAGAGAACTGGAATTCCATTATCAGGAGGAAATCATCAACTTTTATTTTATAATAAGGAATTTGTAGATCATGCCCCAACTACTTTTGAAGAATTAATAAAGATGTCAGAAGAGATAAAAGAAAAATATAATTTAGAATATTCTTTTGTATTTCCTACTGGAGCGTGTTATTTCATTTTACCTATATTATATGGTTTTGGAGCAGAATTATGGTCAAAACCTGGTGTAGAACCTATTCCAGAGGAGCCTTTAAGAAAGACAATTGAATTGTTAAAGGACTTAATTTATGATAGAAAATTACTTCCTGTAAAGTGGGAACAAGAAAATAGTATGCCTTATTTTATGGAAGGAAAAGCAGCATTTTGTATAGGTGGAGATTGGAATATTAATCAATTTCAAAGAGCATTAAATTATAATATAGGAGTTTGCGAAATTCCTAAGCTTGAAAGAGAATGTAGATCAAATGGAAATGCTAATTATTTATATGTATCAAAGTATGCAAACTCAAAGGTTTTAGATAATGCATTTCAATTTTGTAAAAGAGTATTAAGTAAAGAAATTCAAGATAATATTGTTGAAGAATTATACAGAATGCCAGCTTTAAAAGATTATGAATTTGATGAAAGTAAGCACAGTAAAATAATGAGTGACAGTTATAAGGTGTACAAGAATTCCTTTATACTACCACCATTAAAAGATGTTTCTCATATGTATCATGTTCTTGCAGATTTGCTTGAACCAAATGTAATAATAAGTGATACACCAGAAGCATTGGCAAAAGATGTAGTAGCTAAATTAAAGGATACAGATTCTTATTATAAGTAATAATCTATTTAGGAAGTGAAGATAAATGAAAATATTAATATTAGGTGGAACAGGGGTGTTATCTTCTAGTATTACTCAAAAGTGTATAGAAGAAGGACATGAGGTTGTTCACTTTAATAGAAAGAAAACTCCTAATAAATTTTCAGTAGAGACAATATGTGGTGATAGACATAATAAAGAAGATCTAAGAAAGACATTAGCGGTAAAACCTGATATTGTTATTGATATGTTATGCTTTGGAAAAGAAGAGGCTGAAAATGCTATAGATATATACAAATATAATGTAGAGCAATATATTTACTGTTCTACATCATGTGTATACACTCCAAAGGATAAGAAAGAAATAATAACTGAAAAATCTGAAGCAAAACCAATTAGTGAATATGGACAATCAAAGTTAGCAGCAGAGGTAGAATTTGAAAAGGCAAGTAAAGAGGGATATTTTAATATAACTATCTTTAGACCTGGACATGTATTTAATAAAAACTTTATTGTAAATAATTTGACATTAAATGGGTTATATGTATTAGAGAGAATGAAAAAAAATTTAGATGTTATTTTAACAGACCAAGGAGAGAGACAATGGCAAGCGTGCCATGCTAATAATATTGGCACAGCCTTTTCAAAAGCTTGTGGGAATAAACGTTGTTACAATCAAAAGTATAATATTTCAGGAACAGAGGTTTTTACTTGGAATGATATATATAAAATAATGATTAATGAATTAGGAAGCAAAAGTAAAATAGTTTATTTAGATAAAGACTATATTATTAAAACTCAAGATGAACAAGTTGATTTTTTGAATACAGTAACTAAATATAATTGGAATCATGATGGATCACTTTTAAAAGAGCATATAGGAAATTATTATGAAAAGGGCTTCATTGAAGGTATAAGAGAAGTTATTAGTAATAATATTAGCAAAACTAATGATGATTATATAGAAAATCAAATGTATGATAAGTTGTTAAAATATGCAAATAATAAATATGATGGAGGAAAATAATATGAAAAATTTTCTATTTAATTCTACAGTATTAGTTGAACCTACTAATATATGTAATTTAAGGTGTATAATGTGTGAAGCAAAATGTACAACCGATAGAGGGGTTAAGGCAGAGTATTTAATGCCAGAACAATTAGATATTATGTTAGGAAAGCTAGATGGCTATATCAGTAATGTGGTTTTTCAAGGAGATTGTGAACCAACATTAAATCCATATTTAGGTGAATTGGTTAAGGTGGCTAAAAAGCATACTGGACATGTTAGTATGGTTACCAATGGATTGGCTTTAATTCCTAAAAAGATAGATGAACTTTTAGAATGTGGAGTTTCTTGGTTTGCTATATCAATAGATAGTCATATTCCTGAAATATATAATGGTATAAGAAAAAATAGTGATTTTAAAAAGCTTATGGAGAACTTAGACTACTTAATTAAGTTAAAAAATACAACACATAAAAATATAAAAATAGTAACACATAAAATTGTATTTAACAATGATTCAGAAGAATATTTAAAGGATTATGTAAGATATTTTTATGTTAATAAAGGAGTAGATAAGGTTACCTTTGCTCCTCTTGTGGAAATGGGCAATATTGATAATGAAAATTGGATAATAACTAGAAATAATATTGAAAATGATTTAATAAGAGAAGGAATAAATATTAGCCTTAAAGATTTTTCAAATTATCCATATATGAGTATAAATAAATATTGTGGAACAAATTTATTCTTTTTAGGACATACTGGTTGCTTTGCACCTTGTGGATTACATACAAAGGAAAATAAGGTTTTTGGAAATTTATTAACTGAATCATTAGAAGAGATAGTTAATAAAGATGTATTTAAAGAGTTCCATGAGTATTGGTTGAATAATAATTTTAACAGTAAGGTTCCTCACATATGTGAAAATTGTTACTTATTAAGAAGTCCGTACTTTAGTTATTGCATAGATGTGCCTCATAAGAAAAAACAAGAAATAGACAGTTGTAATTTAGTTGGAATGTTATAAAAAATATAAATGAATGAAGATGGAGCAGTATCTAAGAGAGTTTTAAATACTTTCGGTACAGCTCCATTTATATACTTTAATAGCAATACGTTTTTTTCAACTTCAGCATCCATTTGATGTATATCTTTAATTATATTAGAAAACGCGGATCCAAATTTTCTAAAATATAAATTAAAACTTTAAATTTTAGGAGGTTTTTATTATGGGAAAAATTCAAACAGCAACTCAATGGATGATAAACTTAGCAAATGATGATAGTCATGGATATGATCAAACTCACAGATGGGGACCAGATTATGATTGTTCTTCAGCAGTTATAAGTGCATGGCAATATGCAGGTGTACCGGTAAAAACTAATGGAGCAACTTATACAGGAAATATGTATGGTGTTTTTACTAAGTGTGGTTTTTCAGATGTTACTTCTAAGGTAAACCTTTCAACTGGTTCAGGAATACAATATGGAGATGGATTATTAAATACATCACAACATACTGTTATGTCTATTGGAAATGGTCAAATAGTTACTGCTTCAAAAAATAAAAATAATGGTTATACTGGAGGGAAACCAGGAGACCAAACAGGTAAGGAAATACGTATTAGAAGTTACTATAATCACCCTTGGAATTATGTTCTTAGATATACAGCAGAAGATGGTGGTGATGTAATAATAAATCCACCATCAAAGAATGAATATGAAATAAAGAGATATACAGAACACGGAACTGCATATCCTAGAACAACATTAAATATTAGAAGTACACCTAATGCATCAGAAGGTTCTTCAAATGTAGTGGGTAAATATTATAATGGAGAACATGTTGTTTATGATTTAGTAGTAATCACAAATAAATATGTGTATGTTAGCTGGATTGGAGTTTCAGGAAATAGACGTTATATGGCTGTAAAGGATCAAGACACTGGTAATAGATATGCTGACTTTTTTGACGTCTAGACAAATATATAAGTAAGAAGGTTAAGGAAAGGAATTATTTGAAGCGGTTTTAGATAAGTGATATAATAAATTATGGATATTATGTTAAAATAAGTATAAACATAAAAAAGGGGGTATAAGGTGAGTAAGGTTTTAGTTGCATATTTTTCAGCTAGTGGAGTAACTGAAAAAGTAGCAAAGAAGTTAAATTTAGTAGTTGGAGGGGATATTCATAGAATTGAACCAGTAAATCCATATACAGATGCAGATCTAGATTGGAGAAATAAAAAAAGCCGTAGTTCAATTGAAATGAGTGATAAGAAATTTAGACCAGCTATTGCTAATAAGGTGGATAATATGAATCAATATGATGAGATTTATATTGGATTCCCAATTTGGTGGTATGTAGCACCTACAATTATAAATACATTTTTAGAAGAATATGATTTATCAGGCAAGACTATAATTCCTTTTGCAACATCAGGTGTTAGTGGAATGGGTAATACAAATGAAGAACTAAAGAATTCTTGTAAAGGCTCTATCTTAAAGGATGGAAAAAGGTTTGCTGAAAGTGTTAGTGAAATTGAGATAAAGAATTGGATTGAAGAAGTTAAATAATTATAGAAAGATATAAAAAAGATAGGTATATGTTTGTTAAGTTCATTAACTACATATACCTATCTTTTTATTAAATAAATAAATACATACATTATAATAAAGAATATATACAATACAAAAAGTTATACTATAAACAAGTAGGGGAACTACATGTATGGGTGTACTTCTAGTAAAGCGTATTATATATTGTATTTATTTAATATATAGTGTTATTCTATATATACATAATAAACTAGATTATCTAATAGGTAAATAAATAAGTCATGAAATGGATATATTTAATCGTAAAAGTATACAAGCGAAGAAAATAAGTATAAAAAATATAGTAAAAAATGGATGAGTATACTAAAGCTTGAAGGGAATACGAAAGAATTAGAAGGAGAAATGTGTGTTTATGAATAAGAATTTAGAAATAATGAAAAAAATTATAGAAGAAAAAAAGAAAAAGGGTAGTATGACTAAAAATACTATGAGAGCTCAAAAAAGTATGGGAAAATCATCGAAGGGAGTTAAGACAGGGAACGGTGGAGGATTATTTGATAAATAGTTAATATGTAAGCAATACGGGGGAGTTATTATGAAATTTTGTGTTGAATGTGGTAATAAATTAGAACTTAGAAAGTGTGAAGGAGAAGGATTGATACCTTTTTGTAATAAGTGTAATGAATTTAGATTTCCTATATTTAATACTGCAATAAGTACTGCTATTTATAATAAGAGCATGGAAAAAGTTATATTAATACAACAATATGGAAAAGATTTCAATATACTAGTTGCAGGTTATGTTAATAAAGGCGAGTCAGCAGAAGAGGCACTTGTTAGAGAAGTAAAAGAGGAATTAAATCTTAATGTAATAAATTATAAGTTTGTAAAAAGTAAATATTACGAAAAGTCTAATACGTTAATGATAAATTTTATTAGCTTTGTTGATTCAGAAGATTTAAGTGATATTTCAAGTGAAGTGGATAAAGCTCAATGGTTTACAATAGGAGAAGCAAAAAATGCTATACTTAAGAATAGTTTAGCAGAGGAATTTTTATTAGAAGGAATAAATAAGTACATAGAAATATAAAAGGGGTTGTATCAAAAGCATGCTTAAATACTAAAGATGTTATAACATCTTTATTTTAAGACTTTTGATACAGCCCCTTTTTATATAATATTATTTTTTACTAAATACAGAAACAATTATATTTAGAATTTCTTTAATAACTTCAAAATTACTAAAAAGGTTGTCCTTGGCAACTATTACATCAGCAGTTGTTTCAGTAATAACGTCACTGACATCTTTTAAGTTATCACATACATCATTTACATTTTCTGATATTGCAGGTAGCTTGTCACACATCTTGTTTATATTATTGTAATTTCTAGTTACTAAACGATTTAAGTTAGTAATTAACTTAGTAAATCTATGTATAAGAATTAATAAGTAAACAAGCGTAGCGAAACCAACTATACCCAATACAGAAAGAAATAAAGCTGATAGAGAAATATACATAATATCTCTTCTCCTTTATTAAACAGTTAAATCTTCTTGTTCTATTACTTCTAATTCAATTGTATCATTAACTTCTTCAGTAGCTTCTATTTCTTCAGTAGATTCTACTTCTTTAGTAGATTCTATTTTCTTTTTTTCTCTTTTTTTTGTTTTCAATTAATTTGTAAATACTCATAAAGTTCTCTTCTCTCTTCCTTTGTATAAAAAATAAAGTATTAATAAATTATATCAGTTAGTAAAATGAAAATAAGTACCAATATATTCAGTAAAGTAGATAAAATTACTCTGATTTGATATAATGTAATTGCATTGAAAAAATACCAATAAATAATTAGGAGATTGACATGTGAAAATATTGTTGGTATAATCTTACTAAACTTAGTTAAATAGTAAGAAAAAATATTTTTTGTATAAAAATAAATTGGGGGCGATTTATATGACTAAAAAGTACAGATTTGAAACATTACAATTACATGCTGGGCAAGTACCAGACTCTGAAACTAAATCAAGAGCAGTACCTATATATCAAACTACATCTTATGTATTTGATAATGCACAAGAAGCAGAAGATCTTTTTGCTTTAAGAAAAAACGGACATATGTATACAAGATTAGGAAATCCAACTACTGATGTATTTGAAGAAAGAGTAGCCGCACTTGAAGGGGGAGTAGCAGCAGTTGCTACTGCAAGTGGTTCAGCAGCTATTACTTATGCAATATTAAATGTAGCTGGTATGGGTGATGAAATTGTATCAGCATCAACTCTTTATGGTGGTACTTATAATTTATTTTCAACAACATTACCTAGATTTGGTGTAAAAACTACTTTTGTAGATTCAGATGATCCAGATAACTTTGAAAAAGCTATTACAGAAAAGACTAAAGCTCTATACTTAGAGGTATTGGGTAATCCAGGAATTAATGTGGCGGATATTGAAGCAATAGCTAATATTGCACATAAACATGGAATTCCACTAATAGTAGATAATACTTTTGGAACACCTTATTTAATAAGACCTATAGAATATGGAGCAGATGTAGTAGTACATTCAGCTACAAAATTTATTGGAGGACATGGTACATCTATTGGAGGAATAGTAGTAGATGGTGGTAAGTTTGATTGGACTCAAAATGATAAGTTCCCTGGATTTACTGAACCTGATGCAAGCTATCATGGAATAGTATATGCAAAGGACACTGCACCTGCAGCATTTGCAACAAAGGTACGTGTGCAATTATTAAGAGATACTGGAGCTTGCATAAGTCCATTTAACTCATTTTTATTATTACAAGGTCTTGAAACTTTATCTCTTAGAGTAGATAGACACCTTGAAAATACTAAAAAAATAGTAGAATATTTGGAATCAAAAGAAGAAGTAGCGTGGGTAAATTATCCTTCTTTAAAAAGCAGCAAGTATTATGATTTAGCAAAGAAGTATTTCCCAAAAGGAGCAGGTTCTATATTTACTTTTGGTGTAAAGGGTGGAGAAGAAAAAGCACGTCAATTCATTGATAACTTAGAGATATTCTCAGATTTAGCTAACGTTGCAGATTCAAAATCATTAGTAGTACATCCTGCATCAACTACTCATCAACAACTTACTGGTGATGACTTAATTGCTGCCGGTGTAACAAAAGACATGATAAGAGTTTCTGTAGGAACTGAAAATGTTGAAGATCTTATTGAGGACTTAGAACAAGCATTTGATAAAATAAAATAATAATAAAAACTATTGACAAATTATGAAAAAAATACTACCATTAATTTGTAAATTAAATAAATTAAAACTTCGGGGCAGGGTGGAATTCCCTACTGGCGGTATAGCCCGCGAGCCATTGTGCAGATTCGGTTAAATTCCGAAGCCAACAGTAAAGTCTGGATGAAAGAAGTAATTTTAATAACAGTATTGTTAATGGAAATAAATTTGTTATTTTGTGATTATGCTCTGAAATATTTATATTTCAGAGCTTTTTATTTATTTTAATAAAAATATTGTTAGTTATAAAATTTATGGAAAGCCTGAAGTAATGTACTTTAGGCTTTTATTATTTTGAAAAATATATTAATAAAAAAATATAAGAACATATATGAAAAAACATATAAGTGGGATTTGAATAAAGTTTTATAAAAGGAATTCATTAAAGAAAAGAAGGAATTTATTATGGACGAAAAATGGATGCAAAGAGCATTGGATTTAGCTATCAAAGGGGAAGGAACAGTTAATCCTAATCCTCTAGTTGGAGCAGTAATAGTTAAGAATGAAAAGGTAATAGGAGAAGGATATCATAAAAAGTTTGGGGAGGTTCATGCAGAAGTTAATGCATTTAATTCTGCTAAAGAAGATGTAACAGGAGCAACAATGTACGTAACACTAGAACCTTGTTCGCATTATGGAAAAAATCCTCCTTGTGCAGATTTAGTTGTAAAGAAAAATATAAAAAGAGTGGTAATTGGAATTTTAGATCCTAATCCATTAGTAGCAGGAAGAGGGGTTAAAAAATTAAGAGATGCAGGAATTGAAGTTACAGTAGGAGTTTTAGAAAAAGAATGTAAAAAAATTAATGAGATATTTTTAAAATATATAACAACAAGAAAGCCTTTTGTACTTATGAAAACAGCTATGTCTATTGATGGGAAGATAGCAACTTTTAGTGGTGAATCAAAGTGGATATCAAATGAAAAATCTAGATTAGAGGTACAAAAGCTAAGAAATAAATATGCAGCTATTATGGTAGGAATTAATACTGTAATTAAAGATGACCCCAAGTTAACATGTAGAATTGAAAATGGTGTAAATCCAATAAGGATAGTTGTTGATAGTGAATTAAGAATTCCTATGGAATCTAATATAGTTAATACAGCAAGAGAGGTAAAAACAATAATAGCAACAACAAGCAAATGTAATAGGGTTAAGAGAGATGAGTTAGAGAATAAGGGAGTAGAAGTAGTAATTATTACTGAAATAGAAGGTAAAGTCAACTTAAAAGAATTAATTAAGTTATTAGGAACAAAAGAAATAGATAGTGTTTTACTAGAAGGCGGAGGAACTTTGAATTTTTCTGCTCTTAAGGAAGGTATTGTTGATAAAGTTCAAACCTTTATAGCACCTAAATTAATAGGTGGTGAAAATGCAAAAACACCTATAGAAGGTAAAGGAATAGATAAGTTAAAAGAAGCATATGAGCTTAAGGATTTATCTGTAAGAGTGATAGAAGGAGATATTATAATAGAAGGTTATGTAAAGAGGTGAGATTTTGTTTACAGGAATAATTGAAGAAATTGGTCAAGTTAAACATGTAAAAGAAGGTGTAGTATCGTCGACCATTACAATAGAAGCACGTAAGGTTTTAGAAAATACTAAAGTAGGAGATAGTATATGCACAAATGGAGTTTGTCTTACTGTTACAGAAATTTATAAAAGTGAATTTAAAGCAGATGTAATGGCAGAAACGTTAAGAAGAAGTACTCTTGGAAAACTTAAAAAGGGCAGCAAAGTTAATTTAGAAAGGGCATTAACACTACAAACTCCATTAGGAGGACATTTAGTAAGTGGACATATAGATGGAGTGGGAAAGATAATAGAGGTTAAGCCAGAAGATAATGCTACTTGGTTTTATATAGAATTAGACAAAAAATTATTGAAGTATGTTGTTGAAAAAGGGTCAGTTGTTGTTGATGGAATAAGTTTAACTGTAGCTTATGTAGATAATAGGGGATTTAAGGTTTCTATAATTCCCCATACTTCTAAAAAGACAATATTAATGGGTAAAAATGTTGGTGAAAAAGTAAATGTAGAGTGTGATGTCATAGGAAAATACATAGAAAAATTAATAAGTCCTAAAGAAGAAAATAAAAAAAGTAATATAGATATGAATTTTCTTTTAAAAAATGGATTTATGTAAAGAGGTGAATTTAGATGTACAAATTTAACAAAATTGAGGAAGCTATAGCAGATATTAGGAAAGGAAAAATGGTTATAGTTATTGATGATGAAAATAGAGAAAATGAAGGAGATTTAATAGTTGCAGCAGAAAAAGCTACACCAGAAATCATAAACTTTATGACAAAGTATGCAAGAGGATTAATATGTATGCCTATGGAAGGTGAAATTTTAGATAAATTAGAGATTGGCCAAATGGTAGAAAAAAATACAGATAATCATGAAACAGCATTTACGGTATCAATAGATCATGTAGATACAACAACAGGAATTTCTGCTTTTGAAAGAAGTCATACTATCATTAAGGCAATTGATGAAAATGCAAAACCATTAGATTTTAGAAGACCAGGACATATATTTCCTTTAAGAGCTAAAAAGGGGGGCGTTTTGGAGAGAACAGGTCATACAGAAGCGGCAGTAGATTTAGCAAAACTTGCTGGACTAAAAGGTGCAGGAGCTATATGTGAAATTATGAAAGATGATGGAACAATGGCAAGAACTCCGGACCTTATGGAGTTTTCAAGGAAAAATGGAATAAAGATTATAACAGTAGCGGATTTAATAGATTATAGAAAAAGAAATGATGAACTTGTAGAACAAGTTGCTAAGGCAAAAATGCCAACTAGATATGGAGAATTTACTATATATGGTTTTGTAAATAAGTTAAATGGAGAACATCATGTTGCCTTAGTTAAAGGAGATATTAATAAAAATACACCTATTTTAACTAGAGTACATTCAGAATGTTTAACAGGAGATGCTTTAGGTTCTGCTAGGTGTGATTGTGGACAACAATATGATGCAGCTATGAAGAGAATAGCAGAAGAAGGTAGTGGAGTTCTTGTATATATGAGACAAGAAGGAAGAGGTATAGGACTAATAAATAAAATAAAAGCTTATGAGCTTCAAGATCAAGGCTATGATACTGTTGAAGCGAATATAAAGTTAGGATTTCCAGCAGATATGCGTAAATATGATATAAGTGCTCAAATTTTGAAGCAACTTGGAGTGAAAAAAGTTAGACTTATGACTAATAATCCTGATAAAGTAACCGGATTAGAAAGTTATGACATAGATATTGTTGAAAGAGTTCCTATTGAAATAGAAGCTAATAAAAATAATAAGTTTTATTTAAAAGTAAAAAAAGAAAAAATGAATCACATTTTAGTGAAATGTTAATTTAGGGGGATATAAAAATGAAGGTATATGAAGGAAAGTTAGTTGCAGAAGGATTAAAGATAGCAATAGTAGCATCAAGATTTAATGAGTTTATAGTATCAAAGTTAGTAGGGGGAGCATTAGATGGATTAAAAAGACATGGTGTTAAGGATGATGATATAGAATTAACATGGGTTCCAGGAGCATTCGAAATTCCATTACTTGCAAAAAAGTTAGCTAAATCAGATAAATACGATGCTGTAATATGTTTAGGAGCTGTAATAAAAGGAGCAACCTCACATTATGATTATGTATGTGCAGAAGTTTCTAAAGGGATTGCTTCAGTATCGTTGAGCGAAGAAAAGCCGGTTATTTTTGGAGTAGTAACTACAGATAATATAGAACAAGCAATAGAGAGAGCTGGAACAAAAGCAGGAAATAAGGGGTATGATGCAGCAGTAAGTGCAATTGAAATGGCTAATCTTTTGAAAAGTATATAATATTTGAATTAATTATGCATAAAAAACCTAAATAAAAAATAGAATTTATAACATATAGTATTAATAATAAAGGCTTATATAACGTTGTTATATAGGCTTTTTATGCTTATAAGTATGTTCTAGGAGGTTTTTTAGTAATATGGAAAGAGGTTCAGGTGTTTTAATGCATGTTTCATCATTGCCAGGTAAGTTTGGAATAGGAACTTTAGGTGATGAAGCATATAAGTTTATAGATTTTGTAAAAAAGGCTGGTTTTAAGTATTGGCAAACATTACCTTTAGGACACACTGGTTTTGGAGATTCACCTTATCAATGTTTTACAGCTTATGCTGGAAATCCTTATTTTATAGATTTTGATTTACTAAATAGAAGAGGATTATTAAATCGAGAGGATTATGAAAGAGAATATTATCAATCTAATGAGGAAAGAGTTGACTATGGTCTTATATATAATGCTAAGTATAAGGTATTAAAGAAAGCGTATGAAAGATATGAGTGGAGAGAGGATATAAAAAGTAAAGTTAAGGAGTTCAAGGAAGAAAATTCGTTATGGTTAGATGATTATAGTTTGTATATGGCTTTAAAACGTGAATTTAATTATAAGAGCTGGTATGAGTGGGATGATGATATTAAATTTAGGAAGATAGATGCTTTAAATCATTATAAAGAAAAGTTAAAAGATGAGATAGAGTATTGGTGTTTTATACAATATTTATTTTTTACTCAGTGGAAAGATGTAAAAAAATATGCTAATGACAATGGAATAGAAATAATAGGAGATATACCTATATATGTTTCAGCCGATAGTGTGGATACTTGGAGTAATCCGGAAAATTTCAAGTTAGATAAAAATACATTAGAACCAATATCTGTAGCAGGTTGTCCTCCAGATGCTTTTTCAAGTACTGGTCAACTTTGGGGTAATGTTATTTATGACTGGGATTACATGAAGAAAAATGATTATGAATGGTGGATAAATAGAATAGAAGAAAACTTTAAATTATATGATGTAGTTAGAATTGATCATTTTAGGGGATTAGAGTCTTATTGGGAAGTTCCTTATGGAGAAGTTACAGCTGTTAAAGGAAAATGGAGTAAGGGTCCTGCAATGGATTTATTTAAAGTGATAAGAAAGAAATTAGGAGATGTAAATATAATAGCTGAAGATTTAGGATTTCTTACAGATGAAGTCATTAAGTTTGTAAAAGATTCTGGATGTCCAGGAATGAAGATATTACAGTTCGCTTTTGATGGATCTAATGGAAACTATTATCTTCCACATAATTATGTTAAAAATTGCATTGCTTATACAGGAACACATGATAACGATACTTGTATGGGATGGTACGAGAATACAAGTAGTGAGAATGATAGAAAAAATGCAAAAGAGTATTTAGGACTAAATAAAGAAGAAGGCTATAATTGGGGATTTATAAGAGGGGTATGGTCTAGTATTGCACTTATAACTATTGCTCAAATGCAGGACTTTTTAGGTATAGGTAATGAAGGCAGGATGAATCTTCCTTCTAGTTTAGGTGGAAATTGGAGTTGGAGGATGAGAAATAACTTAGATTTAAATACATTAGCGAATAAAATATTAAAGATAAACTATAGATATAGTAGAAGTAACTATTGATTTAAATATTTTGTTTAACTAAAAACCTTTATAGCGTTATTTAAAGTTGGATAATTTAAAAAGTTTATCTAAATACTGATTTTAATAATGCTATGAAGTTTTTTTAGAAGCGTAGCAAAGCCACTTTTTTATTTTTATTAAATGTTTTACTAAATATTTAGTAATGTAAATTCATGTGAAAAATTGAAAGGTGAGTATATAAGTGATAAAATGAAGAAAAAAATACATATTATGTTATTACATACAAAAAAGGTGTTGATAGTTTGTGGGTAATAACAATAGATGTAAACGTTATTTAGAGTTATACTGATTGTATCATAAGTTGAGAAGTTAAGGGGGAAAATAAAATGGCAAACCTTTCATTAAAGAATATTTATAAGATATATCCAGGTGATGTGGCAGCAGTAAAGGATTTTAATTTAGAAATAAAAGATAAAGAATTTATAGTATTTGTAGGGCCATCTGGTTGTGGTAAATCTACAACTCTAAGAATGATAGCAGGACTTGAAGATATATCAAAGGGTGAATTATATATTGGAGATAAATTAGTTAATGATATGGAACCAAAGGATAGAGATATATCTATGGTATTCCAAAATTATGCATTATATCCACATATGACAGTATACGATAATATGGCTTTTGGGCTAAAGATAAAGAAAGTACCAAAAGATGAGATAGATGCAAAAGTAAAAGAGGCAGCAAAGATATTAGATATTGAGACTTTATTAAATAGAAAGCCTAAAGCATTATCAGGTGGTCAAAGGCAAAGAGTTGCATTAGGTAGAGCTATTGTTAGAAAGCCAAAGGTGTTTTTAATGGACGAGCCTTTATCAAATCTTGATGCAAAATTAAGAGTTCAAATGAGAACAGAAATTTCAAAACTTCATAGAAAGTTAGAAACTACAATAATTTATGTAACTCATGATCAAACAGAAGCGATGACAATGGGATCAAGAATTGTTGTTATGAAAGATGGTATTGTTCAACAAGTTGACACTCCACAAAACATATATAATAATCCAGCAAATATGTTTGTAGCAAGCTTTATAGGAAGTCCTCAAATGAACTTTATCGATGGAGAAGTTAAAATTGAAGGCGATAAGGCATATGCTTTATTTGAAAATGAGAAAATTCTTTTACCCGAAGATGCAGCCACAAAGTTAAAGAGAGAAGGTTTAGATGGTAAGCCTGTTAAGTTTGGAATAAGACCTGAAGAATTAGATGATGATAAGGAAATTATTGAAGCAAATCCAGCAGAAGTAATTAATACAGCTGTAGAAGTTATTGAACTTATGGGAGCTGAAAGTTATATCTATACAAAAATAGGAAATACAAAGCTAACAGTAAGAGTTAATGGTAGTACAGCTTTGAAGGTTGGTGAACAAGCTAAAGTGCATATTAATCCTAATAGAATTCATGTATTTAATAAAGAAACAGAGTTAAGGGTTATATAAGAATTTTTACGGAGGTGTAGAAATGAAAAAATTAGATGAATTATTAAGTAATATCAGTATAGTAGCTCAGATTCCTTTTAAGATAAGAAATGTTAAAGGAGACATTTATACATCTCCGAACTTTCATATAAAAACTACTTTTGTAGAAAGAAAGATACAATCAATTAGAGAAGAATTAACTTTACTTGTATGTGCAGAAGATAGAAGTGCACTTCCTTTATTAGAAAATTATATAGCTAATACTATAAAGAATGAGTATATAAAAAGAAATGATATTATTTTGAATATCATTGAAAATAAACCTTTTTCAAAGGGGTATATAGAGGATATATATCCGTTTCTTGAAAAGGAATTTTCAATGATTCTTATTAATACAAAACAAAATACTGTAAATAAAGTTATATCCTTAATAAGTGATGGTTATAAGGATGAAGAAGTAGTTATTATTAACTATAATAATCTAGCTCTTATTTTAGGTAAATTAGAAGATACTAAGGAGCATGCCTTAAGTATAAGTGAAACATTGCAGTATAGTTTAGGGGAAGATTTTCTGATTGCATATGCAAATGTAGATTCTTATGAAGAATTGAGAGTAATTATAGGAAATTGTTTGAAAAAGGTAGAATTGGCGCAAAAATTCAATATTACCGAAGGAATATTAGGAGAAAATTCACTTTTATTTGAGGAAATAGTTGATAGTATAGATGAAACTAAAAAAAATACTTTATTGAAACAATGTGGCAAAGGGTTTGATAAATTAGATAGTGAGATGATAAGAACTATAGATATATTTTTTAAATGTGGCTTAAATGTCAGTGAAAGTGCAAAATGTCTATATATTCATAGAAATACATTGATATATAGAATTGATAAAATTCAAAAGTATACAGGCTTTGATATAAAAGATTTTAATATGTCAGTTGTCTTTAAGATACTATTCTTTTTATGGAAAGAAAAAAAATATAAATAAATTCAAAAAAAGTATTGAAATGGAATATAGAAAAGGTGTACAATATTCATGAAAACGATAACGAAGAAAAATGTGGTAAATTTTTTAATTTACTAATAAATGGAATCGTTTCCGAATATAATTGTATAGGGTTATGTTAATAGACCCATAGTGGTTTAAAATTAATAAAATATTTAGGAGGGTTTAATAATGAGTAGACGAAAAAAAATTGCTGCAATAATAATGGCAACATTAATAACAGGTACAGGTTTAGTAGGTTGTGGAAGTAGTAAAGAAGATAGTGGTAAGGAAACATTAACTGTATGGTCTCACTTAAAGACAAATGAAGTTAAAAAGGTAGAAACTCTTGCAAAAGAGTGGGGAGATAAAAATAATATAGAAGTAAAAGTAGTAGAAGATCAATCAAAAATTCAAGAATTTAAAGAAGCTGCTAACAGTAAATCAGGTCCAGATATAATGTATGGAATTCCACATGATAACTTAGGAACTTTCCAAAAAGCAGATTTGTTAGCAGATGTACCAAATGATGTATTTAAGGCAGATGATTATGTATCTCAAGGAGTAGTTGATTCAGTTACAATAGATGGAAAACAATGTGCATTACCATTAGCACAAGAAGTATTAGCATTATACTATAACAAGGATAAGGTTAAAGAAGTTCCAAAGACATTAGAGGATGTTGTTAAAGAAGGAAAAGAAAAAGGATTTATGTTTAACTTAACAGACTTCTATGTAAATTATGGATTATTAAGCGCAAATGGAGGCTATATATTCAAGAATAATAATGGAAAAGCTGATGTAGAAGACAATGGTTTAGGTAATGAAGGAACAGTAAAAGGACTTGAGTTTATTAAGAGTCTAGTAGATGATAAATTAATGACAGCTGATGTTACTGATGATATAGCAAAAGAAAAGTTTGTAAAAGGTGAAACAGCATTTTATATTTCAGGACCATGGAATGTAGCTGATGCTAAAAATGCAGGAATCAAATTAGGAGTTGCACCTATTCCAACACTAAATGGAAAGACTGTAAAACCATTCTTAGGTGTACAAACTGCCTTTGTTAGCAAAAACTCTAAAAAGCAAGAAAAAGCTTGGGAATTAATTAAATATTTAAATGAAAATAATACAGATATTATTATAAAAGAAGGAAATAGAATTCCTGTATTAAAGAAAGCTCTAGAAGATAGTGCATTTAAGGAAAATGAAGAAATTCAACAATTTGCACAAGCTGCTAAGGTAGCAGAAGCTATGCCTAATGTTCCAGAAGTACAAGCAATATGGGATCCAGGTAAGAATAACCTTAAGTTATTAATTGCAGGACAAATTGATGCTAAGACTGCAGCTAAGAATATGCATGATCAAGTAGTTGAAGGAATTAAGCAAGCTAAGTAGTGTTTATTTAGGCATAAAATTGAACTTATAAGTTATAGAGAGAGGGGAAAGATTATGGTGGAGACAAAAAAAGTGAGAGAAACTGTAAAAGCTACGCCATATTTAATAGTAGCTTTGGTGTATATATTAATCTTCACAGTTTTACCTATAATATACACAGTATGGATTTCATTTACCGATAAGACTATATATATGAAAGATGGAGAAAGTTCATTTGTTGGATTATCAAATTTCGTTGATGTAGTTAGTGGACCATTTAAAGAAGTATTTATTCCAGTATTTATATGGACTGTAATATTTGCTACATTAACTACTTTAGGTTCTTTCTTAATAGGATTAGTAATGGCATTATTACTTAATAATTCTAACATGAAAGAAAGAGGTATATATAAAGCAATTTTAATATTACCTTGGGCATTACCAGCAACAGTTGCTATTCTTTCTTGGCAAGGTTTATTTAATGGAACTTATGGTGCTATCAATAATGCACTTATGAATTTACATTTAATAAGTAATCCTATACCATGGCTTACAGATCCATTTTGGGCTAAGGCCGCAATAGTAATAGCAAGTCTTTGGTTAGGATTCCCTTATATGATGAATGTTTGTATGGGTGGTTTATCTGCTATACCAGAAACTTATTATGAAGCAGCAGATGTTGATGGAGCTAGTAACTGGACTAAGTTTGTAAAAATAACTTTACCATCATTAGCTAGAACAGCATATCCATTATTAATAACATCATTTGCATTTAACTTTAATAACTTTGGATCTGCTTATTTGATTACAAGTGGTGGACCTGCTAGATTGGATACTCAATTTGCTGGTTATACAGATATATTAGCATCTGTTAATTATAACTTATCAACTAAATTTGGTAGATTAGATATTGCTTCAACATTAAGTATTATTATATTTATAATTTTAGCGACTATATCTTACTTCCAAATGAGGGCATCAGGCCAATTTAAGGAGGTAGATTAAGATGGAATTACAAGCTAATATGGTTAATACGAAAGCAGACGTAAAGTTAAAATACAAGAAAAAGATGACAGGCGCAGAAAGAAGAAATCTTTGGCTTTCAAGAATTGCATTATGGGTAATGATGGCTATTGTATTATTTCCAATACTTGCAGTAGTAGGAGCATCCTTAAGTAAAGGAAGTTCTTTCACTCAATCAAGTTTACTTCCAAGTGAAATGACTTTGGATAATTATTCGAAAGTTATTAAAGATACTAACTTTTTACTTTGGGTTAAGAATTCACTAATTGTGTGTATTGCATCAGCAGTAATTCAATTAGCAATAGTAATACCAGCATCATTTGCCTTTTCTAAACTTAGATTTATTTTTAGAAGCAAAGGACTTATGGCATTATTAATATTACAAATGTTCCCAACAGCAATGGCATTGCCAGCAATACTAAGAATAGCTTATAACCACAATGGTATGGATAATTTATTAGTAGTAATACTTTTAATGTGTACAGGTATTGCATATAATATTTGGTTAATGAAAGGATATATAGATGGTATACCATCTGATTTAATGGAAGCAGCTTATGTTGATGGAGCTACAACATTCCAAGTATTTATAAAAATTATTTTTCCATTAATAAAGAATATGATGATAGTAATTTTCTTGTTCTCATTTATTAATGCGTACAGTGAATTTATGATAAGTTCAGCTTTATTAAAAGATAGTGCATCACAAACTTTAGCAGTTGGTATGCAATTATTCATTAATGAAAAATTCTCAGCTAACTGGACTCAATATTCAGCAGCTGCAATTATGGCCTCTCTTCCAGTAGTTATATTATTTATGTCATTCCAAAAATTTATAGCTGGTGGATTAACAGCAGGAGCTGTAAAAGGTTAAAAATCTTCTCAATAACTTATAAGTAATTTTTAAAAATATAATAATTCCTATTTAAAAAAATAGGAATTATTATATAATGTAAATTGGTATCGTTACCGAATTAAGTTAATTTGCGAGGGGAAAATCAATGAATATAAAAGATATAGCTAGATTATCTGGTGTTGGAGTAAGTACAGTATCTAGAGTTTTAAATAATCATCCAGATGTAAAAGAAAGTACTAGAGAAAAAGTATTAGAAGTAATTAAAGAAAGTAATTATATTCCTAATAATAGTGCAAGAATTTTAAAGAAGAATAATACTAATAATATTGGTGTTTTAGTAAAAGGTGTTTTTAATCCTTTCTTTTCAGAAATGGTTAATGTTATAGGAAAAATTTTAGCAGACTCTAATTATACTATGGTTTTGCAACAAAATGATTTTTCATTTGATGATGATTTTGATACATTACAAGCTTTTATTAAAGAAAAAAGATTGCAAGGAGTAATTTGTCTTGGAGTTAACTTTGATACAGTTAGTAAGGAATGTATTGATCTACTTGAAGTACCAGTAGTGTTAACATCAGCAAATTTTGATTTAAATAAGGAAGGCTATTCTTCAGTAGGAATTGATAATATTAAATCAGGATATATGGCAACAAAACATTTAATTGACTTAGGTCATAAAAATATTGTTGTTATGCTCGGTGATAAAAATGATATTGGAATAAGTTGGACTAGACTTAAAGGATATCAAAAAGCACTTAAAGAAAATAACATACCTTTTAACACAGATAATATGTTAATTGGTGATTATAGCTCTGAACGTGCATATGAGGTTATGAAAGAGTTTTTGGAAACTAATAAGGATGTTACAGCTGTATTTTCTATATCAGATATTATGGCGATAGGAATAGCTAAAGCTATTACTGAGGAAGGCTTAGTAATAGGAAAAGATATATCTTTAGTAGGATTTGATGGATTAAATATAAGTAAATTCTATAGTCCTGGAATAACAACTGTAAAACAGCCTAAAAAATTAATGGCAGAAAAAAGTACAGAGTTATTGATAAATTTATTGAAGAATAAAGCAGAGAATATGCATATTGTTTTAGATACAGAATTAATAGAAAGAGAGTCTTGTGGAAGAATAGAGAGGGGATAAGATGATAAATGCATCAACTATTAATAAAAATATAAAAAGATATATTTTTGGTAATCCACTAGATACTGATTCAGTAGTCATACATACTGAAGATATTGAAAGTATCAATGAAAAGAATATAAAGTATATGACATTAAATGAAGATAAAAATTTAGAATATATATTATCTAATGATGATATAGTCTATGGACTAGGTGAGAATGTTAGGGGACTTAATAAAAGAGGTTGGATATATGAAAGTTTTTGCTCAGATGAATTTTCTCATACGCCTGATAAAAGAAGTTTATATGGTGCACATAATTTTATAATAATTTATGGCAAAGAGACCTTTGGGGTATTTATCGATTCACCATCTAAAGTAACTTTTGATATTGGGTATACAAGTAAAAATAAATTAAAGATTATAAATGAAAATAGCAACTTTAATTTGTTTATTATTGAAGGAAAAACGTTACAGGAAATAGTAAAAGAATTTAGAGCTTTAATAGGAGAAAGCTATATTCCACCTAAATGGGCCTTTGGATATGGTCAAAGCAGATGGGGATATTCAACTGAAGATGATGTTAAAGAAATAATTAAATCTTATAAAGATAATGATATTCCTTTAGAAATGCTTTATCTAGATATAGATTATATGGAGAAATTTAAAGATTTTACTATAGAAAAAGAAGCGTTCCCTTCATTTGAGGGTTTAGTGGAATATTGTAAAAGTCAAAATGTAAGGCTTATACCTATAATTGATGCAGGAATAAAAGTCGAAGATAAGTATGATCTTTATGAAGAGGGAATAGAAAATAATTATTTTTGCACAGATAAGGATGGACAAGTTTTTACAGCAGCTGTTTGGCCAGGAAAAGTTCATCTACCAGATTTTATGCAGCCAAAGGTGCGAGAGTGGTTTGGAAGTAAGTATAAGATACTAACTGATAAAGGGATAGATGGATTTTGGAATGATATGAATGAACCTGCCTTATTTTATTCGGAAGAGGGATTAAATAAAGCTTATACGAAGGCAGAAGAATTAAGGAAAAAGAATATTGGAGTATATGAATATTTTGCACTTAAAGATTCCTTTGCAAGTATGTCAAATTCTATAGATGATTATAGAAATATGTATCAAAAAGTTAATGGAAAACTTGTAAGTCATTACGATATTCATAATTTATATGGATTTAATATGACTAGAGCTGCTTATGAAGGATTAGAAAAAATAGATTCAAATAAAAGGTTCTTATTATTTTCAAGAGCGTCAATTATAGGAGCACATAGATTTGGAGGAGTATGGACAGGTGATAGTTCTTCATGGTGGGAGCATATAGAAATGACAATTCATATGTTACCTAATTTAAATATGTGTGGGTTTCTTTTTGTAGGTTCTGATACAGGAGGATTTTCAGGTAATACTACTAGTGATTTATTAATAAGGTGGAATCAATTAAGTTTGTTTACTCCATTGTATAGAAATCATTCTGCTTTAGGGACTAGGAATCAAGAAGCATATGCATTTGATGAAGAAACTACATTAACTATAAGAAATATAATAAAGTTTAGATATTGTTTAATAACTTATTTATACAGTGAATTTATGAAAGCTGTAAAAAATGATAGTATGTATTTTAAACCATTATCATTTGAATATGAAGATGAAATATCTAAGGGAATAGAAGATCAATTATTAATTGGTGAATCTTTAATGATAGCACCTATTTATAAACAAAACTCTAAAGGAAGATATGTATATCTACCTTGCGATATGTTACTTTGTAAGGTGAGTAAAGACGGTAAGTTAAGTTTTAAACCTTGTAGAGAAGGACATAATTTTTTTGAATACTCACTGGAAGAAATTATATTTTATGTTAAAAAGGATAAAATAATACCTTTAGTAAGTAATATTAATAAAGATATAAGTAAAGAATTAGATATTATAGCATTTATTGAAGACAAAGCAGAATATTATCTTTACGATGATGATGGAGTTACTAAAGATTATGAAGGATACAAAGATTATAGTATGAAAGTTTTAATCCAAAGGGTAAAAGATAACTACGAAATTGATGTTGAAAAAGGAAGTAAGTGTTTGATAGAAAAAGTTAATATGAAAATTATAAGTAAAGAAGGAAAGGAAATTAATATAGTAAAGATAGTGTAGAATGGGGGATTCAATAAATGAGTAGAGGTGCAGGTGTACTAATGCATATTGCTTCACTTCCTGGGAAGTTTGGGATAGGTTCTTTTGGTAAGGAAGCATATGAATTTGCAGATTTTATGAGGAAAGCTGGGTTGAAGTATTGGCAGATATTGCCGCTAGGCCATACTGGATATGGAGATTCACCATATCAATGTTTCTCTGCTTTTGCAGGAAATCCATATTTTATAGATTTTGAACAATTAAAAGATGATGGATTATTAGAGGAAAGAGATTATGTTAATAAGGATTTTGGCTCTAAAAAGGATTCAATAGATTATGGAAAATTGTTTGAAGTAAAATATGAAGTTTTAAGAAAGGCATATGAAAACTATAAAAAGGATAAATCAAATCTAGAAAAAGAATTTAATCTTTTTATACAAGAAAAAGCTTTTTGGCTTGATGAATATGCTTTATATATGTCAGTTAAGAATAAGTTCGACTTAAAGGGATGGAATAAGTGGGATGATGATATAAAGAGAAGAGAACCAAAAGCTATGGAGAGATATAGAGAAGAGTTAAAAGATGATATAGGATATTGGTCTTTTATACAATTCTTGTTTTACAAACAGTGGTACAAGTTAAAAGATTATGTTAATGACTTAGGAATAAAGTTCATAGGGGATATACCTATTTATGTAGCAGAAGATAGTGTAGATACATGGAGTGCTCCAGACAATTATAAAATTGATAAGGAAACTATGAAGCCTACAGTAGTAGCAGGATGTCCTCCAGATGCATTTGCAAAGACTGGTCAATTATGGGGAAATCTTATATATGATTGGGATTACATGAAGAAGACTAATTATAAATGGTGGGTTTTAAGAATTAAAGAAAGTTTAGAACTATATGATGTTTTAAGAATTGACCATTTTAGAGGATTCGAATCTTTCTGGGAAATACCTTATGGTGATGAGACAGCAGTAAATGGTAAGTGGGTAAAAGGTCCAGGAATAGATCTTTTTAATACAATAAAAGAGGAACTAGGTAAGGTAGATATTATTGCTGAAGATTTAGGATTTTTAACAGAGGATGTTAAGAAATTTTTAGCTAAGACAGGATTCCCAGGAATGAGGATATTACAATTCGGTTTTGATGGTGACCCAAATAATATTTATTTGGCACATAATTATATTAAAAATTCTATTGCATATACAGGTACTCATGATAATGATACTTTTATTGGCTGGTATGAAAAAACAGGAAATAAGAAAGAAACAAAAAGAGCTAAACAATATTTAGGACTTAATTCTAAGGAAGGCTGTAACTGGGGATTTATTAGAGGAATATTTGCAAGTAATTCTGATATAGCAATAGTTCCATTTCAAGATTTCTTATCTTTAGGTGCAGAAGCAAGAATAAATATACCATCTACTTTAGGTGGAAATTGGGTATGGAAAGCAAGGAAAGAAGAAGTAAATAAGGATTTAGCAATTAAAATTTATAAATATGTAAGAATGTTTGGAAGGTGTGATATTAATGAATAAACAAGAAATAAGAGCGGGGATTGAAAGAAATTTAAAGGTTAAGTATGGAAAAACTTTAGATAAGGCTGTAGATTATGAAATTTTTAATGCTTTATCATTAGTACTATTAGAAAATATTGTGGATGATTGGAATGCAACTACAGAATTATATTCAAATGGTAAAAAGGCTTATTATTTATCAGCTGAATATTTAATGGGTAGAGCTCTTGGAAATAACTTAATTAGCATGGGCGTATACGATGAAGTTAGAGAAGTTTTAGAAGAGTTAAATATAAACATTAATAAGATAGAAGAAATTGAAGATGATGCAGGACTAGGAAATGGTGGTCTTGGTAGATTAGCTGCTTGCTTTATGGATTCAGCAGCTACAATGGAAGTACCTTTAGTAGGATATGGTTTAAGATATAGTAATGGTTTATTTAATCAATATATTGAAGATGGATTCCAAAAAGAAGATGTTGATTCATGGTTAAGATATGGAGATCCATGGAGCATAAGAAAAGAAAGTGAAGCACAAGTAATTCACTTTGCTGATATGGATGTAAAGGCTGTACCTTACGATATGCCTATAATAGGATATGGAACTAAGAATATTAATACTTTAAGATTATGGAAGTGTGAACCATTAAAAGAATTTGATTTTACATTATTTAACAATCAAAATTACGAGGAAGCAATTAGCTTAAAGAATAAGGCTGATGATATAACAAGGGTATTATATCCAAATGATTCTAATAAAGATGGTAAGATATTAAGATTAAGACAACAATATCTTTTAGTAAGTGCTTCATTAAAGGATATAATAGCAAAACATAAAGAAAAATTCGGTACCGTTACCGACTCAATGGAAGAGTTACATGCTATACAATTAAATGATACACATCCAACTTTAGCAATTCCTGAATTTATAAGAATTTTAGTAGATGAAGAAGGTGTTGCATTTGATGAAGCTTTAAGAATGGCTAAAAAGATATTTGCTTACACAAATCATACTATCTTAGCAGAAGCTCTAGAAAAATGGGATGTAATGCTAATCGATGAATTATTCCCTAGAATATTAGAAGTAATAAAAGATATAGATAAGAGATTTATTAAGGAATTAAAAGATGCAGGATATAATGGAGAAGCTATTAAAGAATACAAGATAATAGCTAAGGGACAAGTAAGAATGGCTAATTTAGCTATACATGTAGGTTCAGCAGTAAATGGTGTTGCAAAACTTCATACTGATATATTAAAAGAAACAGAACTTAGAAACTGGTATGAACTATATCCAGAAAAATTCCAAAACAAGACTAATGGTATTACTCCAAGAAGATGGTTAAGACTTTGTAACCCAGAGTTATCATCATTAATCACTGAATTATTAGGAAGCGAAGCTTGGGTTAGAGATCTTTCAGAACTTAAGAAACTTGAAAAGTTTGTTGATGACAAAGAAGTTGTAAATAGATTTATGAGTATTAAACACAGCAAAAAAGAACAGTTAGCTCAATATGTTAAGGAAAATGAAGGAGTTGAAATAGATCCAGATTCAATTTTCGATATTCAAATAAAGAGATTACATGAATATAAGAGACAATTATTAAATGCTTTATATATTTTAGACTTATATTATAGAGTAAAAGAAGATAGTACTTTAGATATTCCAAAGGTTACTTTCTTATTTGGAGCAAAGGCATTCCCAGGATATAAGAGAGCTAAGGCTATAGTTAAGTTTATAAATGAAATAGCTAACTTAGTAAATAATGATGAAGAAATTGGTGGAAAGATCAAAGTTGTATTTGTACAAAACTATAGAGTATCTTATGCAGAAAAATTATGTCCAGCAGCTGATATATCAAAACAAATTTCAACAGCTGGTAAGGAAGCATCTGGAACTGGTAATATGAAGTTCATGTTAAATGGTGCACCTACTTTTGGTACTCTTGATGGAGCTAACGTAGAAATAGTAAATGAAAGTGGAGAAGAAAATAACTTTATATTTGGATTAAAGGTAGAAGAAATAGAAGAACTTAAAAATCACTACAATCCAAAAGAATACTACAATAATGATGCAAGTTTAAGAAAAGTTTTAGATACATTAGTTGATGGTACATTTGATGATGGTGGTACAGGAGATTTTGAAGACTTATTTACATCATTGTTAGATGAAGGAGATCAATATTATTTATTAGCTGACTTCCAAAGCTTTAAAGATACAGAAGATAGAGTATTTGAAGCATATAAAGATAAAGAAAAATGGGCCAAAATGTGCTTCTTAAATACTTGTAATGCAGGTATCTTCTCAAGTGATAGAACAATATTACAATATGCTGAAGAAATATGGCATGTAAAGAGAACAGAACTATAATTTAACCTCTAATATAATTATATATAAATAAAGAAAACAACATATTCCATTTTTATGGGATATGTTGTTTTTTGTGTGCCCAGCATGGGCAACAACTCGACGGTGAAAGTCCGTTGTGGGCTTGGTAGTGGGAACCACTAGTTAAGGGCAAGGGTGTCCATCGTGAGGTGGAATCTGAAGGAAGCCTAAGGCAAATTCTTGGTCTGAGGGTATAAATGCTAAGATAAGAATGGTTCTTCCGTAAATTACCGTATTAATGATACAATATAATATATTAAACATATTTTTAAGAGGTATTTATTATGTGTAATTCAACAATAGATTTACAAAACTTTTTCCCACGTCAGCAATTAAAGGTTATAGGTATATTAG